>NZ_JAHZBQ010000002.1:0-300000 GCF_019423325.1 Campylobacter sp. | reverse complement strand
TATCCTAATAATCGGCGGCGGCGGTAGAGAATACGCGATCGGGCTAAGACTTCGCGAGGATAAAAACGTTTTAAATCTGTATTTTGCTCCGGGAAACGGCGCTACAAAGGCGCTTGGTAAAAATTTAGATTTAAAAGATTTTAATGAGCTCGCGCTCTTTGCCAAAAACAACGACGTAGCCCTTACCGTCGTGGGCGCCGAAGAGCCTCTTACAAAAGGTATCGTGGATATTTTTAAAGCGCAAGGTCTCGCGATATTCGGCCCCAGCGCCGCTGCGGCGAAGCTTGAGGGCTCTAAAGCCTATATGAAGGACTTTCTAGCGCAAAATCATATCAAAACCGCAAAATTTCTAAGCAGCGACGATCTATCCGAAATTTCAAAATTTATAGACACCCTAAACGGCCGCGTCGTGGTCAAAGCGGACGGCCTGTGCGCGGGCAAGGGCGTCATCATCGCAAATTCCAAAGATGAAGCTAAAAAAGCCGCCGCGGATATGCTAAGCGGTGAAAGCTTCGGCGAAGCGGGTAAGCGCGTCGTCGTGGAGGAGTTTTTAGAGGGCTTCGAGCTGAGCTTTTTTGCGATCTGCGACGGGGAGAATTTCGTAAGTCTGCCCGTAGCGCAGGATCACAAAAAATTGCTTGACGGCGATCTAGGCCCAAATACCGGCGGCATGGGAGCTTATGCGCCAAGCCCGCTAGCGGATGCCGCGCTGATAAAAAGAGTGCAGAGCGAGATCGTAGCACCTACGCTAAAAGGGATGCGGCAGCAGGGCGCGCCCTTTTGCGGCGTGCTATTCGTGGGGCTTATGATCGTGGGCGGCGAGCCGTATGTACTGGAGTACAACGTCCGCTTAGGCGATCCGGAGTGCGAGGTTTTGATGCCGCTAATTGACGGAAATTTGAGCGAAATTTTATACAACGCCGCCGTAGGCAAGCTAAGCAGCATAAGCTTAAAAGAGCGATTTGCGGTGGGCGTCGTGATGGCTAGCGAGCGCTACCCTTACGGCTCTTCGCAGCCTGAGCCGATCAAGACGGGCGAAATTCCTGCGGGCGCACATATCTGCTACGCAGGCGTGAGTGAGCGAGAGGGGCGGATTTACGCTAGCGGCGGGCGCGTTTTGGTAGGCGTGGGCGTCGCGCAGAGCCTAAAGCAGGCGCGCGATGCGGCTTACGCGCTGTGCGAAAATATAAAATTTAGCGGCGCGCAGTATAGGCGCGATATCGCGTACCAAGCCTTAAGAGATAAAATTTGATCATCGCTCCGCTTAGCAAGCGCGTAATTGCGTTTAGTATTGACGAAGCGGTGAGCGTAACGCTTTTTGTGGTTGTGCTATTTGCCATCGACGAGCCAGAGCTTGTCGCAGCGGCGCAGAGCGGAAGTAATTTTGAGGTACAAAAGATCGCGTCAAAATTCATTTTGCATTACGCGATAATAAAATTTTTATATCAGGCGATTTTTGTCTATCTATACGGCGCGACGCTAGGCAAGCTTGCGGTTAAAATTTATTGCGTCCGCGCTGACGGCAGCTCTATGGATATCGCTACTGCAGCGATCCGCGCGGCGGTTAGGTTGATAAGCGAGATGATCTTTTATATGGGATTTTTGGTGGCGCTTTTTACGAACTCGCGTCAGAGCCTGCATGATATGGCGGCGAAAACATTGGTGGTAGAGATTGAAAAAGAGTAAAAAATTTAAAATTCTAGCGCTTAGTTTTAGCGCTCTTTTAGCAAGTAGTGCGAGCGCAAAGGTCCAAGACGTCGAGCTCATAGCAGATAATGTCGAGAAAAACGGCTTTTTGACGGAGGCTAGTGGCAACGTAACGGTGTATTCACAGGACTACTTTATCACCGCCGATCACGCTACATACGACGAGCAAAACGGCATCATCGAGCTTTTTGGTAATGTCAATGCGATGCGCGGCAGCAGCGAAACCACCCGCGCCGAATATATCAAAATCGATCTGAAAAACGATAAGCAGCAAGCCGACGTAAATTTTATGATGGACAAGGACTCCGAGCTTTGGATGCAAAACGACGCCAGCTGCAGCGATAGCGAGTATTACCGCGTGGAGGGCTCTAGCGTATCTAGCTGCAACGTTACCGATCCTGATTGGCGCATCAAATTTAGTAGCGGCATGCTCAATAAAGAGAGCAAATTCCTCCATCTTTTTAATCCGAGATTTTACGTGGGCGACGTGCCGGTGCTCTATTTGCCGTATTTCGGCTTCCCGACCGACCGCACGCGCCGCACGGGCCTACTGCCTCCAGAGGCCGGCTACATCAGCAAGGAGGGGATTTACTACAAGCAACCGATCTATTTTGCGCCTTACGATAGCTGGGATTTTCAGCTCGATCCGCAGGTGCGCACGCGCAGGGGCTTTGGCGTATACGGGACATTTCGATTTACGGAGTCTCCGTATTCTTACGGCGAGATTAGAGGCGGAGTTTTCGATAACTTTTCGCGAGCGCAAAAACGCCTCGAATACAAAAACGAGCGTCACCACGGCTTTGAGGTGCAATACGATCGCAGCAAGCTTGCGACCTATCTGCTAGACGGCGATCTGCGCGAAAATTTATGGATCGACTTTACTCAGTTAAACGACCTTGAATACTACGATCTGAAGGAAAAGGGAGGTCTTGGCAACGATGCGGATAACTCGCTCGTAACTTCACGGCTGAATTATTATTTGACCTCAGACGAGCACTATTTTGGCGCTTACGGACGATACTACATCGATACAAGCAAGCTAAACGCCGATAATACCTTCCGCAACGAAGATACCGTCCAAGAGCTTCCGACGCTTCAATATCATAAATTTAGCAATGATTTGGGACTGCCAAATTTGATCTATTCGCTTGATGCAAAAGCGCGTAATTACACCAGATGGGAGGGCGCGACTGCTCGCCAATATGAGTTTGACGTACCGATTAGTATAAGCACGCCACTACTGGCGGATTATTTAAATTTCGCCTTTACCGAGCGAGTGTATATGACTAATATCGATTGGCACGATAAATTCTACTACGCAAACGGCGATCTTGGCGAGGATAAAAGCACTTTCTACGCTAATCAATACACCGAGCTTTCACTCTACACCGACGTAGCCAGGGCTTACGATAGCTTGTATCACACTATGAGCTGGAGAGCGGATTTTAGAATTCCCGGATGGCAGCAAGGCGACATCGAGGATAGAATTTTAAAGTATCATCAGTATAAATACGACCTTGCTCGCGGCGCAGTAGACCGCTCGCGGCTAGGTAACTTGCAAGACTCGCTTTATTGGGAGGATAACTTCTTGAGCGAGCTTAGCGACGAATACACCCACGAAAATGCAGCTTTAAGTATGACGCAGTTTTTTTATAATGAAGACGGACGTAAATTTTTACGCCATAGCGTCAAGCAGCGATATGACTTCGACGATCACGAGTTCGATGATTTAGAACACCGCATCGATGCGTATTTTGCAAATGGACTAAATATCGGGAACCGCTTTACCTACTCACATAAATATAAAAGCTTTGATAAAGTCTATACCTATGCCAACTACTCCAACGACGACTTTAGCTTTGGACTTAGTCACGCTTACGAATATGAAAAACTTAGCATGGAGCCTAAACGCTATACGAAAGATAACTACGGCATCGTAAATGCTTCGGTAAATTTGCCTAGGAATAATAAAATTTTTGGGCGTTGGGATTACGACTTGGAGCGATCTTATTCTAAAATGTGGCGCGTGGGATTTTCTCATACGCGCAAGTGTTGGAATTACTCTTTTGTGTATCAAGAGGATATCGAGCCTAAAAATACTAGTACGACGGGCTACAGCAAAGCAAGCAAGGAGCGCGGAATTTACTTTCTCGTAAATTTCTATCCGTTCGGCGGAGTAGGGTATGATTTTTCAGTAGATAGCGAATACGGAAGCGAAAAATAATGACGCCTAGAGCCGAGCTGATGTTTGAAAACCAAATCGACGCCGCGATGAAACTCGCAGAGATTTTACCCGCCACCGTGATCAAAAACGAAAATTTTCTAATAATCGCTCAGTCTTTGGAGTCGCTTCCTATCGCAAACCATCTTGCTCTAAAGCTGGGGCTTGCTTATGAGTTTTTATTTACTGAGCCCGTTTTAGCGCCAAATAATCCTGAATGTGCGATCGCGTGCGTAAGCGAAACCCAAGAGATCGTGATGGTGGATGAGCTCGTGCGAAGCTTCGGCATCAGCCTGGATTACGTTTACGGGCAGGCGAACAGACTTTATGAGGAGAAAATTTTAAAAAACATGTATAAATTTCGCAAGGGCGAGCTTTTGGGAAATTTAGAGAAAAAAAACGTCATCTTGGTAGATGAGGGGTGTGAGAGCGGGCTGACCGCACTTACTTGCATAAAGACGCTCGTAAGCTTAAACGCCAAAGCGATCTTTTACGCCACGCCCATTATCGGCAGCGATAATGCAGACGAGATCGCCATGCTAGTAGATGGAATTTATGCCGTTCACAAGATCAGAGATTTTGTGAATGTGGATTTTTATTACAAAGAAAAAACGCTCTCAAGCGCGGAGGAGATAATGCAAATTTTAAACAAATGCCCGCTTTATCTGCCGTTTCACGAGACTAACAAAAACAAGGAGAAAATTAATGCAGTGCAAAATTGAAGTAAATGGCAATACCGAAATTTTCGATATCAATAAGGTCGCAAAGCAAGCCGCGGGTGCGGCGCTTTTGCGCGTAAAAAATACCGTCGTGCTCGCTACCGTAGCGCGAGAAGAGACGCAGGTGCAGGAGGACTTTTTGCCCCTTACCGTGCAATATATCGAAAAGATGTACGCAGCGGGCAGAATCCCCGGAGGCTACATCAAGCGCGAGACCAAGCCAGGCGATTTTGAGACGCTTACCAGCCGCATCATAGATCGCTCGCTGCGCCCGCTCTTTCCAAAGGGATATGCGTATCCGACGCAGATCGTAGTTTATGTGCTATCGGCGGACCCCGAGGTCGATCTGCAAGTCGTCGCTCTTAATGCGGCGTCCGCGGCGCTGTATCTTAGCGACATCCCGATTAAGGCGCCCGTTTGCGGCGTGCGCATAGGCTATCAAAACGGAAATTTCATCTTAAATCCGAGCAACTCCGCGCTTAAAGCTAGCGTGCTCGATCTTTACGTAGCCGGCGTCGGCGATGAGCTTTTGATGATCGAGATGCGCTCCTTGCCGCAGATTAGAGGCGGTGCACAGCAGATGAATGAATTTAGCGAAGATCTGATGGTAGATGCGATCGATTTTGCCGCAAAGGCGATAAGTGCGGGTTCAACCGCCTATGAAGAGGCTTTTTTGCCGCTTAAAAAGCCGGATGCGAGCCTAGAGTACAAGCCTGAGATCGAGGATGAGGATATCGCGGATTTTATCGACGCAAACTACAAAGACGCCGTCAAAGCGGCGATCAATCAGATGGCAAAGAGCGAACGCGCTACCGAACTAAACAAAATCGTGGATCAAATTTTAACCACCGAGGCCGCGGCGCAAAACGAATGGAGCAAAGAGACGGTCTCCAGTGTCATCGGCAAGTATAAGCGCGGCATCATCCGCACGCAGATCATCGAAGATCGCCGCAGAGCCGACGGACGCGCGCTTGATGAGGTGCGCCCGATCAGTATCGAGACAAATATCCTACCGTGCGCGCATGGAAGCTGCCTGTTTACGCGCGGGCAGACGCAGGCTTTGGTCGTCACTACGCTAGGCGGCGATAGCGACGCGCAGCTAAGCGACAGCCTAACGCAGCTTGAGCCGATCAGCGATAGATTTATGTTTAACTACAACTTCCCAGGCTTTTGCGTCGGCGAAGCAAGTCCGCTCAAAAGCCCCGGCAGACGCGAGCTGGGACATGGAAATTTAGCCAAAAGAGCGCTATATCCAAGCATCGATCTAAACTCGCCGCAGTCCATCCGCGTAGTGAGCGAAATTTTAGAGAGCAACGGCTCAAGCTCGATGGCTTCTGTCTGCGGCGGCGCACTTTCTCTCCGAGCAGCGGGCGTACCTACGCTAAAGCTCGTTGCGGGCGTTGCGATGGGCTTAATTTTTGAGGGCGACAAGCATGCCGTGCTAACCGACATAATGGGGCTTGAGGATCACGACGGAGATATGGATTTTAAGGTCGCGGGCACCTATGAGGGCATCACCGCGCTTCAGATGGATATCAAGCTCGGCGGCATCAGCCTGGAGGTTTTAAAAGAGGCTCTAGCGCAGGCAAAGCAGGCTCGCGCGCATATTTTGGGCTTGATGGAGAAGGCGGATACGGCGATCGTTATAAACGAGGATGTGCTTCCGAAGCTTGAAATTTTTAGCGTCGAGGCAAGCAAAATCCCCGACATCATCGGCCAAGGCGGCAAGGTCATCAAAGAGATCACCGAAAGCTTCGGCGTAAATATCGATCTGGATCGAGAAAAGGGTGAGGTCAAGATTCAAGGCCCCAAAGCTAGCAGTGTATCGGGCGCAAAAGAGAAAATTTTATCGATAGTTTCAAATTCTCGCGATTTTCGTAAGCCGCGCGGTGAACGCAAAGAGGTAAAATTTCAAATCGGCGAGGAGTTTGACGGCGTGGTGCAAAGCGTGCTGGATTTCGGCACCTTTATCTCGCTGCGAGACGGCGTGGACGGACTGCTGCGCGCTAAATTTATCACGACGCCTTACAAGGCGGGCGATGTGGTGCGAGTGCGCGTGACCGAGCAGAAAGGCTCTAAAATTTCACTGGAATTAGCTTAAAATTTTAATAGGAGCGTAAAGATGCAGCTTAAAAAGATATTTTTCCCTATCGGCGGCGGCGAGGAGCTGGCAGAGCGCATACACGGAGCGCTGCTAGTGAATAAATTTTTCGGCACGCACATCAACATAATGGCGTGCCAGCTCGATCCTAAGATGATCTACAACGTCCGTATGACGCTAAAAGGCGGCGTGCTGATGGAGGAGTTTTTAAAATCCGCGGGCGATGAGATGAGAGCCGAGCGCGAGGTGATCAAAGCGATCTTCGACGCTGAATGCGCCAAGCTGGGCCTAGATCAAAGCGACGACGATCACGTCCCAAATAGCGCCGCTTTGAGGCATATGGTAGGCATCCGTTCCGAGCTGGTCGAGAAATACTCCAAATATTGCGATTTGGTGCTGGTCTCCGTGCCGCCTACTGGCTCTATCACCGGCACGTTTGAGGCTGCGGTTACCAAAAGCGGCAAGCCTTGCATCGTCATACCGCGCAAGCTGCAGGAGTTTAGGGCGGATAAAATTTTAGTTTCGCTTACCGGCACTGCGGCGTCTGCAAGGGCGCTCGATAATTGGCTAGAGCTTTTACAGCGCGCCAAATCCGTCACCGTCATCACCGCAAACCACTACCTTCAAGATGATCTTGCCGAAACGAAGCGCCGCATAAGCGACTATCTAGCCTTGCATGACGTTAAAATCGATGTTTTTGAGGCGTTAAACGCCGAGGGCAAGATCCCGGGACAGGTGCTACTAGAGTATGCAGACGCGGGCGATTTCGACCTCATAGTCGCGGGCTTGCACTCGGACAGCGGCATAAAGGAGATATTCCTAGGCGGCGCGTCGAAATACTTCCTACAAAAGACGAAAATTCCAGTCTTAATGTAGCTTGAAGCCTAGACGCCGTGTCGCGGTACGCTGCCCGCACCGCGTCTAAGCTTAAATCGGCTTTTAAGCGCCGCAAGCTAAAGCTTAAATTTTAATCAGCTCGCTTTGGTTTTGCTAGCCCGTCCATAAATCGTGCAGTTATGCCATTTTGCGGATGGGTTGCGATTAATTTTTATCGCTAGCTTTGCTAACAAGTCGCTTTTGCTTTGCCGCGGCTAGCGAAAGCAAATATATACGCGCCGAGCAGAGTTAGCGGTCGCGGCAAGCGCGCCGGCCTATTTTTGAGTGCGGCGAGTTTAGAATTTCCATGCTTGCCGTTTTCGGCTACGTCGCGAAATTTTGCATAAATTTGCACTTGAAATTTCTGTTTGCACGCTAAATTTTAAATTCCAAGGAGCGCAGATGGCGTTTGAAAATGCAATCATCACTAAAGAGGATGATGAGAAGTATGGATTGAGTGAAATTTACTACAAATATAATCCATACTATGAGACTTTTATTAATGAGTTGCGATGGACTATTGATCGAGATGCGGATTGTTGGCTATGGAAAATTTATAGTTTTCCTGATCCAGATTATGACCATGGCACTGATTCTAAAGGAATTTGGATTTTATATTATAATGGTGAAGTTATTGAAGTCACCCTTGATTATGATATCGACGAAGCATTGAGACCCGAAGAATTCCATAGAATTTGGAAACTGCTCAATTTAAATCCAAAGCAAACATCTCTTTTGTCAGCAAGCGATATAATGAAGCTGTTGAATGTAATATTAAAAGCGTATGGTTATTCTACTCGGGAACAAATCCCAAACTACACTATGGAACTACAAGACTTAACCAATCGCAGTGCAAAATAGAGCTTTAAATTTAACTCCATCTTAATCCTGCATAAAACCAAATTTTATAAAATTCTAGAATTTCGCAGAATTTTAAAATTTTAAAATTCCAAAATCCTATAATTCCAAAATTTTAAAACCCCGTCCTAAAATTTCTTGTAAATAAAATTTATCAAAATCATCGACGCAAGCGCCTCTATTAGCGAGGCGATGATCATCGCGAAGTATATCTCTTGCGAGATCGCGGCGGTGGAGTAAAAAAGCGTCGCCGTGGCGATGACGAGGGTTAACGGCATAGATAGCGATAGCGCGAAAAGCACCGCGCCTTTGCGCCCCAGAGTGCTTAAAAACGTAGCGCTCGCAAGCAGCCTGATGCCAAACATCAGCGCCGCTAGGCTTACGGCAAAGCTCATCACTCCGGGCATAAGGAGCGCTTCTAGCTTGATCACGGCTCCGGTGTGTATGAAAAATATCGGCACCAAAAAGCCAAAGCCGAACGACGATAGTTTCTCGATGAGGTCGTCCTTGTGAGAGAAAAAGGTCGGCAGAAAGGTGCCTGCGATGAAGGCGCCGATGACGACCTCAAGCCCCAAAAGCATCACTCCGGCGCAGATGAGGCAAAACAGCGCCATCGCAAATCGCACGTCCTTTTCGTTTTTGTCGTATTTGGGCATGATGACCGTTTTTAGCGCGGGGAACCACCAAAATAAAATTTCAAGCCCTTTAAAAACCGCCAAGGCTGCCACGGAAAAGCCCAAAAGCGCGCCGATATGAAGCGCCATCTCCACGCCGAAGCCGTTTTTAAGGTAGATGCCGCCCACTGTGAGGGCGGCGATGCTGATGAGCTCGCCGATCACGCCCGCGGGCATCGCGAGATTGAGCCACGCTTGATCCTTGCCGTATTCCTTATACAGCGCCGAAAGCAGCCCGACGCTCATCAGAGGTGCGGCGATGATAAGCATCTGCGGCAGTTCAAACACCCAAACCGCAAGCGCGCTTAGGATATAAAGTAGCGCCAAAAAGATTAGGATTAGCCGCAAAATTTTGCGCGGCATCGCAAGCAGCGCGCGGAAATCCACCTCGCAGCCCGCCAAAAACATAAGGTAGCAAAAGCCGATCTGAGCGGCTAGATCGAAGGTCGCGCTTGGCGGCAAAAGCCCTAAATTTGCGGCTATGATGCCAAGCATGATCTCCATAGGCGAGAGCGGAATTCTAGCTAGGCTAGCCAAAAAGGGCGAAGCAAAGATCAAAAACGATAGCGCGATTAGGACGTAAATTTCATTCATAGTTTTATCTCGCATTCGCGCCATTTTAGGGCTTTCTCGGGTGCGGCACAGACGCGAAATACGCGGAATTTCCCGCCTTGCGTTACGACGTAAGCAAACTCGAAAAGTCGCTTTTTACGCCCGCAAATCTCGCCCGGATTTAGCACGAGCGCGCCGTTTTTATCCACCGCCGCGGCGAAATAGTGGGTGTGGCCATAAATTTTGATAGTTGAAATTTTATCCGCGCCACATCCGCACGGGCTCCGATTTTTACTTTCACCGCCTGCATTGGGGTAAGAATTCGCGGTCAAATTTGAGCCCAAGCTCAGCGCGGCTAAATTTACGCATGAGTTTGGTGTGGATAAATTCGCGCTTAAACTCGCCGTTAAATTTACTGCGCGATCCGCACCCGAGCTTGCTTTAGAGCTTATATCTGGACTCGTATTAGCGGCTAAATTCGCGCTTACATTTGAGTTTAAATTTGCGTTCGAGCTCGAGGCTGAGTTTGCGTCCAGACTTAAGTCTAAATTTGCGTTTGAGTTCACATCCGCGCCCGCATTCAAGCCCAAGCTCACATTTAGACTTACGGATTGCCTGCTTTTGAAATTCGCGCTCGTGTTATGCGCGTTTTTGAAATTTTCGTCTGCACCGCGCGCGCCGTTTAAAATTTCATCAACGTCCGCAGCATTAAAATTTGCGTCTAAATTTGCCGAGCAAGCCGCCGTTTTAGAATTTGAGATTAAAATTTCCGCGCGATCTGCTCTGCAGTTTGAGCCTAAATTCGTGTCGCGGCTTACTTCATCGCTAAAGTCCAAATTTTTGACTAGGTCTGCGCCGAATTCCTTGCGAAAATTTGCCGCGCGATCCGCACCCGTGCCTAAATCCGCGTTTAAATTTAACTCGTCTGCTTCATTTTGCGCCGCGGGCTCCTCGTCAAATAGATAAAACGGATGGTGCATTATTTTTAGTCGCAGCCCGGCAAACTCCGTGCAAAAGGGCTCATCGTACAGGTTGAACTCATTTTTAAACTCAGCAAGCGCCTCGTCGTTGTTCCCTAAAACCGCGAAGTAGGGCTTGCCGCTTTGCCGCAAAAGCCGCAGCGTCTCGCTTGCGACGATGCCCTCTGCATGCACGAGCAGATCCGCTCCGCGCGCGAGCAGCCACTCTATGGCGCTTGCAGCGACCTCCGTTTCGCGATGTGAGTCCGAGATGACGCCTATTATCAATCGATCTCTTCTTTAAGCTTGCACTGTGGGCACTCGGCGAAGTTGCCTTTTTTCAGCTCTTTGCGGAGCATGTATGAGTTGCCGCACTGCGGGCATGCGCGCGCAATCGGCGCGTAGTTGCTCACAAAGCCGCATTTTGGGTAGTTTGTGCAGCCGTAAAATTTGCCGCGTCTGGAGAAGCGCTCTACGATCTCGCCCGTGCCGCAGCTCGGGCACTTAACGCCCGTGGAGACGAGCGGCTTTTTCTCCTTTGCTGCGCCCTCGATTTTGCGCGAGTATTTGCACTTCGGATAGCCCTCGCAAGCGATAAACTCGCCGTATCTGCCCCTGCGCTTGATCAAATTTTTACCGCACTGCGGGCATTTCTCATCTAGCACTTCGGGCGCCGCCTTTTCCTCGCTCGCCCCTTCGGCGCTAGCGTCCGCGTTGCGGGAGTATTTGCACTTCGGATAGTTCGAGCAAGCGATGAACTCGCCGAATCTGCCCTGCCTCTTAAGTAGCTCGCCGCCGCAGTTCGGGCATGCTTCGCCGATCTTTTCGGCTAGCTTTTGGCTTGCGATCGAGGTTTTTCCTTTGGCGATCTCGTCCATAAAAGGGTAGTAAAAATCCGCTAAAATTTGCTGCCAGTCCGCTTTGTTTTCGGCGATGTCGTCGAGTTTTTCCTCCATTTTGGAGGTAAACTCGCTATCGACGATGTTTTTAAAATTTTGCTCCAGCATCTCGGTGATCTTGAAGGCGATCTCGCTCGGCACCAGGTGCTTTTGCTCGATATTTACGTAGTTGCGCGCCGTAAGCAGCGAGACGGTAGGCGCATAGGTCGAGGGCCTGCCGATGCCGAGGCTTTCGAGCTTTTTGATGAGGCTTGCTTCCGAATAGCGCGCCGGCGGCTCGGTGAAGTGCTGTTGCGAGCTTAGGCTTTGCAGGCTCATCGCGTCGCCGGTATCGAAGTTCGGTAAAATTTTATCCTTATCCAGATCGCCGTAAGCCTTGTAAAATCCGTCAAATTCCACTTTACGTCCGCTGATCTTAAACGCGCCCTCTTCGCCGCGCACGATGATCGTTTGGATCTGCGAGACGCTAGGGCTCATCTGCGAGGCTATGAAGCGGTTGTAGATGAGCGCGTAGAGGCGGTATTCGTCGCGAGGCAGGATTTTTTGCGCGAGCTCGGGGGTAAACTTTAGATCGGTGGGTCGTATCGCTTCGTGCGCCTCCTGTGCGCCTTTGCTCTTGGTGGCGTATAAATTCGCGCTTTTGGGCAGATATTTTTCGCCGAAGTGCTCCTCTATGAGCTCGCGAGCCGCCGCGATCGCTTCTTTAGCGATATTTAGCGAGTCGGTTCGCATGTAGGTAATCGCGCCGCCGTTTTTGGTATTAACCCCCTCGTAAAGGCTCTGCGCGAGGCTCATCGTCTTTCGCGGATTAAAGCCCAGAGCCGTGCTCGCCGCCTGCTGCAGCGTCGAGGTCATAAACGGTGGGTAGGGGTTTGTTTTGCGCGATTTGCTCTCGATACTCTCTACGCTAAATCTGTCTTTTTGCAGCGTCAGGACGATCTCGCTAGCCTGCGCCGCGTTTTTGACCGAGAGCTTTTCCATCTTTTTACCGCGAAATTCTACGAACTCGGCTTCCAAGTCCTTTTTAAAAACCGCGTCGATGCTGTGAAATTCTACCGGTTTAAAATTTAAAATTTCGCGCTCGCGATCGACGACGATTTTAAGCGCGGCGCTTTGGACGCGACCTGCACTCAAGCCGCGCTGGATCTTTAAATTTAAAAGCGGACTTAGCTTGTAGCCCACGATGCGATCGAGCAGGCGGCGCGCTTGTTGGGCGTTTACGCTTGCGATATTGAGCTTGCGCGGCGAGCTTAGCGCGTTTGAGATCGCGCTTTTGGTGATCTCGTGAAATACGATGCGCGGCAGATCCTCCGCCTGCTTGCCGATCGAAGCTGCGATATGATAGGCGATCGCCTCGCCCTCGCGATCCTCGTCCGTAGCGAGATAAATTTGATCCGCCTTTTTAGTCAGCGTCTTTATCTGCTTTACGATCTGATCGTGATCGGCGCTGATTTCGTATTCGGGCTCGAAGCTTTTATCTTTGATTTTAATGCCGAATTTTTTCTGCGGCAGATCGCGGATATGTCCTTTTGAAGCGACGACGTCGTAGTCATCGCCTAAGAATTTTTTAATCGTTTTGGCTTTTGCGGGGGATTCTACGATGATTAAATTTTTCATTGTTTAATCCTTTAGAATTCTAGGCAGCGTGATGCCTTTTTGGCTTTGGTATTTGCCCTTTTTATCGCAGTAGCTCACCTCACACGGCTCATCTCCTTGCAGAAACAAAACCTGCGCGATGCCTTCGTTCGCGTAAATTTTTGCAGGCAGCGGCGTGGTGTTGGAGATTTCAATCGTGATATGTCCCTCAAAACCGGGCTCAAATGGCGTTACGTTTACGATGATGCCGCAGCGCGCGTAGGTGCTTTTACCGAGGCAGATCGCAAGCACATCGCGCGGCATTTTGAAGTATTCGATGGTGCGCGCTAGCGCGAAGGAATTTGGCGGCACGATGCAGACGTCGCCCTCAAAATCCACGACGTTTTTTGCGTCGAAATTTTTAGGATCGACGACCGTTCCACCGACATTTGTAAAAATTTTAAATTCGCGCGCTACGCGTATGTCGTATCCGTAGCTGGAAAGTCCGTAGCTAACGACGCCGCGACCGATATTTTCCTCGCAAAAAGGCGCTATCATATCGTGCTGCTGCGACATCTGTCTGATCCATTTATCGCTTTTCAGTCCCATAAAATTTCCTTAAAATAATCAAAATTTTTCGCGCATTATAGCAGCAAAATAAAATATAATAAAAATTTTATGCTAGAATTTTGCTTAAATTATAAAAATTTTATCACTTTTTAAGGAGCAACTATGGGACTACTCAGGAAATTTGCGTTTATTACGTTTTTTATCGCGTCATCTTTGGCTGCTGCGAAGCCAAATATTTATATTTTAGCTACCGGCGGCACGATCGCAGGAAGCGGAGCGAGCGCTCTTAGCGGCGATTATACGTCGGGGACGAAGAGCGTGGACGAGCTTTTGGCGGCGGTGCCTCAGATAAACGATATCGCTACGATCAAGGGCGAGCAAATTTCAAATATCGGCTCGCAGGAGATGAACGATGAAATTTGGTTCAAGCTCGCAAACCGCGTAAGCGAGCTGCTTACTAAAAACGACGTCGACGGCGTCGTCATCATGCATGGAACCGATACGATGGAGGAGACGGCGTATTTTTTAAGCTTGGTAGTAAAATCTAAAAAACCGATAGTTTTGGTGGGCGCGATGCGAAACGCAGACTCGATGAGCGCGGATGGACCGCTTAATCTATACAACGCCGTTGCCGTCGCGGCAGATAAAAACGCTCGCGAAAAGGGTGCTCTTGTAGTAATGAACGACGAGATCCACGCCGCGCGCGAGGTTACGAAAACAAATACTACTAACGTTGCGGCTTTTGCCTCGCCGAATTCCGGCAAAATCGGCACCGTAAATTATGGCGTCATAAATTTCTATATGGCGCCGCTTCGCAAACACACCGTTGCAAGCGAATTTAATATCAAGGATATCAAGGCCTTGCCGCGCGTCGATATCATCTATGGACACGCGCAAGATAGCGGCGATTTGGTCGATGCAGCGGTGCAAAAGGGCGCTAAGGGCATTATTGTAGCGGGCGTAGGCAATGGAAATTTATATCCGGATTTGCAGGCCGCGCTCGCAAAAGCTAGCGAAGCGGGCGTGGTCGTTGTGCGCTCAAGCCGTACAGGCAGCGGCAGCACTAGCGTTAGCTCGGAGGTGGACGACGCAAAGCTAGGCTTTTTAACCGCAGATAATTTAAATCCACAAAAGGCGCGCGTGCTGCTGATGCTGGCTCTTAGCAAAACGAGCGATAAAGCGAAAATTCAGAGCTTTTTTGCGACACATTAACGCAGAAACCTCGCGCGGATATAATTTCGGCGCGAGGCTTTAAAATAAAATTTCGGTATAAAATTTTAAAGAAAAGCAAGGCGCAGGATTTTGATACGAGCCCGAAGGTGGAATTTTAAAGCAAAGTGCGGAATTTTCGCGCTCTGAGCTTGGGCATAGAATTTCGGTCGTAAAATTAAGCGTTAAATTTTTAAAGGATTTAAAATCATCCTGCGCTCTTGCGGCAAAATTCCGTGTCTCGCTTGCGAAGTTCGAGCTTAAAATGAACGAGGCAAATCGCAGCCTATAAATCCTTAAAATCAGTCCGCAAATTCTGTCGTAAATTTCGCTTTGCACTTCTTAAAAGTCCCGCAAAAATCCATTTAAAGAAACAATTATAAAAATTTAGCTAAAATTTCGCAAATTTTTTCAGGAGAAATTTATGACAAAAGCAGAAATCAAAGAGTTAATGGATTTTTTCGGCGAAAAGCAGGGCATTAACGAGCTAAAAATTAAAGATAAAGATTTTGAGATCGAGATAAAAAAATATGGCCCATGCGGTGGGAGCACGCCTCAGCTCGCCGCACCGGCACCTGCCCCGCAGCTTGCTGCGCCTGCGGTAAATGTGCTCGTGGGCGATAAGCCCGCCTCAAAAGGCGCGATGGATACGATCGACAGCCCGATGGTGGGTACTTTTTATAAGGCGCCGAGCCCCGGTGCGGCAGAGTTCGTAAGCGTAGGTCAGGTCGTGCATAAGGGTGATACGATCGGTATCATCGAAGCGATGAAGATTATGAACGAGATCGAAGCGGAATTCGACTGCCGCATCAAAAAAGCTCTCGTCGAAGACGGACAACCCGTCGAATACGCTATGGCGCTGTTTGAGGTCGAGAAGCTATGAGGGAGCTTAAGAAAATTCTAATCGCAAATCGCGGCGAGATAGCGCTTAGAGCGCTTCGCACGATCCAAGAGATGGGCAAGCAAGCCATCGTCGTGCACTCCACCGCCGATCAGGACGCGCTTTACGTGAAATACGCCGACGCGTCGGTCTGTATAGGCGGACCGCGCAGTAGCGATAGTTACTTAAATATCCCCGCGATCATCACAGCCTGCGAGCTAACCGAAGCTGACGCGATATTTCCGGGATACGGCTTTTTGAGCGAAAGTCAAAATTTCGTAGAAATTTGCGCTAAGCACGGCATTAAATTTATCGGCCCGAGCGTCGAGGCAATGACTTTAATGAGCGATAAGAGCAAGGCTAAGCAAGTGATGATGCGCGCGGGCATTCCTGTAGTGCCTGGCAGCGACGGCGCGATCGCAAGCGTCGAAGAGGCACGCAAGCTAGCCGCCGAAATCGGCTATCCGGTCATCATTAAAGCCGCAGCCGGTGGCGGTGGGCGCGGAATGCGCGTGGTCGAGCGCGAAGAGGATATCGAAAAGCTCTTTTGGTCGGCAGAGAGCGAAGCGATGAGCGCATTCGGCGACGGCACGATGTATATGGAAAAATATATCACAAACCCGCGCCACATCGAGGTTCAGGTCTTAGGCGACGAGCATGGACACGTCGTGCATATCGGCGAGCGCGACTGCTCAATGCAGCGCCGCCACCAAAAGCTGATCGAAGAAAGTCCAGCCGTGATCTTGGATGAGCCGACGCGAAAAAGCCTGCATGAAACGGCGGTTCGCGCCGCTAAGGCGATCGGATACGCAAGCGCTGGAACGTTTGAGTTTTTATATGATAGCAAGGACAAGAAATTCTATTTCATCGAGATGAATACTCGCTTGCAGGTCGAACACACCGTAAGCGAGATGCGAAGCGGGCTCGATCTGATCGAGTGGATGATCCGCATCGCGCAGGGCGAGAAGCTGCTACCTCAAAGCGAGATAAAATTTAGCGGGCATGCGCTTGAGTGCCGCATTACCGCCGAGGACTCCAAAAGTTTTATGCCAAACCCGGGCAAAATCACAAAATACGTCGCTCCTGGCGGCAGAAACGTGCGTATGGATAGCCACGTCTATGAGGGCTACTCGGTGCCGCCTTACTACGACAGTATGATCGGCAAACTCATCGTTTACGACAAGGACCGCGCGCGTGCGATTGCGAAGATGAAAGTCGCGCTAGATGAGCTCATCATCGGCGGTATAAAATCGACGCGCGATTTTCATCTTAGGATGATGAATAACCCCGATTTCGTGGATAATAACTACGACACAAATTACCTAGCCAAGCATTAAATTTAAAATTCCAAGGGATGATACTCTTGGAATTTTAAAATTTATTTGAAATTCTGCATTCAAGATTCTGCTTTAAATTTTTCATTTAAAAAGCTACTTGAAATTTTGTTTTAAAATTTTATTGCGCCACGCTTTAAATTTTGCTATTAAATTTGCCGCTAAATTGAGTAGTAGCATGAGATACGCTGCGATTTGTGCGTGTTTTCACTGCGAGATCAGCGCTAGGCCGGGTTTAAATTTAGATTTTACGTCGACCAAGGCGGTTAAATTTAGAACGCACATCCTGCCGCCGCAGATATTCGCTTCCGTCCGCGCGGTTTAGCGGATGATGTGGGCTGCTGTGGCGTTTTTGTTCTCATCCCACCAAATAAAATTTAAGATTTATGACATATGCGTGTTGCGTCGCATATCTTGATGACCGGCTGCCGACGTGCGCGAGTAAGCGGTATAAAATTTACTGCGCGCGCCGCCTGCACCCGTTCGGCATAAATTTTATCGCGCTCGCTGTTGCGAGAGCGAAGTAGTATCGAGCCGCAAATTTTAAACTATCTCGCTGTGCGCGCCAGAGGCGGTGATTTGCTTTACGAGTAGAGCATTTCAGATTCTCAAATCGTCAAAATTTTCAAACTCTAAATTCCTCGTAAAATTTATTCAGATAATCGGCGTAGTAGAAGTTTTGATTTCTAGCGTCAAATTTACCCGCCAGTTCCAAAGCCGTTTTGTAGTCGCCCTCATCACCGAACGCGCTAACTGCGATGAAAAATCGCAGGTCGTTCAGATCGTCGTTGCTATCGAGTATGGCGTGCGAGTGTTTGCGAGCTAAGCTTAACGCCGTCTCGCGCTCGTCCAGCCTAATGGCGATCTCGATTAGCGGCGCGATCTGGTTTATGACGCGAGGATTTGACTCGATCGTCGCCGCGGCCTTTGGTAAAAGAGTTTTTGCCTCTTCTATCTTGCCTGCTTTAATCATACTAAAAAGTATCGGCGCGTAGGTTATGTGCGGCACCTCGGAGCAGGTTAGTTCGCCCGAGAGTATCGGCGCGGCTAGCTCAAGCGCCGCTGCGTGCTCGCCTGCAAAATTTAAATACGCGATCTCGTCCGATGTCTCGCACGCCTCGCAGTCGGCCATATCGTCTTTGGCGAGCTTTTTCCACAGCTCGTAGTTTGCCTTCGCCTCTCTAGCGTCGCCCATGTCGATGTTTTGATTCATCAAAGCCTTGTAGTAGGCCGCCAACGAGAGTTCCAAGCGCTCGTAGTAAAACAGCATCGCTTCGTTTACCTCGTCTATGAGCTCCTTTTCGATTACAGAGCTTTTGGCGATGCCCGAGACGATCCATTTAAATTTCCACAGGCAGTCCGTAAAGTCGTCGAAATTCGGGTATTCGCTTTCTTTTAAATTTTGCGCGATGTAGTTCGTGAGCCACATTAGAGCTCTGGTTCTTAAAAACGCGCCGAATTTTTCAAATTCGTCGTTTAGCACAAAGTCGCAAATTTGCGCGGCAAATTCGAAATTTTCCGCTTCTACGGCGTCTCTTATCGCGCCAAACAGACACTCCTCCTTATCTATCACGCTTTTAAGCCCATTTAGCTTTTCATAAAGCCCCTCTAGCAAGCCCTGTCCCATTCCTACTCCTCATTAAATTTTGCGATAATTATATCCGTTTAGTCTGAAGTTAAGCAGGCTCGTCGCGATTTTAAAGCCTAAAAGGCAAAAATTAAAATTTAAGAGCTATTTTTAAAACAGCTCTGCTCGCGTGCCGTTTTAGCGCCCTATTTGCTGCCGCGATAGGTAAATTTCAGCTTTGTTATATAAATTTAATATTAAAATGCCGTACACATAAATTTTTAAGAAAAGGGGAATTTATGGAGATAAACATGCAGCGCTTTAAAGGCGAGTTCGAGCAGATAAGCCGCTTCGGGGCTTTGGCGGGCGGCGGGCTTACGCGGCTTGCGTTTTCGCGCGAAGATAAAGAGGCGCGCGACTTCCTCATATCGCTACTTCAAAAAGAAAATTTTAAGATCAAAATCGACGATGCAGGCAATATTTTCGCTAAATTTGGAGGCGTTAAAAATCCCGATTTGCCGTCTGTCAGCGCAGGCTCGCATATCGATAGCGTGCCGCAGGGCGGCTTTTACGACGGCACGCTAGGCGTCATGGCCGCTTTAGAGGCGATCCGCACGGTGCGAGATAGCGGCGAGGAGCTTGCGCGCCCGCTGGAGCTCATCGTCTTTGTTTGCGAGGAATCAAGCCGCTTTAAAATGGCGACCGTAGGCAGCAAGATAATCAGCGGCAAGCTATCGCGGCAGCGGCTAGGCGAGCTGAAAGATCGGGACGGAATTTCGCTGTTTGACGCTATGCAGAGTTTCGGGTTAAATCCCGCAAATTTAAAAAGCTGCGTCTTGCCCAAATCCAGCTTTCATAGCTATATCGAGCTTCATATCGAGCAGGGGCCGGTATTGCAGCGACGCGGCATCCCAGTAGGCATCGTCACGGGTATCGCTGCGCCCGTGCGATACGAGCTGCGGATCGAGGGCAGAGCCGATCACAGCGGCGCTACGCCGATGGATATGCGCTGCGACGCCCTAGCTTGCGCTAGCGAGATCGTTTTAAGCGCGGAGAGGATCGCCAAGGAGGGCAAAACTACGGTTGCGACGACGGGCTATGCAAATGCGCTACCCGGCGTGCTAAATGTGATCCCCGGCTCCTGCACGCTAGGTCTTGATATACGCGATATAGACGAGGATGCGCTTAGGGCGGCGGACGATAAAATTTGCGCCGCGATAGATGAAATTTGCGCTCGCAGAGGGTGCAGATTTGAACTAAAAAATCTCATCAAGGATCGCCCCGTAAAGCTAAGCGAGGAGATGATAGATCTGCTTGAGAGCTGTGCTGGCGAGCTTAAAATTCCAAGCCTAAGGCTTCCTAGCGGCGCGGGACACGATGCAATGAATATGACGGAGCTTGCGGATCGCGTGGGGATGCTTTTCGTACCGTGTAAGGACGGTATCAGCCACAACGTAAATGAAAGCATAAACTGGCACGACGCGTTTGCCGCTACGAAGGTTCTAGCCGCGGCGATGTTAAGCTTAGCCAAAAAATAAAGGAGAAAAAATGGATGCTATCGCACAAAAAGTAGAGGCGCTAAAAAGCGAGATGATCGGGGATCGCAGGTTTTTTCACTCGCACCCCGAGACGGGCTGGTTTACCTTTTTTACGACCGCGGTTATCGCAGATCGTATGCAGCGCTTGGGCTATGAGATAAAGCTCGGTCGCAAGGTTGTAAAGGCTGAAGCCAGGCAGGGCGTAGGTAGCAAGGATGCCTGCGAGAAGGCGAGGCAGCGCGCCGAAAAGCTGCTAAACGCAGATCAGATAAAATTTCTTGATGCGATGGAGGATGGGCTAACGGGTCTCGTGGCCGAAATAGACACGGGGCGCGCGGGCAAGACGGTCGCTTTTAGATTTGACATAGACGGCGTGGACGTGACCGAGAGCACGGACGCGGATCACCGTCCTTTTAAAGAGGGCTTTCGCTCAGACATTAGCGGCATCACGCACGCGTGCGGGCACGACGGGCATATCACGATGGGACTTGCTTTAGCAAAGCTGATCGCGCAAAACTTAGACGATTTCAGCGGTAAATTTAGATTTATCTTCCAAACCGCCGAGGAGGGTACCAGAGGCGCCGTAGGCATGGAAGCTGCGGGCGTCACCAAGGGCGTGGATTATCTGCTGGGCGGTCATATCGGCTTTCAGGCAAACACGATGAGAGGCATCATCTGCGGTACCAAAAAGCTACTTGCGACCACTAAATTTGACGTAAGCTTAAAAGGCAAGTCCGCTCATGCCGCGGGCGCGCCGCAAAACGGAGCCAACGCCCTGCTTGCCGCAGCCGAGATGGCGCTTGATATGCACGGCATCACTAGACACGCAGACGGCGTCACGCGTATCAACGTAGGCGTGCTGCGCGCGGGCGAAGGACGCAACGTCATCGCGCCCAACGGCTATCTCGCGTGCGAGACGCGCGGCGAGAGCACGGAACTGAATGAGTTTATGAAGGCCAAGTGCATGGACATAGTGGAGGGAGTTTCTAAAATTTACGGCGTCAGCTACGACGTGCAGGTCACGGGCGGCACCGCAGGCGGCGATAGCGACGAGGCCACCACGCAGCTTTACGAGGATGCGGCGAAGGCGTCGCCGTTTATCGACGACGATAAGATCGTAAGAGAGCTAAGCTTCGGCGCATGCGAGGACTTCGCGCACTTTATGCGCTCGGTGCAGGACGCGGGAGGCAAGAGCGGATATTTGATGATCGGCACGACGCTTGCGGCGGGGCATCACAACGCCAAATTCGACTTCGACGAGGACTCGCTGCTTGCGGGAGTGGACGTGTATCTGCGCTGCGCGTATAAGCTAAACGGTAAAGCTTAAAGGAGATGAGATGAAAAAAGCACTACTTCTAAGCGCTTCTAGTTACAAAGACAGCGGCTATCTGAACCACTGCAAGGGGTGGATCAAGGAATTTTTAGGCAGGTTATGGGAGGATGAAATTTTATTCATTCCGTTTGCGGGCGTTAGGCGCACAAGCGAGCAATACGAGCAGAAGGTCGCAGACTGCTTGGAGAATAGCAATATCAGATCGATTCACCACTTTTCCGATATGAAAGCCGCTGTTAAAAATGCAAAATCGATCTGCATCGGCGGCGGCAATACCTTCGTGCTGCTAAACGAGCTTTATAAATTTGATCTTTTAGGCGCGATCAAAGACGCCGTGGATAGCGGCACGCCGTATTTCGGCTGGTCTGCGGGCGCAAACGTCGCAGGCAAGACGATGATGACTACCAACGACATGCCGATCGTCTTCCCGCCTTCGCCGGTGGCTCTTGGGATCTTTCCGTATCAGATCAATCCGCACTTCATAAGCGGTAAAATTTCAAACCACAACGGCGAGAGCAGGGAGGAGCGGCTGGAGGAGTTTTTGATCGTCAATCAAAATGACAGCGTCTATGCTATGCCCGAGGGTAGCGCGTTTTTGATAAACGGAAACGAGTGCGAGGTGATGGGGCATGCGGACGTGCTAAAATTCGAGTATAAAAAAGAGATCTCGCGCATCGCCGTGGGAAGTAAATTTAAAATTTAAAAGGAGTTATCGTGCAGACACTTAGGTTACTTTTGGCGCTTGCGGGTATCGTCGCAGTCGTCGCTTTGCTAATCATGAAAAAGGATACTAAAACCGTGCTTATCGGTGTGGGTTTGGTACTGTGCGTGCTTTGCCTAAAGCCTCTGGACGGGCTGGGCGCCTTTACCTCGTATATGACTAAGGCGGGGCTTATTAAGGCGATATGCGCCAGTATGGGTTTTGCCTTCGTGATGAAATTTACCGAATGCGACCGCGCTCTTGTAAATTTACTCACCAGGCCTCTTGGAAATATCGGATTTTTATTGATCCCTATCGTCGTGGCGCTTACATATTTTATCAATATCGCTATCCCCTCCGCTGCGGGCTGCTCGGCTGCGGTCGGCGCTACGCTGATCCCCGTGATGATGGCTGCGGGCGCTAAACCGGAGATGGCGGGAGCTGCGGTATTTGCGGGCACTTTCGGTAGCGTTTTAAGCCCGGGCTCGGCGCACAACGTATTTGTCGCCGATATGGTAAAGGCGCACAACCCATCCTATACGGTTCAAGACGTCATCGGGGTGCAGTTTTCTAGCGCGATTACCGCTTTGATCGTGGTTTTGATCGTAATGAGTATAACGGCGATAGTTTGCAAAGACTACACCAAGGGGGTGAATTATCTAGCGCAAAAAGAGGGCGGCGCAAATTCCGTTGCGTCAAATTCCGCCGACGGTTCAAATTTAGACGCGCAGCCTCAAAAGATAAACGTCTTATACGCGCTTATGCCGCTAGTGCCACTAGTGATCTTGGTAATCGGCGGCACGAGCCTAAATCAGGTCTCTTTCCTAAAGTGGACGAAGATGGGCGTCGCCGAAGCGATGCTACTGGGTGCTATCCTCACCATCGCCGTTACTCTAACCGATCCTCAAAAAATTACGAAGGAATTTTTCAAAGGAATGGGTAGCGCGTATGCCGAGATCATAGGCATCATCATCGCAGCAGGCGTCTTCGTCGCGGGGCTTAGCGCGTGCGGCGCGATCGATTTCGTAATCGAGTGGCTTAAAAACGAGCAGGGCTACGTAAAATTCGGCGGAACCTTCGTGCCGTTTTTTATGGGCGTCGTAACGGGCTCTGGAGATGCGGCGTCGATGGCGTTTAACACCGCCGTGACCGTGCACGCCGACGCGCTGGGTTTTGAGCAAGATAAGCTCGGTATGGCGGTTGCGATAAGCGGCGCGCTAGGCAGGAGCGCATCGCCGATCGCGGGCGCTTGCATCGTTTGCGCGGGACTTGCGATGGTAAGTCCTATTCAGATCGCTAAAAGAACGGCTCTAGGGATGTTTCTATCCGTCTGCGTCATCGCATTTGTCATTTTATAAAAGGCTTATTTGTGGATATCGTGCAGAGGTTTTTAAACTACACCAAGATCAACACTACCACGAATAGAGTCGCGGGTGCAGCGGGCATAATGCCCTCAAACCCCAAGGAGCTTGAGCTTGCAGGCCTCATAAAAAACGAGCTTGAAGCTCTGGGCATAAAAAATATCAGCCTTAGCGAAAAGTCGATTTTAATCGCTAAAATTCCCTCAAATTTAGACGCGCCCGCTGCGAGAGTAGCGTTTTTTGCCCACCTCGATACCAGCGCTGAACAGAGCGGCGACACCAAGGCTCAGATCGTAAGATACGAAGGCGGCGATATCTGCCTAAATAAAGAGCTAGAGATCTATCTTAAAGCGAGCGAAAATGAGGAGCTGCAAAATTATAAAGGAGATGAGATCATCGTAACGGACGGCACCAGCTTGCTAGGCGCCGACGATAAGGCGGCGATCGCCGCGATTGTAAATGCGCTGGAATTTTTCGTCCAAAATCCGCAGATCAAACACGGCGAAATAACCGCTTGCTTCGTGCCGGATGAGGAGCAGGGCTTGCTAGGGGCAAAGGCGCTGGACGTAAGCGAGGTAGGCGCGGATTTCGGCTACTGCCTTGATTGCTGCGGCATCGGCGAGTTTATCTACGAGAATTGGAACGCGGGCGATTGCGTCGTTACCTTCAAAGGCCAGTCCGCTCATCCGATGAACGCCAAGGGCAAGCTCGTAAATTCCTTGCTTTTGGCGCATAAGTTTATCTCGCTGCTGCCCGCGGGCGAGGCGCCCGAATACACCGAGGGTAAGGAGGGTTATTTTTGGGTCAAGGAGCTTAGCGGCAACAGCGCAAAGACCGTCCTAAAGATCGACGTGAGGGAATTTGACGAGAAAAGATACGAGCAGCGCATGGAATTTTTGCAAAAAACTGCGGACGGGCTTCGCGCGATCTGGGGCGATCGGATCGAAATTTCGCTAAACGATCGCTATAAAAACGTCTATAACTTTTTGAAAAACGATGATGCGCCGGCGATACGCTTTGCGAAGCAGGCTTTTAAAAGCCTGAATATCGAGCCTAAGATCAAGCCTATGCGAGGCGGCTACGACGGCGCCGTCATCTCCGCAAAGGGGCTGCCGTGCCCGAACCTCTTTACCGGCGGGCATAATTTCCACTCGATCTACGAATACCTGCCCGTAGGCTCTTTAAAAGCGGCGAGCGAAGTGGTTAAACAGATCATAACGCTAGCGGCGGTGCGAGCCTAGCTAGGGCGCTTTCTACTCCGCGCACAGATTTGATTTTAATTTAGCTCGTTCATTCCGCCGCGAAATTTTACTCTGCAGGACGTAATTTTTGGCCCCGTGGCGACGGATGATACCGGCTACGACTACGACGTGGCTTTTGTGCGGTACCATTGTAGCGAGGAGATGGCGGAATTTCTGCTTGCGCTTTATGATAGCGACGCGTGCGTGGGCGCGGTGGATCGAAACAGCTTCGAGTTTAGCCTGCAAGCTGCGCGATTTAACTACGCGGGAGAACGCTAATTTTTACGCTTCTAGCGCGTCGCGATGAAACGGCAGCTTCTAGACTGCGTATAGTCTTATAAAATTTAAGCTGATTTGATGTGCATTTCGCGCCGAACGTGGCTTTGAAATTTAACGCGTGAGCTATGGATTTGACTTGCGATGCGGGCTCAAGCGCGCAATTTTCGGGCCCTATTTGCAAACTAGACGAAATTTTTGGCACGGTAAAAGTAAAATTTAACCACACAACGCGCTAAAATTTAAAGAAAATCAAGGAACGAAAATGGGAAAATCCGCCTTGGTGCTTGGCGCTACGGGCGTCGTAGGCAGAGAGCTGGTGCGCGAGCTTTGTGATAGCCCGGGTTACGATGAGGTAGAGGCATGGGCGCGCCGCGATATAGGCTTTTGCCACCCTAAGCTTCGCGCGCGGATCATTGATTTTGAGGGTATCTCGGATATCGCACCGCATAAATTTGACGAAATTTTTTGAGCGCTGGGCACGACGATGAAGCGGGCGGGCTCGCGCGAGGCGTTTTTGCGCGTGGACGTGGACTACGTCTATGCGGCGGCGAAGTGGGGCAAAGCAGCGGGCGTGCGGCGCTTTGTGCTCGTATCATCTCCGGGTGCGAACGAGGGTTCGCCAAGCTTTTATCTGCGCGCCAAAGGACGTATTGAGCGGCGCGTGAGCGAGCTTGGTTTTGAGAGTCTTCAGATCGTCCGTCCGCCGATAATCTTGGGCGAGAGACCTGATGCTCGCCCGCTAGAACGGCTCGCGGCGGCGGTTTTTAAACTGCTGCCCGCCTGCGTGCTCGGTAAATTTAGACCTCTTAGCGGCGCAAGTATCGCTCGCGCGATGATAAATGCGGCTCTCAGCGATGCGCACGGCGTGCAAATATACGAGCCGCAGGAATTTCTATAAATCGCGGATGGAATTTCGGCGCAAGAGCGTGGCTTGGGTTAAATTTAAAACTAAAGTTTTAGGCAGTGTGGATAAAATTTTATAAATCGATCTACTTAAATTAAATTTTAAATTTAATATAATTTTATAGTAAAATTTCTCGCTTGAAATTTTCAGCGTGGAATCTTGCATACTGTGTTGTTGCAAAATTTTGTTATAAAACCCTATGCTAAAATTTTAGAACTAAATTTGCGGTGTATTTAGTTTAGCCGCGAATAAAGCCTCCTAGGGCTTCAAGCTCGCATGCGGTTATGGCAACTTCAAGCCCCGAAACAATCGTAAGTTTTGCAAGTTTTATAAATCCGCGATATTAAATCCTAAAAATTATGAGCTACTTAGGAGGCGAAAACGTCTATTTTTTCGCTTCTTTCGGCGCGGTCGGCGGGTCGAGCTGCATGATCTTATCGCCTAGGCGCTGAAAATTTGCAAGGCTTTTTAAGTGGAAATACGCTAGCTCTAGATATCCGCGGCGCGCGAAATCCGCGAGTTTTTTATCGCTTAGCTTCAAAAGCTTCTCGCGATTTACGACCGAAAAGCCGTTCAGCAGGGAGGATTCCTTGCCGCTAGAGTTGATACCGAGCTCTTTGGCTTCTAAAATCCCCGCCTTTTGAAATTCCGCCGCTGCAACGCGCGTGCGCATATCTAAATCGGCGTAATTTTTCATCACCTCTTTTAAATTTTGTAAAAACGGCGTCGGCTTACCGTCTTTAAAAAGCGCCTCTCCGTCGCCCTTGATCTGCTGTGCGTCTTTATCGAAGCAGATCGCGGTCTGTTCGCCGATCTGGGCTAGGAAAAACGGATAATTCTGCACCGAAGAAGGCACCGTTCCTTTATAATCCTTATCGATTAGAACGTTTTTGGTACGCCCTAGCAGCGCCACCATTTTGGGCTCTTTTTCGATAGTAAATACTATAACGAGGTTGTCTGCGCAAAACGGGATCTCCGGCGCGATCACCGGCACGAAAGGCGCGGTGGGGAATGCATCCGCGTGATATTGTAAATCCGCGTGTTTAACGCTATCTAATACGACTGGAGTCATGTTGATCCTTTAAAAAATTTTAGCAATTATATAAAAAAGAATATTAAAATTCTAAAGGATTTTGAAATTTCACTTGTTTTTATTTGCGTAAATTTAGACGTTTGGAATTTTAAATTTGATAGAATTGCCGGTAAATTTAAGGAGCGAAAGTGGGCTTGGATGAGCTTTTGGCGCTTGCCGAGGATGCCGCGAAAAAGGCAAACGTCGCGATAATGCAAAACTACGACAAATTCGATGTCTTTGTCAAAGCGGACAGATCGCCACTTACGAATGCCGATCTCGCGGCAAATGATGTGATAATGCGCACGCTGGAGCCTAGCGGCATCGCGATCTGCTCGGAAGAGTGCGTACTGGATAGCAAACGGCGCATGAGTGAGGAGAGATTTTGGCTGATAGATCCGCTGGACGGCACAAAGGAGTTTATCGCGCGCAACGGCGAGTTTTGCGTCTGCATTGCGCTGATCGAGCATGGGCGCCCAATTTTAGCAGTGATCAGCATACCAATAAGCGGCGATATATATAGCTCAAATGGCGGCGGAGTTTATAAAAACGGCGTACTGCTCGCTCGCCCCACTAGCGCGCCGCAAATCTTCATGCAAGGGCACTATAGCAGATCCGCAAAATACGTGCAATTTGCGCAGAAATTTGGAATGCAACTAATGTGCAAAGGCTCTGCGATAAAATTTTGTATTTTAGCCGAGGGGGGCGCCAGCGCATATGCGAGATTTAGCGACTGCTCGCTTTGGGACATCGCCGCGGGGGATTTTTTGCTGCATCAAAGCGGCGGAGCGGTAGTAGATCTAAAGACGATGAAGGCACCGCTTTATAACGGAAAAAGCCTGATAAATAACCACTATTTGGCGGTCGGCGCGAGTGCTATGAAAAATTTATCTGAAATGTTAGAGTTTGCAAAGAATTTTTAAGCTAAATTTATAGTAAACGTCCTATAATGTAAGTCCAAAATTTTTTATCAAAGGATAAAAACATGAAGGGTTTTACTATGATCGAATTAATTTTCGTGATCGTGATTTTAGGTGTTTTGGCGGCAATTGCCATCCCAAAACTAGCAGCTACTAGAGACGATGCTGAAGTAGTGAGGACGGCGCATAACGTAGCTACGTCACTCAACGATTTAATGGGTTACTATACGGCACAAGGTGAATATAACCAGGATTTTTCACAAATGATGAATGTGCCAAATCCTATAAAGGTTAAAGGTAATATCTGCGCTACATATACATATGATAACAAGGAGCAAGTTACTTTAACCAAAGGCAGAGATGGTTTATGTGATCGGGTATGGAGTATGCCGGGACTTAAAAATATAGATAATATCTATAGTTCAAACGCTCTTATTATCGTCCAATAACCTATTTTGCGTGGGACTTAAATCCCACGCCCTTTTATTTATAAATCCAAGAAAAATTCCAATTATCCAAACAGTTCCGAAAAATATAAAGATAAAACTCCAAAATTGTGCTAAATCCACGTTTTTACTTGCCGGGAATAGATACCAGCCTCCGCTATAAAGCGCCGTTAGTTTGGCTTGCAGCCCCTCTAGCGTTGTATCGGTCGGCACCACTGGTACGTCGAATGCGCAGCTATTAAATGGCTTAAAAATTGGCACTACTCTTAGATCAAAATTTAAAAATTTCACCGCTCCACCACAGCCGCTCATCCCGCTCATATCTCCGCTCCCTCGCAGCACCGTGTGAATTTTAGCTAAATTTAATGACGATACAAAGCCCAGCGTCGCGCCGTAAAACCACACCGCATATCCGCAGATAGCGCCGTAAATGTCCTTGCCGCAAACCGCTAAAATCACCGCTCCTAGCGCTATGGCGCAAAGTGCGAATCTCACGTGAATGCTAAAGCTTTCCGGATAGATAAAAAGGAATTTTTGCAAGAAAAAATATGAAAATGCTAGCCAAAAAAGCGCCCAGATAGCGCAAAAAGCGAGAAATTTTTTAGAGTATCTGTTTTGAAATTTTAAAATCATAAAAATCCTTTCCGCGCATAATTTTATAATAAATTGCAGATATTTTTGCTAAAATCCCAGCTTTTATAACAAAAATTTCAAGCAAAGGGTAAAATTTTGAGGAATTTTTTACGCAAATTAGAAAGAGCTTTTGATGCGTTCGCAAATATTTTAGGCGTATTGAGTATCGTATTTTTGGCGCTTTTAGTTATAGTCGTTTTTTACAATGTTGTGGCGCGTTATCTTTTTCCAGCCGCAAATTCCGTCGCTATGCAAGAACTTACATGGTGGCTATATTCGGCGATGTTTTTATTCGGTGTGACCTACGCGCTTAAAGAAAATGCTCACGTTCGCGTGGATATTTTTTACGAAAAATTTAATCCCACTGCAAAAGCACTCATAAATATCTTAGGCACGATATTTTTCATTTTGCCTTTCGTAGCGCTCGTGGCGTTTTTTTCGATCGATTATGTGAGCGAGGCTTATACGAGCCATGAGGCCAGCGCCAATCCCGGCGGTATGGAGCATCTTTGGATCATCAAGTCCGCAATCACGCTTAGCTATGCGTTTTTATTTATCTACGCATTTGGATTTTTGATTAAAAATATTAACGCCCTGCTTGATGTTAGGGAAAACAAAGGCTCGGAATTTCTTAGTGGGAATTCTTCGGGCGCACAGAGTGTGTGAGGGCAAAATGAGCTTAAATTTAAAATTATATAAATTTTACGCTTTTCGCGCTTGGGCGGAATTTTACCGAGGCGAGATAAAAGGTGGCGAGCTATGATAGGCATAGTGATGTTTGCGGCAGCGCTTTTTATGCTGCTACTGGGATTTCCCGTTGCGTTTACGTTCGGCGCCGTGGCTGTGATTTTCGGCTTTATCTACGGACTTAGTGAGGCGTGGGATTACGCGCAGGGCTTTGAAATTTTAACCGAAGCTTTCGAGGATATGAGCAGGCAGTTTTTTTCACTGATGCCTAATAGAATTTACTCGATTATGGAAAATCAGCTGCTAATTTCGGTGCCGCTTTTTATTTTGATGGGTATGATTTTGCAAAAGACTCGCCTTGCGGAGCGTTTATTAGAGTCGATGGCATTTTTATTCGGCGGCGTACGAGGCGGCGTGGCGATCAGCACCGTTTTGGTAGGCGCGTTACTTGCGGCTACGACGGGCATCGTGGGTGCGACTGTCATCGCTATGGGCGTCATCAGCCTGCCCGTGATGATGAAATACGGCTACGATAAGCCTCTAGCTACCGGCACCATCGCTGCTGCGGGCACGCTTGGGCAGATTATCCCGCCTTCTATCGTGCTGATTATTTTAGGCGATATACTTTCTGTTTCGGTGGGCGATCTTTTCTCTGCAGCAGTTATTCCTGGGCTTGTGCTAGTGGGTTTTTATGTAATTTATATCGCGATTATTTCATATATTTGCAAAGATTATGCGCCGCCTGTTCCGCCGCTAGAGGGGCTTAGTAAATCAAAGCAAATTTTTATCGCGCTTAAAAACGTCGTGCCGGTGCTCGTGCTGATTTTGCTCGTCTTGGGATCTATTTTTGCAGGCATCGCTACGCCTACGGAGAGCTCGTCGGTAGGCTGCTTGGGTGCGATAGTGCTAGCTGTTTTATACCGCACGTTTTCGTTTAGGCTGATCTATGACGCGCTAAAAAATACCGCTAAAATTTCGGGCATGGTTTTTATGATTTTGATGGGCGCCACGGCATTTTCGATGATTTTTTCTTACACGGGCGGAGATGAGGTCGTAAAAAATTTTATGGAAAATCTGCCCGGTCAAGCATGGGGATTTATCGCGCTTACGATGGTAGTTATCATAGTGCTTGGATTTTTTCTCGATTATGTCGAAATTTCATATATCATTTTGCCGATACTTTTGCCGATAGTAGAGTCTTTGCATATCAATCCCGTGTGGTTTGCGATCTTAATCGCTGTAAATTTACAAACATCGTTTATGACGCCGCCATTTGGATTTTCGATATTTTTCTTAAAGGGCGTGACGCCGCCGCAAATCCATACTACGGACATTTATAAGGGCGTGCTACCTTTTATTTTATTGCAAATTCTAGTGCTATTAACGCTCGCAATCTTTCCGGGGGTTTTTGGTTTAAAAGCTTTTTTAGGCTAGAAATATTAAAATTCACGCTAAATTTAACCTAGGAGCTAAAAATGGCTAAAAAGCTTATCGACGTTATGGATACGACCTTTCGCGACGGATTTCAGTCTGTTTTCGGCGCGCGCGTGGCGATGGAGGACTTCCTGCCTGCCGTTAGCGCGGCCAAAGACGCGGGCATCACGCACTTCGAGTTCGGCGGCGGCGCGCGGTTTCAGAGCCTATATTTTTACCTAAACGAAGACGCCTTTGAGATGATGGATAAATTTAGAAGCATCGTGGGACCTGAGGCGAACCTGCAAACTCTTAGCCGCGGCGTAAATACCGTCACGCTCGATACAGGCAGCCGCGAGATCATCGATCTGCACGCCAAGCTTTTTGCCAAGCACGGCACGACGACGATTCGAAATTTCGATGCGTTAAACGACGTGGAAAATTTAAAATTTAGCGGCGAGTGCATACATCGCCACGGTCTTAAACACGAAGTCGTGGTTACGATGATGGATCTGCCGCCCGGATGCAGCGGCGCGCACGACGCGGCGTTTTATGAGAGAATTCTGCGTCAAATTTTAGAAGCGCAGATTCCGTTTGATAGCGTCTGCTTCAAAGACGCAAGCGGCACCAGCAGCCCGCAGAAGGTCTATGAAACGATCAAGCGCGCGCGTAAAATTTTAGGCGACGGCGTGCATATCCGCCTGCACACCCACGAGACGGCGGGCGTTAGCGTCGCATGCTATCAGGCTGCGCTCGTTGCGGGCGTAGACGGCATCGACCTTGCCGCGCATCCCGTAAGCGGCGGCACTAGCCAGCCGGACATCCTTACGCTGCTGCACGCGACGAAGGGGCAAAATTTCGACCTGGGCCTGGATGCAGAGAAAATTTTAAAATACGAAGAGGTTTTGGGCGAGTGCTTGAAGGATTACTTCATGCCGCCCGAGGCCACGCAGGTAAGCCCGCTCATTCCGTTTAGCCCGATGCCTGGAGGCGCACTTACCGCAAACACCCAGATGATGCGCGATAATAAAATTTTAGACAAATTCCCAGCCGTCATCAAGGCCATGCGCGAGGTCGTCGAAAAGGGCGGCTTCGGCACGAGCGTAACGCCGGTTAGCCAGTTTTATTTCCAGCAAGCGTTTAACAACGTAATGTTTGGTCCGTGGAAAAAGATTGCCGAGGGCTACGGCAAGATGGTGTTAGGTTATTTCGGCAAAACGCCCGTTAAGCCGGATGAAGGCGTGATTAAGCTGGCGGCGGAGCAGCTCGGACTACAGCCTACGACCAAACACGCCGTAGATATCGCCGATACCGACGAGAGCAAGAGCGTCGCGTATGCGCAGAAGATTCTACGCGAGCAGGGCATCGAGCCTAGCGAGGAGAATATATTTATCGCGCTTGCGTGCAAAGAAAAGGGCATCGCGTTTTTAAAAGGCGAGGGCAAGGTGATGAGCCGCAAAAAAGAGGACGTAGCACCCGCCGTAAGCCATCAAAGCGGTATTTCTAAAAACGGCAAATTTGATGTTAAGATTAACGGCAAAATTTACAACGTAGAATTTGCCGGACAAAACGTGCTCGTAAACGGTGATCGATACGACGTCAGCTTCGATACCTCAGCGCCCGCAAAGCCGCAGCCGCAACGCTCCGCCGGCGAGCAGCCCACTGCTGACGCGCGAGGCGGTGCGGACGATAACGATATAAAAGCGACGCTTCCTAGTAATGTATTTAAAATTTTAATAAAGGAAGGCGACGCTGTTAAGGCAGGACAGAATGTCATCGTGCTTGAAGCGATGAAGATGGAGATAAATATCGAAAGCCCGCGTGATGGCGTAATCGATAAAATTTTGATCGCTCAAGGCGATACGGTCGATGCCGATCAGGTGCTCGCGATTTTAAGATAAGCTCTAAAATTTAGGCGGGCGCTTCCGCCTAAATTTCATGGCGATCATCCTCAGCGCTTAAGCGAGCTCACCTAAATTTTAAGCTATAATAGCGCAATCTTTTATCAAAATTTAATTTAAAAAGGACGCAAAATGACAACTCCGAATGATTTGGACAAACTAGGTCTTAAAAATATCAAAAAAATCAATCACAACCTAAGCTACGACGAGCTTTTCGAGCTTGAAAAGGCAAGGGGTGAAGGACGCGTATCAAGCAACGGCACCTTTATGGTGGACACGGGCATCTTTACGGGTCGCAGCCCTAAGGACAAGTACTTCGTAAAGCAGGACCCGAGCCAAAAATACATCGCCTGGGGCAAGGTAAATCAGCCCATCTCAAAAGAGCTTTTCGATAAGCTTTTAGCCAAAGCCAAAGCTCAACTAAGCGGCAAGGAAATCTTTATCCAAGACGCCTATTGCGGCGCCAGTAAATCCAGCCGCAAAAATGTGCGTTTCGTAACCGAAGTCGCGTGGCAGGCGCATTTTGTTAAAAATATGTTCATCCGCCCAAGCGAGAGCGAGCTAGCGGAATTTCATCCCGATTTTGTCGTTTACAACGCGTGCAAATGCAAAAACGAAGATTACGCGAGCGACGGGCTAAACTCCGACGTTTTCGTTATCTTTAACGTCGAGGAAAACGTCGCGGTTATCGGCGGCACGTGGTACGGCGGCGAGATGAAAAAGGGAATTTTTTCGATGATGAACTACTGGCTGCCGCTTGCGGGTAAGATGTCGATGCACTGCTCGGCAAACGTGGGCAAAGAGGGCGACACGGCGCTATTTTTCGGTCTAAGCGGCACGGGTAAAACGACGCTCTCGACCGATCCGAACCGCAAGCTAATAGGCGACGATGAGCACGGCTGGGACGATGAGGGGATATTTAACTTCGAGGGCGGCTGCTACGCGAAGTGCATAAATTTAGACCCGAGCAGCGAGCCTGAAATTTACGCCGCGATCAAACGCGACGCGCTGCTTGAAAACGTGGTCGCGGATGAGGCGGGCGTAGTGGACTACAAAGACGGCAGCAAGACCGAAAACACCCGCGTTAGCTACCCGATCTATCATATCGAGGGCTACGAGCCAAGCTCCGCGGGCGGCCATCCGAAAAACATAATATTCCTGACCGCCGACGCATTCGGCGTTTTGCCGCCGGTCGCAAAGCTTACTAAGGAGCAAGCGATGTATTATTTCCTAAGCGGCTACACGGCAAAAGTCGCGGGCACCGAGCGCGGTATCACCGAGCCGGTGGCGACCTTTAGCGCGTGCTTCGGCGAGCCGTTTATGCCGCTGCACCCGACCGTTTACGCTAAGCTGCTGGGCGAAAAGATCGACAAACATGGCGTCAGCGTCTATCTCGTAAACACAGGCTGGAGCGGCGGCGCGTACGGCGTGGGTAAGCGAATGAGCATCAAAGCCACGCGCGCGTGCATAAACGCGATCCTAGACGGCAGTATCAAAAAGTGCGAATTTGAAAATTTCGAGAAATTTAACCTCGCGATCCCAAAAGAACTCGCAGGCGTCGAGACGAAGCTACTAAATCCGATCAATACGTGGACGCACCCGGCGGAATATAAAATCACGCGCGATAAGCTTGCAAAGATGTTTGAAGAGAATTTTAAACGCTACGAGGACGTAAAAGAGGGGGTCGAGTTTGCTAAAGCGGGCCCTACGGCTTAGGCTCCTGGGCCTTGGGGCGATCTGCGCGCTTTTTGCCGCATGCGAAAACACCCCCTCAAATTTAAAACAGCCGCTCGTTGCGATGAGCGGCTTTTCCTTTTACGACGATCCGCTAAGATACATCAACAATGTGCGCGCAAAATCGGGGCTAAATCAGCTTTCGCAGAATGAAATTTTAAACACCTCCGCGCTTAATCACGCAAAATATGTCGTCGCAAACGAGGCGATGTCGCACGACGAGACTCCGGGCAGACCGAATTTTACGGGTGAAAATCCGTCAAAGCGCGCTTTTTACGCAGGCTATAATGCTGTCGTGAGGGAAAATTTATCCTATAATTCAAGCGATCTAAAAAGCGCGATCGACGGGCTTTTAAGCGCGATTTACCATAGATTTGCATTTTTGGATTTTGCCTCGGATGAGATCGGCATCGGTTATTTTGAGCACGGCAAAAAAAGCAGCTACGTTTTTGAGATGGGGAATTCGCGCCTTAACGCCTTTTGCTCGCGGAATTTAAACGACGAAGGAAGCGGCAAATTTCTACTGGGGATGTGCAAAAACGAAACGCTACGGATGAGGGAGGATAAGTTCAAAAGCGCCACCGCGCTAAACTCGCACCCCTATGTCTATTACCCGAACGACGAGCCCGCGCTTGCATTTTTCAGCAATGAAATTCCAGACCCCATGCCAGAGTGCAAAATCACCGCAAATCCCGTAAGCGTAGAATTTAATGCCGTGGGACCGCCCATAGCGATGAAAAGTTTTAAAATTTACGAAGGCGGCAGGGAGCTTCAAAACGTTAAAATTTTAGACAAAAACTCCGATCCTAACGCCATTTTAAGCGATAGGCAGTTCGTGCTTTTCAGCAGAGATGTTTTTAAATTTGACGCCAAATATGGCGCGGAGTTCAATTACGAGCAGGACGGGAAGCAAAAAACGCTGCGGTGGGAGTTTATCACGCAAGCGCCTAAATTTAGATACTTCGTCGTGCAAGGCGGAGAAAATTTGAGCGTGAAAAATGGCGCGTTTTACGACATATTCGTAACCCCGAAAGACTGCAACGATTTGATGAAAAGCTACAAAACCAGCTACTCCTTTATGGATAAGCCCGAAATTTCAAGTCCCGCGGCAAATATGCTGCGCGTAAAGCTAAACGGTGTAAAGGGCGCGAAGCTTGAAATTTCAACGGACAACGGCGCGATAATAAATCTGTATTTAAGCGACGACTCCAAAAGCTACGGCGGCATGGGTAAAATTTACGCCGCAATCGCGGCAGTTTTGGCGGCGATCATCTTGTTTTATCTTTTGGCAAGGCGCAGAGAGCGATAGGCGAGACCCATTTTCGCGACTTCTGTTTTTGTCTGCACACACAGGGACACATAATCCTATCCGGCGTAAAATTTAATGCAGAGCTCGGCTTTTAAATTTCATCCCCGTTGATCTCATCCACAAGTTTTAAAATTTTATCCTGCACCGCATCTGGCGCATAGAAATCCATCCACTCTATTCCGTTTGATGCGCTAAAAAGCACGGCGATCCGCCCCTCGCTCATCGCGCACTTGGCAAGCTTGGCCGCTGCGGGGCTGTTGCCCATATTTGGCGTCTCGTCTATGCTTATCTCGGCGCAGCGACGCAAAATAGGCGCCAAATCAAACTCTCCTTCGAGCAAAATAATAACCGAGCCGCGCCTAAAACTGCAGGCGTTCCAAAAGATCTCGGCGCCGTTTACGCATTCGCGCGAGAGATCGAGGCGAAATTTGCCCCGCTCGCGCACGAGAAAACTAAACTCGCTCAAGTTTAGCGGGTGCTCCACGCTACCGAAGGCTCCCGCGATGCTATCTTTGCGCCCGTTATAGACATAGGCGGCGAGCGCGTTTTGCAGTAGCGGCGCGATGATCTGATCATGCGCGCTCGTATGGTCACTCTCTCTGGCGCGGCCTGCGATCTTTACGAAAAATGGCTTGAAATACTCCATAAACGCTCCTTAAATTTATAAAATTTACTCGTTTTTGCTTTTAAATTTAACGGCTTGCACTTTTAAATTTATGCCTATTTGGCTCTTGCGATAGCCGAATTTAGTTCGCGGCGCCCGCTTTTTCGGCTCGTTTTTCAGACGCCGCCGTTTTAAATTTTACTCTTGTATCTGCTATCGCAGCTTCTTGCGCCTATGTATCGTTTTTATCTCTATCAAATACAACCTGGATGGCGGTTTAGATTTTACACAAAATACTTGCGCGCGGCATCCTTGCTCTCAAATGGGCTTGCGCTCAGCTCGCTGCCCTCTATGAGCAGGGCGTAGCGGCGCGCGGCGTCCGTTTTGGCGTATGTTAGCGCTAGCCTCGCCGCAAGCGCCCTATCCGCCTCGCTCGCGCCCCTGCTTAGCAGGCTTAGCGCGCCCACGACGTCGTCTTTAAATTTTATCTCGCTAAATTTCGGATTTTGCACGGCGGCAAGCTTTTTGTTATCGCTCTCATCCCGCCCGATTATTAGCTTCGCGCCCTCAGGCAGGCGCAGATGGCGCCCGAATTTTAAAATTTCAGCGTCCGCGGGCGTTTCGATCTTTTCAAATTTTACCGCATCCTTGATCCGCTCGCTGAAGCTCTGCACGGTCAGCAGACAGCCTCCTGCGGGCGTTTCGTAATCCTCAAAGCCAAACTCCGCCGCTAGCTGCATCTGTCTAGCCCGCCCGCGTCCGCTGATGTCAAGCAGCGCGCCCCTATCTACCCAGCCCTTGATCTCGGGCGTCGTGAGCGGCAGCAGCTTCGCGCACAGCGGACGCAGGATCAGCCCCTCCTCATCGCCGCTAAGCCCGCCGACCTGAGCTAGAGCCTGCGCGCGCTGGCTCATCGGGCGCTGTCCGAGCACCTCGCCCGTGATGATGAAGCTCGCCCCTTCGCTTTGCAGCATCGCAAGCGCGGTCTTAAACATATATCCGTGGCAGTCGATGCAGGGGTTGAAGTGCTTGCCGTAGCCGTATTTGGGCTCGAAAAGCACCTGCCGTAGATATTCGCTTCTGATATCGACGCTTTTAAAATCCGCTCCCGCGGCTGCGGCTCTGCGGCGCATGATCTCGCTCTTGTCGTCCTTGCCGCTAAATCCGATATCCATATTCAGCGCGAGCACCTCGATGCCTTGCGAGACGATGAGTTTGACCGCGAGCATAGAGTCAAGCCCGCCGCTAAAGAGCGCCAATGCCTTCATTTCGTTCCTTTACTTGAGCTGATTGATCTTTTTTTGATACTCCAAGATCCGCTCGATCTTGTCGGGTGCGTCGGAGTTTTTGAGTTTTTGCATCAGATCTTGCAGGGCGTTGCGGCGTAAAATTTTGCACGCATCGTTAAAAAGCGCCGCGCCGCCGATCGGCAAAATTTCATCGTCCATCGCAAGCGCACGCAGATTTTCAAGGGCCTCGCTTTCGGCGTTTTGAGTATTTTGAGCTGCGGCTTCCCTCTCGCCTTGCTTCGCGACGTTGTTTACGTCTTGCTTCTCGCCGCCGTTTGCACCCTGCTGCACGGAGGAGTCTTTTAAATTTACGGCGCCCGTGGAATTTCGTCCGCTTTGCTCGCCGAAATTTTGTACGTTGGAATTTACGCCATCCGCTAAATTTACGTTCTCGCTCTGGACGGAATTTTGATCCACGCCGCCGTCCGTATTATCTCTAACGCCACCGCGAGTATCCGCGATAGAATTTTCACTCGCATTCTCGCTCACATCGTTATTCAAACCCTCGCCCGCGATGAAATTTTTAAAATTCCCGCCGCTGCGAGCGAAAGCTAAAAACGCCTCGAAAATATCGCCGTGCATGCGAAAATCGCGCCGCTCCAAGCAGCCGAGCCCAAGCTCCGCCATCTCGCCATCGAGCAGCATAGATTTTATGATCTGAAGCTCCGCGATCTCCTTGCGGCGCAGTAGCGTCCGCCCGAGCCTCGCCGAAGCCGCAGGCGGCGCGGAGCTTTCGTAACGCGCCTTGTTTTGCAAGCGATTAAAATTTCCGCCGTTTAGGCTCGCGCTCGCACCGCCACTGCCGTCTGCGCCGCGCCCTCCGTAAGAGCCGAAATCGCGAGAGTCGAAGCTCCCGCTCTCGTTAAAATTTCGCCCCTCAAAGCCCGCGCCGAAATTTTTACCGCCGTCGGCGAGATTAAACGAGCCGGGCGAGACGTTTAAAATTTGCGCCACCAGGCTCTGGTAGGACTCGGCGAGCACGGGGCCGAGCGCTGCGGTAAATTCTTTGATCTCATTTAGCGCCGCCTCTTTTTGCACGGGTCGGGCGAGGTCGTATTTTTTAGCGATTCTTCGGATCAGAAACTCCCCGCTCTCCATGCCGCTAGCATAAATTTGCTCTAGCTCGCGCACCTTGCCCGCGACTATCATATCCGCAGGATCGGCGCCGCCGCCGATTATAGCGACACTTGAGTCGATCTTGTTCAGGCACAAAAGCCGTGCCGATTTTATCGCCGCATTGATGCCCGCAGCGTCGCCGTCGAAGCTAAGCACGACGTTAAGCTCCGCGCGCTTTATAAGCGGCAGATGAGCGGGCGTCAGCGCCGTGCCGAGCACCGCTACGGCGTTGTCGATACCCGCTTGATGCAGCATGATGACGTCCATGTAGCCCTCGGTGATGATGAGGGTTTTTTTGGCGATCGCGCTTTTTTTCGCAAGGTCGAATGCGTAGAAAATTTTAGATTTATCAAACAGCGCACACTGCGGTGAATTGACGTATTTGGCGGGGTTATCGCTTATCGTACGACCGCCGAAGCCCACAAGCTTGCTCGCGTGATTGTAGATCGGAAAGGTAATCCGCTCGATGAAGCTAGCATAAAGCCCGCGCTCGTTTTGCTTCACTGCGCCCGCATTTAACGCGTCTTGCGGCGGAATTTCTTCGTTTTGCAAAACTCTGATCGTCTGCGCGCTAGCTCCTGCGTATCCAAGGCCGAATTTGCGAATGCTTTGATCGCTCAGTCCGCGATCGTGTAGGTATTTTACGGCGGCGGGGTTTTGATAAAGGCAGCTTTGATAATAGGCGTTTAAAATCCCGAGTACCTTCTTCTCTTCGCTGTGCTCCTGGACTTTAGCGCCGGTGTATTGCAGCGCGAAATTATACATCCCCGCAAGCTTTTCTACCGCTTCTGGAAAGCTTATCTTTTCGTAATCTTGGATAAATTTAATCGCGTTGCCGCCTGCTTTGCACGAAAAGCAGTGAAAAATTCCAAGCTTTGAACTCACGCTCATGCTCGGGTGCGAATCGTCGTGGAAGGGGCAGACGCCTACGAAATTTGCGCCGCTGCGCTTAAGCGGGACATATTTTTCTACGACGTCTACGATATCTACGGTGGCCAGCAGATTTTCTATGCTTTCGTTTTTAATCATAAGCGAAATTATACCCGCACTTTGCTATAATTGCCCTTTATTTTTGCGACGAGGTTTGATTTGGATAATTTTTTCTTAGACGATCGCGACCCGATTTTCGGGCTTATCATGCTGATAAGCATAATCTTGCTAGTGTCGATTCTAAGCTACATTTGGGGAGTTTTTTCTAAAAAAAACGAGAGGCAGAGCTTAGAGAATTTCATCAAAAAATTTGACACCCTAGACGCGCTTAGCACCGAGCACAGGCAGCTTTTAGCAAGCCCGCAGATAGACATCCCTACGCTTGGAATTTTAGCTAGCTCTTTCGTCAAAAGCGGCGACTTCGAACGCGCGATAGAAATTTATCTAATCGCGCTAAGTAAGGCTAGCGGCGGCGTGCAGAGGGAATTTATCCTTACCAATCTCGGTATCGTATATTTCAAAGCGGGCTTTTTAGGGCGCGCCGAAGAGGTGTTTTTACAGGCACTGAAGCTGCGCCCGAGAAACAAAGAGGCTCTTACACATCTTACGGTGATTTACGAGCGGCTCAAGCGCTTTAATGAGGCGCTTGAGGTGCTTGACGCGTTGCGCGAGCAGGACGCCGAAGTATATGCTCAAAGCCAGTTCGAGCGCGCTCAGATCATCGCAAACGACGCCAATACGCCGTTTAACAAGAAGATCGCTAAAATTTCAAAGCTAAACTTCAAAGGCGCGGGGCGGTTCTGCATGGAGCTTTTTATCAAAAACAAAGAGCCTATGGAGGGCTTTGACCGCTTCCCGCCGATCGAGCAGGCGATTGATCTGATCTATGATTTCCCTGCGGCGGTAAATACGCAGGATGCAGAGTACAACGCGCTTTTTTACGCGCTCGGAAAAAGCGATCAAAAGCCGCAGAGCGCGAGTAAAATTTTTGAGATCAATGCGCTTATGGCTATGAAGGACGCGGGCTTTGAGGACGTGGGGCTTAGCTTTAGCTACACCTGCGCGAAGTGCAAAAGCTCGGTGGGGCTCTTCTCGCACCGCTGTCCGGTCTGCTACGAGCTAGGCAGCATGGAGATCAGAGCGCAAATTTCGGAGAAAACCGGTGAAATCGGTCAAACTTTTTAGCGACGGCAGCTGTCTCGGAAACCCCGGAGCAGGCGGCTGGGCTTACATACTGCAATATGGCGACGCGATAAAAAAGGCAAGCGGCGCAGAAGCGATGACGACGAATAATCAAATGGAGCTAACAGCCGCTATAATGGGGCTTAGCGCGCTTAAACAGCCCTGCCGCGTCGAGCTTTTTACTGACAGCGAATATGTCGTTAAGGCGATAAATTCCTGGCTCGCAAAGTGGGTCGTTACCGATTTTAAGGGCAAGAAAAACGCGGATCTGTGGCGCAGATACCTTGCTGCGGCGGCGCCTCACGAGATCAAGGCCTCGTGGGTCAAGGGGCATGCGGGTCATCCGCAAAACGAGGAGTGCGACGCTATGGCTCGCGCGGCTGCAGAAGCGATAAAGGGCTGAAATTCTACGGCAAAGCTTGCGGTTACGCGGATTTAGCATAGATTTACCCGCGTTTGCTTTGCACACAGAACCGCTTCGGCGCGGTTTGCGTTAGAATTGGCGGGCACGTTTAAATTTTATTCGCCGCAGATCGCAGCTGGCGCGCTTCATTCACCGCGTTAGCGCAAAGTTAGCGCAGATCCCGCTCGCATTCGTTTCGCTTGCGCAGGTTTGTTCGCGCCAGATGCCGTTTGCGTGCGAGCTGCCGCGGATTTCGTAGAATTTTATAATAAAGGGCAATAATGCAAAATTTAGAAAAATTACAAGAAAAACTGGGCTATAAATTTAAAAATTTAACTCACCTCAAGATCGCTCTTACACACAAAAGCGCCAAAAACGGACACAACAACGAGAGGCTGGAATTTTTAGGCGATGCGGTGATGGATCTGATCGTGGGCGAGTATCTTTTCAAAAAATTTAGCAGCGACGAGGGCGATCTGAGCAAGCTGCGCGCCGCACTCGTGAACGAAAGCAGCTTCTCTAAATTTGCAAAATTTTTGGGCATCGGCGAGAACCTGAATATGTCGCTATCCGAGGAGCGCAACGGCGGGCGCGAGAAGCCATCGCTGCTTTCGGACGCGTTTGAGGCGATAATAGGCGCCGTCTATCTTGAGAGCGGGCTGCAAAACACCGCCCGCATCGCGACTGCAATTTTAGAAATCCTCTATCCGCGCATAAGCTTTAACGAGCTAGTTAAAGACTACAAAACCGCGCTGCAAGAGCTCACGCAGGCAAAATTCGGCGTCACGCCCGAATACGTCCTTTTAGGCTCAAGCGGCCCCGATCACAAAAAAAGCTTCGAAATGGCGGCGCTTGTTGGCGGCAGGCGGCTCTCATCCGCCGTGGGAGCGAGCAAAAAGGAGGCCGAGCAAAAATGCGCGCAAATCGCGCTCGAGCTTTTACAAAACGGCGCCTCGCATGGCACTAGCGCAACAAGTGGCAAGCAAGCAGCATGCGCTAGCGACGCACAAAACGGCGCAAACCGTGCTCAGAACGGCAAAAAAAGCTCACAAAGCAGCGGACGGGCGCGGGGCAGCACAAAGAGCGAGCATAATAATCGAGTCGGCAAAAAAAACGGGCGCGATATGGACAAACAAAGCGGCGGCGACCAAGGAGGCGCGCTATGAATACTTTCGGCGAGAGATTGCGCCTTAGCACCTTCGGCGAGAGCCACGGCGCGGCGATCGGCGGCGTTTTGGACGGCTTTCCGGCTGGCGTAGCGATCGAGCCTTCAAATATCCAAAGCGAGCTTGACCGCCGCAAACCGGGCGGCAAATACGCTACGCCGCGCAAAGAAGCCGACGAGATCGAAATTTTAAGCGGAATTTTTGACGGTCGTAGCACCGGCGCGCCGATCGGATTTATCATTCGCAACGCAAACCAGCACTCAAAGGACTACGAAAATCTCAAGGATATTTTCCGCCCCGCACACGCCGATTTTTCATATTTTGCCAAATACGGATTGCGCGATTACCGAGGCGGCGGACGGGCAAGCGCGCGCGAAACCGCCGTACGCGTGGCTGCGGGAGCGTTTGCGCAAATCATGCTAAATCACTTTAAAATTTCCGTAAAGAGCGGAATCTGCGGCGTGGGCGAAATTTACGCGGAAAATTTGGACTTCGACTTTGTGCAAAACAGTGAAATTTTCGCGCTTGATCCCGCTGTGGAGGGCGCGCAGAAGGAGCTTATTTTAAGCGTCAAAAATGTTGGCGATAGTATCGGCGGCTGCGTGCTAACGCGCGTCACGGGCGTGCCTGCGGGACTCGGCGAGCCGCTGTACGGCAAGCTAGATGCGGCGCTTGCGGGCGCGCTGATGGGCATAAACGGCGTAAAGGCCGTGCAGATCGGCGCCGGAGTGAGGGCAAGCACGCTAAAAGGCAGCAAGAATAACGATTTCATGCACGCTAGCAAGAATGCGATCCATACCAACGGCGGCAAGATCGGCGCAAATTTCGCAAGCAACAATGCAGGCGGGATCTTAGGCGGCATAAGCAGCGGCGCGCCGATCGAGATAACGACGCACTTTAAGCCCACTCCGAGCATTTTTATGGCGCAGCACAGCGTGGACGTGCGCGGCGCAGACGCGGTCTGCGAGCTGCGCGGGCGGCACGATCCGTGTATCGCCGTGCGCGGCAGCGTAGTAGCCACCGCAATGGCTCGGCTGGCGATCGCCGACGCACTACTGCTAAACGCAAGCGCGACGCTGGGGAATTTAAAGCGAATTTACGGCGAGGATTAAATTTAGACGAGCGGCGCGGCGAAATTTTGCGAAATTTCATTAAATTTAAGGGTCGAGCGATGAAATCCCCGCGAGTTAGGCGGGCAAATTTTAAATTTACGCGGTAGGCCTATCGCGACAAGGAGGGCAAAATGAGACTTGAGCGTATCGGCGAAGACTCGGCGCTGATCGCGCGCATAGAGGCGATCAACGTCGCAGCGTTCCCCGAAATCGAGCGTATCAGCATAAAAAATTTCTTAAAAATGTCGCGTAAAGGACAGCTCGAAATCGCGGCGATATTCGAGGATTTTAACGCCCTGGGCGTTGGCGCGGCTGATAAAAATTCCAGCGCGGCGAGCGAAAATTTATGCGCGCCGAAGCAGGATTGCTGCGAAACGAGCCAAGATCGCGATGCTGCGAGTAAAAATTCCGATGCGAGCGACTGCGGCGCGGTAGAATTAGCCTCTTTGAATTCCGAAAATCGCAGCGTGATAGGTAAAAAATCCAATGCGACGTGTGAAAAATCCAGCTTGGAAAGTAAAAATCCCAGCGCAGAGGCAAGCGAAAATTCCAATGCGGCGGCGCAAAATTTAAACGGCGAGGAGCTGGTTGGCTTTTTCGTCTATAGAACCGAGCAAACCTACAAGCGCGCGGTTTCGCACCACAAACAGCCGCCGCCTCGCCTAAATGCGGATAAAATTTTAAGATCCAAAGCCCATAGCGGCGCGGAATTCGCTTGTAATGCGGGATCTTTCGGCGCTGCGAGCGACGAAATTTCAAGCTACGTTACGAGCGATGAAATTTTAGATTTAAGCGCTAGCGACGGGGTTTTGGGCGCGGGCGCGGATCAAGGGCTAGTGAGCTATAATATAGAAGGCGCAGACGGCGATTTAAAGCAGATGAGTGCGGGAGAAATTCTATGTTGCGGTGCCACGACAGATAAAATTTCAAATGTGAGCGTGCACGACGAAATTCCACCGAGCGCTATGAAGAGCGAAATTTCGTCCGATACCGTAAAGGGAAAGATTTTGCACTACGATGAGAGCGAAATTCCAAGCGGCGGGGGGAGCGAGATTTTTTACGTGGCCTACCTCGGCATCGATGCGAAATTTCGCGGGCTAGGGATTGGCTCAAGGTTGCTTGCGCTCATCTCCGAGCAAAATCCAAGCGCGCAGATTGTCCTTGACGTCGAGCCGCCGCACGAGGACGCGCCCAATCTCGCGCAGCGCCTGCGCCGCATAGAATTCTACGGCAGGCACGGCTTTCGGCGCTGCGGCAAGTTTTTCAACTACGCGGGGCTAAGCTTCGAGATCCTTGCTAAGCCGCCGCTAAGCGCGCCGCAGCAGGGCTTTGACGTAGCGAGCTTCGTGAAATTTATCGGCGCGGGCAATAAATTTAGATTTAAAATCACCGACGCGCCGCTATACAAAAACTGATGCAAAAGCCCGAATTCAGCCTTATCTGCGACGATACATTTTATAGAATTTTCTCCGCCTCTATCCTTGCGTTTTTTTGCATTTTTATCTCTTTAGACATCGGCGGATCGGGGGAGCTGTTTTATACGGATAGCCCGCTACGCTCGCAGCGAGCCAAGCCCAGCCTGACGATCGTTTTTATGTTTTTAGCGTTACTTTATCTGCGAAGCGGTAGCAAAGAGGCGGCGCGCGTGGAATTTGACGAGCTTAAAATATCCTTTCGCAGAGGGCTAGACAAATACGATCTTATGCTTGGATGCGTCGATCTGATAGAGCCGTCGTTCGGCTTCGTGCGGACGTTTCGCGTGCCGTTTATAAGCTACGAGCGGTTTTTGAAACTGCAAGAAATTTTAAAATTCTTGCTTCTTTTCGCATACGTCGCGGGCGTGTTTTTGACGATCAAATTCGGCTTTGTCGAAGCTGCGATCTATGCAGCGGCGGGCATTTTTGCTATTTTGATCGCCTCAAAGCTCGTCGTCGCGCGGAGGCTAGACGGACGAGCGGGGCTACGACTGCGCGACTGCCTGCTACTGCGCGGGAGGGACGATACGGGCGCGGCGGTATTTTTTTGCATCCGTCCTAGCCGCGCCGAGCGCGAAGCTTTACGTATATATTTTTTGAAAAATTTCAGCTACGACATTAAGGCGTGAAATTTTTCGGTTTTCAGCGTAAAATTTAGACCCGCGGGGTAGTCTGGCTACGGCTAAACGTAAACGAAGCACAAAGGCGGATGCTGCGCGAGTATTTCACGGCGAGATTGGGGCTGGATTTCGAGTGAAATTCTGCCCGCGGCAGTCGCAGATGAGATCGCTCAGTACTCGCAGTAGTCCTCTAAGCAGTCGCAAACAAGCTCGCTCTGTGTCTAAAAAGCCTCATAATTAGTCGCAAGGATTCACATTGTCCGTCCGCTTAACGAGGATGATCGCCGCTCGTCGCAACTCGCCTCGCCGCAAGCGCCTCCGCAAATATCCTACGCTCTTAAACGCGTCGAAAGCGAGGCGGTGATAAAATGCGCTTCGTCAAAAATCATACCGAAAAGGAATTTTATGAAGGATTACGACAAAGAGCCGATTAAAATCATAGACAGAGCGGTTTACTTTCAAAACAATATCGTTCTTTTTCTTTCACTCGGTTGCTTATATAAAATATTCAATTTAGAAGTTACTCCGTTAAACTTGAAATTTTACACGCATTTTAGTGCCGATTTAGTTATGTTTATCGTAGTGGTCTTTTTATTGTTGCCGGCTACATTACTTTGGCCTATTAAAAGAAAGGGCAGTCCCGCGTATTTTTTATTGGAAAATAATAAAATCAGCTATATAAATGCTTTCGACGATAAGCCCGGATCGCTAAATCAGGCGCTAAATGATTTTTATTTTGTCAAGAAAGAGGAAATAATAAAAATTTGCGATGCCTGCGATATAGATAAGGCGAGTTTTTGTGTTATATCGGAGCTATACAATAGCTTCGGTAGATTTCACTATTTTTCGTCCTACGAGCTGTATAAAAAATCGTCCATAGGGGTACACATAGGAAAGGTTGTATTGTTTTTATATCATACGATAAATTTCATATTGTTCATCTTGCCGTTTAAAATTTATATGCTGATAAGAGCGGATGAGCCTTTGGGCTTAATCCGCAAAAATATCGTGCTAAGGTTCAAAAATAGAAATTACTTCCTTATAAATATATATTCTAGGCGAGATCTGGATGAGATACTAGAGTATTTTAAGCAAAAAGGCGTCCAAGTTACGGATAAAGTGGTCTTTATGCCGCAGGCGCAAAATAAAGGCTTGTTTACCGATAAAAACGAAATTTGGAGCGATGATTTTAGCGATACGCAAATTCCAAAAGACACGTTTAAGCGAAAGCTTAGGCGATTTTTTAGCTTGGATTAAAGAGCGATTCCGTCCGTTTCAGCGTAAAATTTAGACCCGCGGGGTAGAATTACAAAAATTTTTACATGGAGCAAACAATGAAAAATTTCTTTCTAGCCGCAATAGTTTGCGCGCTTTTTAGCGGTTGTGCATATGAAGTGCAGTTTAATCAAAACGCCGATGTGGCGCCGTTTGACGATACTATAAGCGCGACTAACGCCATGCAAAGTGCGCTCATTTACATCCCTGGCGAGCTAATGGGGACAAAAAGCTACGTCGCAAGCTCGAAGTTAGGCAGAGACGATGAGCTTAAAATCGACGTCGGCGAGTTCGTCGCAGGCGAGGCAAAGCGCTTCTTCGGCACCTACCTAAGGCGCGTAAGCGTTACCGACGACGAAAAAGCGCTGCAAGGCAAAGGGCTCGTCATCGCGCCTGAGCTTAGTTCGTTCGGCTTTGGCTTTTACAGCTCCGACGGCATCGACGTTTCGGCAAAGCCCTATGTGCGCTACAATCTACGTTTAAAAATGTTTAAAAATGGAAAGCCGATCTACAACCAAAATATCGCCGTAAACGAGCGCAACTTCGGCGAGGAGGAATTCTTCGGCGGCGGTCAGGGCTCATACGCACAGATCGGCGGAATCTTTCAAAAATCGATGGCGAATGATTACGCCGTGCACGCCAGAGAGATTTTGGACGTAATCAACGACAACTAATCGCGCTTGCGCCTTTGTGCGTGGTAAGCGGCATCTGGTCGATTATTTTTGCCCGCCGTCTTGTGGTAAAATTTGTCGCGGCGATCTTGAGGCGCGTGCTTGCGGATCGTTGCGCCTAAGCTCTGCGATATAATTAGCATGGCTTTAAAGCTCCCATAGATGCGCTTTCTTGCGGTATTTACTCATTTGGGGCATTGGATTTTGATATCGAGTTTGCCAGCACTCTAGGCATCAAATTTAATCCCGCAAGTTGCGTAAATTCCGCAAAAATCGCGTTATGAAATTAACTTGGCAGCTCATATTTAAGGTGCGGCGAGCCAATAAATTCCGCACTTTGACATACTGCCTAATTACGTTTTTTAGGGCTAAGCTCCGCAAATAAACTTTTCGCGTTCGCTGCTACGCTTGCATAAAATTCCATATTTGCAGTACCAAAAATTCGCCCTAAATTTAAAGCACCGATTAATATTAATTTTTATGTCATTACTAAATTTTTTAAGGAGAGAATTACGAAAAAGTTTTATTGCTTCCGTTTGCTTTCGCGGCGCTTTTTGCGGCACCAAGCTGCGATAATGTCCAGCTCAAAGCGGCTGTGGAAGGTATCAATAAGAGTGCACCGCTGAGAGTCGATGAGATTACCACTTTAACGGGCGCCGAGTGCAAAGACGGCACTTTTATCTACAACTACGAGCTAAACGACGGCATGGGGCTAAAATTTGACAGTGTTGGAAATGATCAAAAAACCGTGATACAAAATGTCATAGATAGCCAAAATAAGCAAATTTTTTGCAACCAGATGAAGGTAATGCATCCGTTAATAAACAGCGCGATATGGAGCTATAAGATAAAAAGTGGCGAAGAATTTATAAGGGTAGAATTTAAGCCTAGCGACTGCAAGTAGCGCTTGTGCAGGATTTAAAATTTAGCGCGGCGTGAGCCTTTGCCTGCTCGCCCGCGCAGCATCCGTTTAAAATTTATCCGCTTCGCTTTTGATTTCGCCTGTGCAAAAGCAACATGCTAAAATTTCTGCTTAGCTTTTACAGCGCCGCCGCGTATAGTATGACGCATATCAGCGTGTATTTCGTCGCCACAAAGCGCTAAACGCGCCGAGTCCTTTTTGAGCCGCGATCTAATTTCGTGCTGGGTTCTGCCAGTGGCGTTTTTCATTAAAATTTTACTATTTCACGCGGAATTATATCTATGTAGCAGCGCAAACACCGCGTAAAGCTTTCGCGCGAAATTCTATAAGTTACGGAATTTTATTTGAAACAGCATCGTAGATTTTGAGTCAGAATTTTAGGATTTATTACGCTACGTTTGCAGCGATAAAATCTTGCTAAATTTTATCCGCGATCTGCTCGCAATAAAATTCTGCGTCAAAGCATGAGCCTGTTCACAAACTTGCAGAGGTGCCAGCCGCCAATGTGCCGCCACACAAAACGCGACTAATCAAATACCTCGCTTGGGTTTTAAAATTCACCGTTCGCAGCTATTTTTATCAAGCTTTAGCTGTATTGGCGGCAAACCCTCTATCTCGTAATTTAACACCATCGTTTTGCCTAGCTCCCGCAGGCGTTGCGAGAATTCCGTGCTGCAAAAGCCGGCCTTCGCCTTAGCAAACAGCATCTCTTTTAAAATTTCCGCATCACCCGCATCCAGCGCGCTAAGGTCTAAATTCGGTGAGCTATTTAGCGCGTAATCGTATATGAAGCTACCCTCTTCGCATGCAGCGCCTTTTAGAGTCGTAGCATCGTCGATCCTGCGCGGCGTGCCCTCGTTTATCCGCACTAGCGCATCTCGCACCTGCTTGCTTTCGCAGAAGTTTCGCTCTAGCTCGCCGCGTTGTTTCTCCGCATAAAATTCCATCGCTACGTTTGCCAAAATTCCGACTCCAAGTAGTACTAGTAAAATTTTAATCGGCCTATTTAGCCGCGCACTTAAGCTTCGCGCGTCCATCAGCGCGCCCTTTCGCAACAAAGCAGCGTGTGTCCGACGCCGAGTCCGTCGTGAATTTGCGAAATTTTAAGCCCTGCGCGCTGCGCAAATTTAATCATATCGTCCGAATGATAAATTTTGCTATTGCCGTTTGCCATAGCGGCGAAATACACGCTGATCTGCGTCATGCTATACGCGGCGGTTTCGTAGCGCTGCCTGTCCCAAAACGGCTCCAAAATATAAAGCCGCGTCTCCGCGCTCATCGACTCCGCCGCGCGCGAGAGGATGCTTACGATCTGCTCCTCGCCGAAGCAGTCCAAAAACTGACTGAGCCAGATCGCGTCAAAGCCGCACGGAAAGCGCGTGGCGGGATCCAGCAGATCGGCCGCAAGCCCCTCTATGCGCCCTGCGCCCTGCGCGCCTGCGACGGCGTCTTTCATCAGCGCGATCTGCCCCGCAAGATCCATTATCGTGACGCGCACATTTTCGTCGTAGCCTACGCACCGCTTAGCAAAGCGCCCCGTATTGCCGCCTACGTCTAAAATTTTATCCGTCTTGCGCGAGAAAATGATCTTTAGCGCGGGCTCAAACGCCAAATCCGAATAAAAATGATCAAACGCCAGCCAGCTCTTGCGCACGTGCGGCGGCAGATGCGAAAGCGCCTCGTAGATCGTGGCCCACTGCCCAAAAACCTTTAGCCCCTCTGGTTTGCCCGATTCTAGCGTCTCTTCGAGCCTAAATAGCCCCTCGTAGCACACGTCGTGGATGAAGTCCATATCAACGTCCACCATCTCGTCGGTGAGCAGAAAATACCCCGCCTTGCTGAGCCGAAATTTCTCGCCGCACAGCAGCACCGTGCCGATGCTAAGCGAACTTTCCAAAAGCAGCTTTACGGCGTATTCACTAAGCGAGAGTTTCTGCGCGATCTCATTTATGCTTAGCCCGTCCCGCGCCTCATTAAGCGCGCTTAAAATTCCAAATTTTTTCATCAGTCGCGAGACCTGAAAGACCACCGGCGCGAAGGCGATCGCGTTCGCCGTCCGCTGCGCCTCGCCCGCGCTTTGACGCTCGGCGCCGTAGCGGTCTAAAAGCTGCTTGGGAAGTTTCATTTTTGATCCTGCTTATGTAAATTTCACAAAATTTTAGCAAAAAATTCTAACTTTTCTTGCGCCCGCTAAGAATTTGCGCATATCTTAGAATTCTGCGATGAAATTTTAAAATTCCGTCTTAAAATTTATGGAATTTTAGTTAAAATCTTTTTACCAAAATTTCGCGTAAAAGCTCTGCGAAAATGTCAAATTTAGGAGAATCCTTGAAGCTTCAAATGTCCTTGATGTCGGTTGCTTGCGTCGTAATCATCCTGGCTGGTCTTAAAGCCGCGCAGGCTATCGTCGTGCCATTTTTGCTAGCTATTTTCATCACGGTGCTCGTCTCGCCGCTGGTGCTCTACGTCCAAAAGATCCGCGTCGGGCGCGTCTTTAGTTTCCTCATCATCACTTTCGCTTTCGTGGCGATTATAGTGTTTTTCGGCGCAGTCATCTTCGATGCGATCAAGGAATTTTCAGCGCGCCTACCCGAGCTGCAAGCAAAATTTGAAGAGGTGCTAGGAGGCGTGAGTGCGAAGCTCTCTCTATTCGGCATAGAGCTTAACGCCGCAAGCCTAGGCATTGATCCGAGCGAAGCCGCCGCGCAGCTATCTGCACTACTTCGCAAAACAGGCTCGATAGTCTCGACGGGATTTTTCATTTTTATAATGGTTTCATTTATGGTCTTTGAAAGCTCCGTGATCGACGAAAAAATCCGCTATTTTTCGCAAAGTAGCCGTGCTACGCACACTTTCGTGAAGAAATTTGCCTCCAGCCTCAAAAAATATCTACTAATCAAAACTATCGCTTCGGCTTGCACCGGCGCGCTCATCGGACTTGGGCTGTGGGCTCTTGGTGTCCCATATGCTGCGCTGTGGGGGATTTTAGCTTTCGTGCTAAATTTCATTCCTACGATAGGCTCGATCGTAGCGGTCTTTCCGACGCTTTTTGTGACGCTAGCTACGATGGATATAAGCTCTAGCATCTGGACTATCGCAATTTATTTGGTTGTAAACGTAGCGATCGGAAATATCATCGAGCCACGATTTTTAGGGCAAGGGCTCGGGCTTTCAACGATCAGTGTGCTTGCAGGGCTACTGCTGTGGGGCTTCGTGCTTGGTATCGGCGGGCTATTTTTGGCTGTGCCGCTTACGATGAGCTTGCAAATCGCGCTTGCTTCAAACGACAAAACACGCTTCATTGCGACTCTATTAAGCAACAAGGTCGAAAGATAAAGCGAAATTCCGCGGAATTTTAAAATTCTATAAATTCTAACTTGAGCGCGCTCAAGAGTATTTTTGTCTCTTTTAGATAAAATCCGCCCAAAGGATCAAATATGACGAGCGAAAAATTTATTTACGAAGTAAATACGGTGACGAAATTTATCCAAATTTACTGCGATGGCAAGCATGCGGATGCGCTTAAAAAAGATGGCGCCGTGCTTCATGACTATAAAGACGATAAGGGGCTAGTGCAGACGCACTTTCATCTCTGTAGCGACTGCGAGCGGATGCTGCGTTACGCCTACGCGCGCTTACGCGCCTGCCCGCATACCGAAAAGCCACGCTGTCACCACTGCCCGCATCCGTGCTATGAGCGTGAAATGTGGGTAAATATGGCTAAGATGATGAAATATAGCGGCATGAAGCTAGGACTTACGAAGATCAAAAAGCTTTTTTCGTTTAAAAAAAGCTAATTTGTGCGGGCAATTTAGTTAAAGTTTGCGGGTAAAATTTATCTCTGCAAACCCGCTTCATCTTTATGCAAAAAGTATAAAAAAGCAGCGTGAGAACAAGCACAAAAAGATATAAAAATCAATCAAAATGCTAAATTTTAGTGCGTAAAATTCTGCCTTGCAAACGCAAATCCTCCGCAATCCTTGATAATAAATAATTAAATTTGAGTTTATAGTTTTAAGTTAGAATTGTGCCCAATCAAAGGAGAAAATATGAAGGTCATTACCATCGCGGTCGTTAACGGCAGGGTCGTAAACGAAAAGGAATTAATCGCGTCTATCGCCGATTATGACGATTTTACCGCGGTTGCCGAACAACTCCGTAAAGGGCTGAAATCAAGGTATTTTACATCTAGAGAGCATGCGAGGATCTACAAAAAAATCAGCGTCGAGACGGGCTTTAGGCGCGTGCGATTCGACTACAAGCCATATAAAGATAAAATTTCAAACCTCATCGCCGAGGGCTACACCGTCAAGGCGATCTTAAAAAAGATCGGCGAGGAGGACGAAGCGTTCAAAAACGCCGTTACTGCGCCCGGGCTTACGCACTTTATCTCCGTGACGTTCAAAGATGAAAAAACAAGACTTCGCGCAATCGCCCAAAAAAGCGAAGATTTCTTATACGCGTATCGCTTCGAAATCAAAAAAATGCACTTCCAAGGCATCAGCAATAAAGAAATTTTAAAGTATATGAAATCTCACTACGAAAAGGATTTTGCCAAAGTAAGCGAGCGCGATCTAGCCGCTTTTATCGAGGCAAACGCGGTGCTGGATACCGACCGCAAACTCTCGCTGTATAAAAAGCCAAGCCTTTACGATCCGCATTTTAGCGAGATTATGAAGCTTTACGCAAGCGGTATGCGAGTCTATGATATCTGGAAGACGCTTAAAGCCAAATACCCCGAGCTAGCCAAGCTTCAGGCGCCGAGCCTTTATCAGTTCATCGCAAACAACGCCCTTGGCAAAGCCAAATATATGCAAAAAGACTGATATGTCCGCGCTTCTTTCAAATTTTACTTTCAAATTTAAAATTTCGCCGCGATAAAGATCGATGAAAGCCGGTGAAATTTCTATGAAAACCTGCGTCATTCTCTGCGGTGGCAAAAGCTCGCGTTTCGGCAGCGATAAAACGCTGTTTCCATTCCGCGGGCATCCCAGCATGACGCACTTTCTTTTTTCGCGCTTAAACCGCGAGTTTGAGCGGGTTTTCGCCTGCGCCAAAAGCTCTAAATTTAACCCTCCGCTTCCTATGATCTACGACGAATTTGAGGAATTTTCGCCGATGGGCGCGCTGTATTCGGCGCTAAAGCCCTTTAGCGGCGAGCGCATTTTTATCATCCCCGCCGACATGCCCTTTGTAGAAATTTCCACCATTCGCGCTCTTAGCGAGCAAGAGGGGCAAATTTGCGTAGCGGGCGACGAAGAGCACAGGCATAGCTTGTGCGGATTTTTTGACGCAGCTCTCGCGCCGCGCGCGCTTGAGCTCTACCGCGCGGGGGAGCATAAGATCGGCGCGCTCATCGATCGCGTAAATTCTAAAGTGCTAAATTTCAAAAACAAAGAGCAGTTTTTAAATATAAATTATCAAAACGATTTAAAGGGCGTAGATGAAATTTAAAGCTTTAATGTTCGCGTTTTGCGCCATGAGCCTAGCCGCACAAGACCTATCCGAGCTATACGCAAAGGCTAGCGAATACGAGGCCAAGGGCGATTACAAAAACGCGATGATCTATTACAAAAAGATCGCCGCGGCAAGTCTAGCAGAAAGCGGCGAAAAGTCGCGCCGAAATTCAGCAAAAAATTCTACCTCGTCCGCAGAAAACCGCGCTTCGCACGATGATACCGCCGTTTTAAACTCCGCTGAGTCGCAAAATTCTGTCGCACAAAATTCCGCCGCGCCGAAACCTGTCGCGCCAAATTCTATTTCGTCAAATTTCGCAGACGCAAACTCGGCTGCGTCAGGCTCTGCGTCAAATTTAGCATCATCGAATTCCGCCTCGCTATCTCAGAATTCCACGACATCGAGTTCTGCGATGCAGGACGAACGGAATTTTCTAGCGCAAAATTCCGCGCCGCAAGGCGAGCAAAATGACCGAAATTTTGGATTTTTAGGGCTTAAATACTACGAGCCGATCTATATGCTCTTTACTCACGATTTTAGCAAGAAACCCGATCGTAAGGCTGACGAGCTGCATTTTGAGTTTAGCTTCGAGCGCCCGATCACCTACGACGTGCTGGGGTTTGGAGAGAAAATTTCATTTGCTTACGCGCAAAATTCCTGGTGGCAGATCACGCAGGATAGCGCGCCTTTCCGCGAGAGCAACTATCGCCCCGAGCTCTACGTTAGCGCGCCGGTGCCGTTTGCGGACGAGTTAAAGATAGGCGCAATGCACGAGTCAAACGGCAAGGGCGGCGAGGAATCGCGCTCATGGAATAGGCTCTACACCCAAAGCACCTGGAGTGCGGACGGATTTTCGATCACCCCCAGAGCGTGGTATGCGTTTTGGCTGGACCGCACGAACGAGGACATCGCGGATTATATGGGCTACGGCGATCTGCGCGCATCATACACCTTCGGCAAGCAGCGACTTAGCGCTCTGTGGCGTAACAACCTACATTTTGACGGCAGTAACCGTGGCGCGATCGAGCTAAACTACAGCTTCCCGATCTTTAACAGCGGATTTTACGGCTATCTGCGCTACTTCAATGGCTACGGCGAAAGCCTTGCGGACTACAAACGCAGCGTCAATAAGATCGGCATCGGGCTTTCTTTCGTGGAATTTTAATGCCATCTGCACCGAGTTGCGAGCTAAATTTGAACTCACAACTCGTTGTGCGTCTTAAAATCGCACCAAATTTCAACCGCTTTTAAATTTCTTAGAAATTAATATTGTTTTAGCTAAAATCGCAGATTAAATTTTAAACAAAAGGATCAAGAAATGGCACAAATTCAAGAGGCCGAGCTCATCTGGAAAGACGGCAAACTAATCCCCTGGGCGGAGGCTACTACCCACGTTTTGACGCATTCTCTGCACTACGGAAACGCCGTATTTGAGGGCGTACGCGCCTATAAAACCGACAAAGGCTACGCGATTTTCCGCTTGGACGAGCACACTGCCCGTCTTGAAATTTCGGCAAAACTCTGCCTGATCAAGCTTCCGTTTAGCTTCGAGCAGCTTCGTCAGGCCCAGATCGACGTCGTCGCGAAAAACCGCTTCGATCAGACCGTCTATATCCGCCCGCTAGCATACTTCGGCTACGGCTCGATGGGCGTTTCATCTACGAACTGCTCGGTAAACGTCATCGTAGCAGCGTGGCAATGGGGCGCGTATATGGGCGAAGAGGCGCTACGCAAGGGCATCAAAGCCAAAATTTCATCGTGGATAAAGCCGGCGCAATTTTCGATGATGGCAAAAGCCAAAGCGAGCGCGAATTATTTCAACTCGCAGATGGCAAATTTCGAAGCGGTCGATGCGGGATACGATGAGGCGATACTGCTCGATCCGCAGGGCTTCGTCGCGGAGGGGCCGGGCGAGTGCCTATTTATCGTAAAAGAGGGCGTCATCATCACTCCGCCTAACGACACCAGCCTAGAGAGCATCACTCAAAATTCAGTCATAGAAATCGCGCGCAGCCTGGGCTACGAAGTCCGCAGAGAGCGCATCGCTCGCGATCAGCTCTATGCCGCGGACGAAGCGTTTTTTACTGGCACCGCCGCGGAGGTCACGCCGATTAGCAATATCGACGGTAGGATCATCGGCAAGGGCGAGATGGGCGAGATCACGAGTCACTTGCAAAAGGCGTATTTCGCCGTCGTCACGGGCAAAGACCCAAAATTTGAGCACTGGCTCACATACGTTAAATAAGGACACGCATGCCAGCGGATTTGAATGATTATTTTAATAAGAAAAATGGCGATAAAAAAGGCGGGAATTTAAATTTTAAAATTCCTAATTTTGGAGGAATGGGCAAGTTTAGCGGCGTGATTTACGCGATAATCGCGATAATAGCGCTACTAGTGATCTCAAAACCCTTCGTCACGATCCAATCCGGCGAGGTGGGGATCAAGTCAAATTTAGGCAAATACGATCCGACGCCTCTTGGCGCGGGACTTCATTTTTTTGTGCCGTTCATACAGGACGTATTCGTCGTAGATACTCGCACGCGTATCATCAACTACACCAGCAGCGAAGATATGAGCGCGGGTATCGCTACTAAAAGCGGCACCGCGGGCGGTATCATTAGTAAAAACTCGCTTTCGGTGCTAGACTCGCGAAATTTGCCCGTCAGCATCGACATCACCGTGCAATACAGGCTCAATGAAGCCACGGCGCCCAACACGATCGCCGAGTGGGGCTTTTTGTGGGAGGATAAGATCATCGATCCGCGCGTAAAGGACGTCGTGCGCAGCGTCATCGGTAACTATGCCGCCGAGGAGCTGCCTACCAAACGCGACGAGATCGCTAAAGCGATTGACGACGGCATCCGCAAGAATATCGAAGCACTGCCGAATTCGCCCGTAGATCTGCTAGCCGTGCAGCTTCGCGAGATCATCCTGCCGGCGAAGGTAAAGGAGCAGATCGAGAGCGTGCAGATCGCCAAGCAGGAGGCTGAGCGCACCAAATACGAGGTCGAGCGCGCAAATCAAGAGGCGCTTAAAAAGGCTGCTCTTGCCAAAGGTAACGCAGACGCCGTCAAAATCGAAGCTCAAGGTCGCGCCGATGCCGCTAAGATCGAAGCCGACGCGCAAGCCTACGCCAACAAAGAGGTCGCAAAGAGCTTGGATGCAAATCTTTTAAGCCTCAAGCAGATCGAGACGCAGGCCAAATTTAACGAGGCGTTGCGCGAAAACAGCGACGCAAAAATTTTCCTAACGCCGGGCGGCGCGGTGCCTAATATTTGGGTCGATACGAAAGATAAGGCGAAGCAAAGCGCCATCGAGCGGGAAAATTAAAATTTCAGGCAGTTATACGCCCAGATTTCGCGAACTAAATTTAATAGCGAGTTGCTCCGGGCGCATAAGCTTAACTCGTAATTTTGCGAGCCAAGCTTAGTAGCGAGTGAAAGCTCGTGACGAGCAGAACTCGCGCCCGTTACGGTTTAAGTCTAGCGGTCGCTTAAAATTTAGCCGCTAGATTTGTCCTTTAAATTTACGAGGCATGCCGCTTCGTAAATTCACAACTCAAATTCCGCGTGCGGCGGCTAAATTCAGGGCGCGCGACTTCGCAAACTAAGGATCAAAGATGAAGGTAGATTGGCAAAAATTAGGCGGGCTGCTCCCCGCGATCGTGCAGGACGCGGGTGACGGCGCGGTTTTGATGCTCGCGTATATGAACGAAGAGGCGCTAAGCCTGACGTTGCAAACGGGCTACGCGCACTACTTCTCGCGCAGCAAGGGGCGCATCTGGAAAAAGGGCGAGGAGAGCGGGCATGTTCAGCTTGTGCGAGAGGCTTTTTTGGACTGCGATAACGATACGCTGCTACTTAAGATCGAGCAATGCGGCGGTAGTGCCTGCCATACGGGCTCGCGAAGCTGTTTTTTCAAAGAGATTTCGTTGCAAAAACGCGGCGAAAATATCCAGAGCCCGGGCGCTTGCGATGCAAAAAATTCCGCAATTCAAAATTTCACGGCGGTAAATTCCGCCGCAGAGTGCAGCGAGCAAAATTTAGACGCCGCCGCGCAAAATTCTACGCTCGAAAGCTCCGCAGAAAAAAGCCCGTATGGTATTTTGGACGAAATTTATCACGTCTGCTTGGATCGCAAGCTAAACGGCGAGCCCGCGCTCTCCTACGTCGCCTCGCTCTACGCGAAGGGCGAAAACGCCTATCTCAAAAAGATCGCCGAGGAGGCGTGCGAGTTCGCGCTGGCGTGCAAGGACCTTTCGCGCAGCGAGCTTTACGCAGACATCGCGCGCGAGGGCTTCGGCGAGCATAGAGTGGGCGAGCCGCGATACGACGTGATTTACGAGGGGGCGGATCTTTTATTTCACCTTCTGCTCGCACTTGCAGCGCGCAATATCCACCCAGACGCCCTACTTGACGAACTAGCGCGCAGGCAAGGGCAAAGCGGCATCGAGGAAAAGCGGCGTCGCGAAAAATGATGCGTAAAATTTAATCACAAAAGCACCTTTTCCGCTCGCCCACTTTGCGTGACAAGCTAAATTTAAAAAAACATTGCCGAAATTCTATGTCGAATTTCAACGACGAAAGTACATTTTAACCGCGCTATTGCCGCAAAATTTAATCGCGCTGCGCGAGCAAATCCGCGCGTAAATTTCAGCGCCTTGCGTAAATCGCAAAATTTCACTAAAATTTTAAAATCAAATTTTAAAGGATAGCTGATGAAGCAGATCACGATGCAGGAGGCTTTGGACGCGGTTAGCGAGCGCTACTGCAAAGGCCATCACTACGAAAACGTAGCACTCACCGATGAGATGGTGCGCCGCATCTGCGAGGTAAAAAGCCTCGTAAATATGGGCTTTATAGCCACGGCGATTACGGACGCGGCACTAGAGCATCTAGCCACGCTGCCGAAGCTTGCGTATCTGTTTTTGCAAGATAGCGATAAGATAAGCGGCGAGGGCTTTAGATACTTTGCAGCACACGCCAAGCTCGAACACATCGGCATCGAAAACGTTAACATCACGGATGAGGGGCTAAAAGCGATCGTGCAAATCCCAAAGCTAAAATCACTGCGCCTGGTCAATTCGCGCGTGAGCTTTACGGGGCTGCTAGCCGCGGCAGATACGAAAATCCAGTTTTATCTAGACGGCGGGCGCTTTAGCAAGGGGCAAATTGCGGAGTTTGAGCAGGCGCAAAGAGACGCCGCAAAGGGCAAAAAGAAGCTTGATCCCCAGGACGCTGCGGCGGCACGCGGCGCGCTGCTTGCGTTTTTCGCGGCGATGAGCGAATGGGAGAAATTTGCCACATCGCGAATTGATGACGCAGACGACGGCGAGGTGCAGCGCAGATGCGACGAGCTCTTTGCGCGCTACTGCACGCCCGTTAGGCGCAGCGGCTTTCGCCCCGAGGGCATTTCGTTTTCGATGATGGAGGGCGGCACCTACGGCGGGTACGAGCTAACGGACGCCGAATGCGAGAGCAAAAATAAAATTTACATCTACGCCAAGGACGAACACGGCTTTGCGCGCCGCTTCCTGCTCGTGCGCAAGAACGGGCGCTGGCTCGTAGACAGATGCCAAGACATGGACGGCAAAAACCGCGGGCTGTAAATTTGAGCGCAAAACGGGGTTTAAATTTCATTCTCGGCGCAATCGCAGAGATAAAATTTAGCCTGCCGCGGGCACTGTGATAAAATTTCATCGGCGCTGCAAAAACAAAGATAAAGAGAGCAAATGGACGGTAAAATTTCTGCGTACGACGCGCACGGCGATCAAAGAAAGGCGCGAATGAAAAGGCGAATTTTCTCCGAGCTGGGCGGCTTCGTGATAAAGGGCCCTCGCGCTGCTTGCGCGCTATCTGGATGAGCACGGGCTTGCGAGCGGCGACGTTCTTGCTTATTTTACGCAGACCGAGCACGGGGGGCGCGGTCACAGAAGAGGGTATCGCGGTGCCGTATTGGGCGTCCGCAGCTTTAAAATTTCACAGCACTTATAATCCATATATAATGACGCTGGAATTTAGCGGCACTAATGTATTTTTTTAGAAGTCAATGTTTAATCAAAATTTTATAATTTTAGATGTGGAATTCGCGTTTAAATCAATTAAATTTAAGCCGCCAAAGACGGCTTAAATTTCACCTCTCAAAAACGAAAATTTTATTCGTTCCGTTTTCTCTCGTCGCGACGTAAAATTTTCCATCCTTGATAGCTAGCGCATGCGCGTCGTTTGCGCCTTCAAAGCTATAAACCTCCACGATCTTTCTGCTGCGCGGATCGAGCTTTAGGATGCTTGAGTATTGCTTCGAGAGCAGATAAACAAACTCGCCTTGCGCATCCATACCCGTGACGTAGTAGTCGTTTATATCCCTGCCGTCCTTTACGCCGAGAGTCTCGTTGAAGCTCGGTACAAACTCGCTCGAGAGCAGATTGTCGGTATCGCTAAAGCTCGCCATACTCCAGCTTTGCTTTATATTATCCGGCACGCTAGCGACGAAAAACTCGCCGTAGAAATCCGAGTGATCCCACGAGAGGATGAACTGCTGCTTAGCGCGCACGGTGGAGTAGCGGTCCTTGAAATCGAGCGTGAAATTTTCATATCCGTCGTGCAGATAGCGCCACGCTTTGTTTGCTTCCTCTTTGCTTTGGTTCGGTGCGGGCTTGAAAAACTCATAGGTTTTATTATAGCTCATGAGCCCTACCGAGCCTTTAAAAAAGCTCGCTGCGACGGTTTCTTCCATCTGCATTATCCAATCGGGTGTGCTTCGTAGATAGCTTTTTACGGTTTTTAGCTCGCCGTCCATTTCGTAGAGCTCGAATTTTAGCGTGCCTACCAAAAAGCTTCCGCTCGCCGCGTCGTAGTCAAGCCCCGTGACGGGATTATTGTTGTTTAAATTTAACGTTATCTCGCCGCTTTTGCGTAGCGGCGTTAAATTTGTCACTGCGCCGTCCGCAGGATTTAGATTAAATTCGTCGCCCAGCGCCAGTGCGGCGCACAAAAGGGTTAAAGTTAAAATTTTTCTCATATCGCGACCTCATTTCGGTAAATTCGGTAGTTTTGGATTCCAGCTTTCGCGGAAGTCAATTTCGGTCTCCCCCCAGTGATCAAGCTCCCAAAACCACTTTGACGGATCGACGCTCATGCGCGAAGGCGTCGCGGAGGCTAGATAGGGCGGAGGACCTGCCGTGATGAAAGCCTGAACGCAGTTAAAAGCCATGATGATCGCAAAGGCTGCCACGGCTATCTTGCCTAGCGCGAAGCTCGGCAGAACCGCACCGTATGCGCTCTCCTCGCTTTTTTGCATTATTTTGCCTACGTTTTTGCCTAGCAGCAAAATCACTCCCAAAAATATAATGACGCAAAAATGCACCACTACGACCCAAAACTGCGTGTGTGCGCCTAAAATTTCAAGCCCGAAGCCCTGCTTGATGTCGAGGTAACCGCCGCCGGTGCCGTCGAGGCTGTAGTGCAAAAAGCCGTCGTATAGCCCGAGGCATGCTAAAAAGAGGATCGCGGCTAGGTATTTGACCGTAAAGCCGTATCTAACGATCAATAGGGCCACAAATGAGATCGCGACCATGCAAAATCTCTCGTGCCAGCACATGATGCAGGGGCTATCGCCCATGCCAAAGCCCAAAACCAAACACGCGATACCTACGGGCAGGGCGATGAGGGCGAGGGCAGCAAGGGCGAAAAGATTAAAAAACCGCTTTTCATCTTCGCCCCAGCCCGCAGAAATCTCGGCGCCGCGAATGAGGCTTTGAGACATTTTATCTTGCAAACTTTTCATTGCTCGCTCCTAAAAATTTCCCATAGGCACGACGGCAAATTTATTCACCCATGCCATCATGATGACGAGTATTGCGATACCCGCAATACCAAAGCCCATAACCGCGCGCTTTTTCTCAGGTCTAAACCACAACAAAAGGCCCGCGACGAAAAACATCAGAACCATTAAAAATTCCATATTTTCTCCTTTCTTACTGAAATTTAATATCGTAAAAATATTACTATTTTGCTTATTAGACGTATATTAAAAATTATGTTTTTATCAGTATAAATAAATTTTTATGAAATTTCATGATACTAAAATAGCTATTTTTAAGAAAATTTTTTCTATTCCAGCTTGATTTAAATTTATTTAAAACGTTTCGGTTGACTTGATTCTGCTTGTGCAGGCCGCGTGATAAAACGCCACGCGATTGAAATTATAAAATTTAGCAACAAGGTGGGCAATGACTTCTAGCGTAGCAGCAAGCAAACGGGGGGCAGTTATCGTTTACGGTATAGGCCAGCTTTCTTGTAGTGTGATACCCCCTTACAGTGTGTTAGCCATACTGCACGCAACTATTCTCTTGTGTCTTGGTTGCCCCTCTTATGACGTGGCTATTTTTCTACCAGGCGTTTGTTTCTGTCGCGGATGCTACTTTATTGCGTAGTTATTTCGGCTTACGCTCGACATAAAATTTTTAAGATTGCCGAAGCTCATCCAAACCGACCATTTTAATTTCGCCCGCTTTTTAGTCTCGAAGCGTCTGCGCGTGAGCTTTAGGCAACATGCCGAACATCCTCGCGTACTCCCTGCTGAATTGCGACGGACTTTGGTATCCGACGTCAAAGACCGCTTGAGAAGCCGTGCCACTTTTGTTTTGCAAGATATATCTAGCTTCCTGCAGTCTAATGCGCTTTTGAAAATCAAGCGGGCTTAGCGCGGTAATTTTTTTGAAATTATGATAAAACGACGACGTGCTGATGCCGAGCTCGGCCGCCAACTCGCGCATGTTGATCGGCTCTTTAAAGCGGCTTTTAATCTCTCTCATTGCGCGCGCGATGGAGTTTTCCGCCGTGCCCTGCATGACGAAGCGGCTGAGAAATCCCCCGGCGCCGCTTAAGATCAGCGTGTATAAAATTTCTTTTATCGCTAGCCGCCCGAGGTGCTTTAGGCTCGCAGGCTCCCGCCGCAGCAAAGAGATGAGCCTAGAAACGGCGTCCGCGATCTCGTAGCTCATATCGCCGAAGTATAGGCTGCTTTCAAGTCTGCCCGCGCGGTTCTGCCCCTCTATCTCCTTGAGTGCCTCAAGAATATTCTCGCTTTGAAATTTAATGCTTACCGATAGAAACGATCAGCGCTCTACCTGCCCCAAAAGCGGCAGGTCGCTTGCGCAAAGTAGGAATTTTTGCATATCGTAGAGATACTGCTTGCCGCTAAATTCCACCATTTTACCGCCACGCAGGCACAAGCGCGCGCTAAAAGCCTTTGATGCGTCGATGAAAAAGCTAGGGCTTGACTACCTCGACCTTTATCTCATTCATCAGCCATATGGCGATATTTACGGCGCGTGGCGAGCGATGAGTAGGCTTAAAAAAGAGGGTCGCATCCGCTCTATCGGCGTTAGCAACTTCTACGCCGATCGGATCGTCGATCTGTGCGAAAACAGCGGCGTCATCCCTGCGGTAAATCAGCTTGAGTGTCATCCATTTTTTCAGCGTGAAGCGTTAAAGCGCGTGCTTGATGGCTACGGCGTAGCGTTTGAGTCGTGGGCTAGCTTCGCCGAGGGTAAAAACAATATATTTAAAAACGCCGTACTAAGCAGTATTGGTGAAAAATACGGCAAAAGCTCAGCTCAGGTTATTTTGCGCTGGTTAATTCAGCGCGACATCATCGTCATTCCAAAGAGTGTAAAAATAGAGCGAATGAAGCAAAATTTCGATATTTTTGATTTTGCACTTGCACCTGATGATATGGCTGCTATCGCTGCGCTTGATACAGGCAAGACGCTATTTTTCGACCACGCAGATCCCGAGCGCGTAAAGTGGCTCGTAAACTGGATGAAGCATAATGCACCAAAACAATAAAAACAAGCCTATCTTTCGATCACGGCGATCCGCAATCTGTCAAAAGGCGGCGATTAAAAGGCGAGAATTTATAAAAACGCGATATTAGCTGGCGTAAATTTAAACGCGAAAGAAAATTTAATAAAGAAGAAAAACATGGAAAATCAAATTTGGCTTATCACGGCCGCTACGGGCGGCTTTGGAGAGAGTTTGGCAAAATATGCTCTAAGTAGAGGCGATAAGGTCGTCGCTACGTCAAGAACGATGAGAAAACTAAATGAGAAATTCGGCGACGAAAGCGAGAATTTTTTACCGTTTGAATTAAAATTCGAAGGCGATCTGCAGGCTAAATTTAAAGCGCTGGTAGAGGCGACGCAGAAAAAATTCGGTCGCATCGACAACCTCGTGAATAACGCCGGATACGGACTTTTAGGCATAGTCGAGGAGACTGGTGAGGCTGATTTAAGGACGCAGTTTGAGATAAACGTCTTTGCGCCGTTTTTACTAACGCAGGCCGCGCTTAAACTAATGCGTCCGCAAGCGATAAAAGACGGCGGTAGCGAAGAGAAGATTGTCGCTCGTATCTTTAATCTAAGCTCGATCGGCGGCTTTCGTACGAGCGGGGCTAGCACGCCTTATTGTATGAGTAAATTTGCCGTTTCCGCGCTTAGCGAGGGGCTAAATTTAGAGTTAAATCAGTTCAGTATTCGCGCGATAAACGTCATGCCAACGGGCTTTAGGACGGAATTTTTAGCCGAAAGCTTAAAAACTGGTGCGGGCGCGATCAAGGACTACGATGAGTTTAGAAGCGCTACTATCGAGAAATTTAAGGCTTACAACGGAAAACAGCCGGGTGATCCGGCGACCTTTGGGCCCGTGATGTTTGAGATCTCGCGCCAGGCTATGCCTGCACAGTATCTTTTTATGGGCTCAAGCGTCTTTAAAAACGCCGAGCAAAAAATGGCGCTCGTGATGGCGGATATGAAGGACACAAGAAGCATCGCAGGAGAGGCGATGGACTTTAAGGACGCGACGGCGTCGGCGTTTGATAAGCGAAATAAATAGTTTTGCATTTCGTTAAGCGGTCTACTTTGCGAGCGGCTTTGAATGATTTTTACTTTATTGGCGCTCGTATGCAAGTTGCAAGACGAGCCTTACCAAAAAAAAGGAGCAAAGATGAAAATTTTGGATTATTTCAGTAGCTCAAGTCGCTTTAAATTTAAACACGGCAAAGGAACAAACGATGGTGAATTTTAACGAGCTTCCGCGCGCGGCAAAGCTAAACGGAGCACTTAGCGACAAACAGCTAGCGCTCGTTAGCATGGCTGCTTATGCGGCGGCGGGCGATGCGGACAAACTAAAAGGCGCGCTGCAAAACGCTCTAAAAGCAGGGCTTAGCGTGAGCGAGATCAGAGAGGCGCTGTCGCATCAAAGCGCCTACATCGGCTTTCCGATGGGGCTAAACGGGCTTTTGGTTTTTAACGATTTCATAAAAGAGCGCGAGGCGGCGGGCATAAAAGACGAGGCGGACAGGGACGCGACGCCCCTTGCGGATACCGATTTCTACGCGCTTGGCGAGCAGACGCAAAAATACATCTTTGGGAGCGATTATTCTGGTACGGTACTTTTTGACGCACCCGCGGTCGATCACGGACTGAAGGCCTATCTTTTCGGCTATCTTTTTAGCAGGGATAATTTAGGTTTTTTAGAGCGCGAGATTATCACCGTCTCAACACTAGCGGCGCTAAATGGCGTCAATATGCAGCTAAAATCGCATCTGGGCGGAGCTAGAAATTTAGGCGTAAGAGACGAGCAATTCGAGAGAATTTTTAAAATTTTAGGTGAATGTGTGGGCGAAGCGAAAGCGCAAAATGCAAGGGGGATTTTAAAAAGTCTTTAATGGTCCGGTTGCTTTTTGTATTTAAATTTTAACGTAAATTTATAAAATTTTGCGTTATTTCTGGTATTTAAAGGGATTACTGAACGACAAAAATATTAACAAAGGAGAAAAGATGCAGGAAAAGCAAGTTTTGGTTAAAAAGGAAAATCTCGCCGTCTATGACAAGGTGAGCGATAAAATTTTTGCAGGCGGTCTGCCGAAAGTCACGCTGCTTTTCGGCGCAACGCCTTATGCAAACGCAGGAGCAGCACTAGTGCATTTCCCGCGTGGAGTACGCACGGCATGGCACACGCATCCGGCGGGGCAAAATTTAATCGTAACGCAGGGTAAAATTTACACCGGCACGGCGGACGGAGTCGTACAAATCGCTCGTGCTGGCGACGTAGTGCTCTGTCCGCCTGGCGTCAAACATTGGCACGGAGCCGGACTGCAAGAAGACGGCGAGCATATCGCAGTAACCTTTGAAAAGGACGGCAAAAACGTAACGTGGATGGAGCATCTAAGCCAGGACGAGTATAAAAGTCTCATCGAAAAAGCGGACGCAAAGGACGCGGAGTAGTATCCCCGAGTAGATTTTCGGCATGCTTGCTAAATTTTGCGTGCCGCTGGTGCATTTAAATTTATCCCTCGATGCTAAGTAGATCGCCGAAAATTTCTTTGTAATACTGCATGAAGCGTTTAGGAATTTTAACGCCACGGATATCCACGGTGATGACGCTATCTTGGACCTCAAAAACGATAAGCTCGCTAGTTATTTTCACTGCTTTGCAGCCGTTAAACATACGTCGCCTACACTTGGCGTATAAGCCGTTGTGCGGTGAGTCTGCGTCCTCATACCGCCCGAGCTTGATGGGTCTTTGGAAAAGCAGATAGTTTTTATAGTCGTACTTATCGTCCGCAAGGCCTATCATATAATAATTTTCGGCGCTGTTTTTGGAAGCGGTCACGATACCTGCTTTAAAATTTAGTCTAAACATAAATTCTGCCTTGGCAAAAAGCGGCAAATTTTACCGCTTCAAATTTACACCAGCTGCACGCCCCCGCCTTTTACGATCTCGCCGATAACGTAGCCATCGGTGTTTGCCAGCACGAAGTCCGCGTTTTCTTTCGGAGCTACGACGATCATACCAACGCCCATATTAAATGTCCTCATCATCTCTGATGGTTCCACCTTTTGTGCGATGATTTTAAAGATTTCGGGCGTGCGGATCGCTGTATGCTCGATCTTTGCACCCAGCCCCTCCGGAAATACTCGCGGCAAGTTTTCCACGATACCCCCGCCCGTGATGTGCGCGAGTGCGTGGATCTTGTCTTTTAAATTTAAAAACTCTCCGACGTAAATCCTGGTCGGCCGCAAAAGCACGTCGATGAGCGCGCGATCGCCTATCTTGTCGTCAAATTTTAGCCCCAGCTCGGCGATTACTTTTCGCGCGAGCGAGAAGCCGTTTGAGTGCAGGCCGCTGCTAGGAAGCGCGATGAGCACATCGCCCTCGCGCACGAACTTGCTGCGGTCGATCTCGTCCTCTTCGGCGATACCCACGGCAAAGCCCGCTAGGTCGAAGTCGCCCTTTTCATACATCGAGGGCATCTCCGCCGTTTCGCCGCCGATAAGCGCGCAGCGGGCGAGTTTGCAGCCTTCGGCGATGCTTTTTACTACCTCTTTGGCATCCGCAATCTCGAGCTTCGCCGTCGCGTAGTAGTCGAGGAAAAATAGCGGCTCGGCGAAGTTGCATATGAGATCATTCACACACATCGCGACGAGATCTTGGCCTACGCCGTCAAATTTACGCGCGTCGATCGCGAGTCGCAGCTTTGTGCCCACGCCGTCGGTGGCGCCTAGGATCGCGGGTTTTTTATAGCCTGCAGGCAGCCTTACCGCACCCGAAAACGAGCCGATACCGCCTAAAACGTGCGGAGTTTGCGTCGCTTTGACAAACGGTTTTATCGCGTTTACGAAGTCATTTCCCGCGTCTATATCGACGCCCGCGTCTTTGTAGCTTATCAAATTTTATCCTCCAAGATGGTATAATTTCGCAGATTTTAGCTAAAATCGAATAAAAACGCTATAAAGGCTCACCTTGAAATTTAAACACGCCGTCGTCATCACGGGCAGCATCGGTAGCGGTAAGAGCGCGGTTTGCGAGCTGCTTCGTGATCGCGGATTTGAGATCATCGACGCCGATAAGATTTCGCATGATGCTTTGGATCGCTGCGCCGCACAGGTGGCTGAAATTTTCGGCGCGCAATACGTCGTGCAAAAAGGCGTTAAAGCTAAAAATTTGGGTTCGCACGCGGAATTTAGCGTTAGTTCAGGCGAGGAAATTTCGTCCGCGCCCTGCGTTTCGGTAGATCGTAAAAAGCTAGGCGAGCTGGTGTTTAAAGACCCTGTGGAGCTCGCAAAGCTAGAAGCTCTACTGCATCCGAAGATAACGGCTGAAATTTTATCGCAGGCGCGGGATTTGGAAGCGAAAGGAAGGCTTTATTTCGTCGATATTCCGCTGTTTTTCGAGGGCAAGAGATATGAGTTTTTCGACAAAGTGGCAGTCGTTTATGCGCCAAAAGATACGCTGGTTTCGCGCGTGATGAAGCGAAACGGGCTCGATCATGCCGCTGCAAAGCACCGCGTGGAGCTGCAAATAGATATCGAGCAAAAGCGTGCCATGGCGGACTTTGTGATAGATAACGGAGGCGATCTTGCCGCGCTTGAGGCCGCAGTGGAGAGATTTTTAAAAGAGCTAGAATATGAAATTTAGCCCTTGCGCGGTTGCATAAAATTTCTACGCAAATTGAGATGAGACTAAAAATAAAGGAGAGATGATGAGGATCGGTAGCTGTGCCCAAAAGGGCGCTAAATTTCAAAATTTTAAAAGTGCGCCGCTTAAAGAGTGGTTGAAATTTACGGCGCGAACGGTTTTGCTCTCCGTGCTATTTGCGACGGGCGCTGCGGCGGAGATCGACGATCTAAGGAAGGGCTGCGCCGCTGGGAGCGAGATGGATTGTAAAAAACTAAACCGCGTGATAAATGAGCTACAGCGCAACTGCGACGCTGGCGGCGAGGAAAACGCGCTGGATTGCGCAAATTTGGGCTATGCATACGACTCAAATAGAAGCTTCGGGCAGGCCGCGCGCTATTACGACAGGGCGTGCAAGCTCGGCGAGCAGAAGGGCTGTGTCTATTTGGGGCTGCTCTACAACGACGGGCAGGGGGTGGCGCAGGATCGCAAGAGGGCGAATGAGCTTTTCAGCGACGCCTGCAAGAAAAACAGCAGCGAGGGGTGCGCGAGCCTTGCATACAACTATAAAAAGGGGCTCGGCGTCTATCCCGACGTGAAAAAGGCGATCGAGCTTTTGATTAAGGCTTGCAAGATGGGGCAGCTAGAGGCATGCCACAACCTAGGGCTTAGCTATGCTCTCGGCGAAGGCGTGAAAAAGGACGTGGATAGGGCCAGGGCATTTTTTACGAGAGCTTGCGAGCAAGGACACGTGGATTCGTGCGTAAATTTGGGCGTCACGTATTTTAAAGGCGACGGCGGTCAAAAGGATCACGCGCTTGCTGCGAAGTATTTTAGCGAGGCGTGCGAAAAAAGCGACGAACCGCTAGCCTGCTCAAATTTAGCATATCAATACGAAAAGGGCTGGGGCGTAGCGAAAGATAAAAAGAAGGCGCGCGAGTTTTATGAAAAGGCTTGCAAGCTCGGAAGATTTGATGCTTGCGAGCATTTAAAGGCTATGAGGTAGGCTCTAACATCAAGCGCGAAAAACGCATAACAAAATGGGCTTACGAAAGAAGATAGTTAGTAACTTTAGTCTTAGTAAAGCCTATAAATAAGCGATGCGCTTAAATTTAGATAGAAGTAAAATTTTAATAAAGCGTTAGTGAGCAGCGTTAGTAATTTTAAAATTTGCGAGGTAGATAATGAAAATTTCAAAATATAATGCGAGCGGAAATGATTTCGTGATTTTTACGGATTCTGTTAAGGCGGATAGATCCAAGCTAGCGCGTGAGCTATGCGATAGGCGTGATGGGGTGGGCGCCGACGGCCTCATCGTCGTACTACCGAAATTTAACGGTATCGAGGGGATAAATTTCGAGTGGGAATTTTACAATAGCGACGGCAGCAGCGCCGATATGTGCGGCAATGGCTCGCGCGCGGTATGCATGTATGCGTATGAGAATTTTTTGGCCGGGCAGAGCATGAAATTCCTAAGCGGCGCAGGTGTAATTAGCGGTGAAATTTTCGGTATTTTCGGCGGAAATTTGAGCGAGAGCATGCGAGGTGAGCTACGCAATGTAAGCTTCGGCGAGATTTTCAATCTTCGCCCTAACGCTCACGCGTTAGTAGCTAACGTCGAGGTAATGTTAACTCGTCCTAAGCGCCTGGGCGAAAGCTTTGAGGAGGCAGGGCTAACGTGGTATTTTTATAACACAGGAGTGCCGCATTTGGTAACTTTTGTTAGTGATTTAAATGAGTTCGATGCCGCATTGGCCCGCGATCTGCGCGAGAAGTATAACGCTAACGTTAATTATGCGTTAGTTCAAAGTCGCCTCGCAAGCAAAATTTTAAAGGTGCGCACCTTTGAGCGTGGCGTAGAGGCAGAAACTCTCGCATGCGGTACGGGGATGGCAGCATGCTTCATCGCAGGCGTCGAAAATATGGGGCTAGCTCCCGATATCCGCGTGATACCTGCAAGCGGCGAAATGCTAAATTTGCGCTTAGGAGATGGAGGTAAAATTTACTTTCGCGGCGACGTTAGGCATACTTTCGATGGCGAATTTATCGGATACGTGGAGTAGGCAGGGCGAAATTTCGAGCCGGTTTGTGCGAGAATCCGTGAAATTTTCGAGTGCGATTTATGCAAGATTTCGCTTTTCACTCCGTTTTATAAAATAATAGATTTACAATACAACATTGGAATTTTAAAATTTTATGATGATGAAATTTTAGAATTTTCGGGGATGGTTTGGGTGAGAATTTTAATTGCGAAGTAAAATTTGCCGTCTCATTGCAAAATTTAATTCCTAAATCTCGGAATTTTATGAAATAAAATTTTAAAATTTTGGTGCGCGGAATTTTACTACTAAGTTTGAAATTTTTTGATTGAATTCTGCGCTTGCATTGCGCTAATTTAGGCTTCTGCGGAATTTAAGCGTTATAGCGTTATAAAATTTACGCTCTAACCCGCTCATTCGGTTTATAAATTTTGCTGCCACCGCAAAAGATCCGCCGTGTTCACACGAGTGAAATTCCGTCACATTTGCACGAGCGAAATTGCGCCACTAATAACAAAAAGCGCGGTATCAAGCGCAAATCCTCGCCGCGGGTAAAATCTATCATTGACGATAAAGGCTAGATTTGTAGATGCGACAATTCTTGAAGCACGGTAGAATTTACTAACGACGATAAAAGCATAGTGTGGTTACGGCGAAATTTAAAATTTGCACCAGCCGAATTCCGTCGCGCCGTCATTTTGTTGTTTAAATTTTAAATTCCATCCGCGTCGGTTTGGCCGAAACTAGGCATAAAATCTGATGATTAACTCTCTGGCGAGCGCTAAAATCACGACGAAGATTGTAAATTTTAATAAAGATTTTTGTCGCATTGTGACGAGCATAGCAATGCCTAATAAAACGAGCGCAATGTCTAAAAATGTATCTTTCATACGCTTAATTGAAATTTAATCAAAATGCCAAGTATGACAAGAAGTATTATAAAGCGCAAGATTGATCGCATGGAGGATAGATCGCCAAATTCTTTGTCATATTCCTTTTTTACCTCCCACTCAGCTTTCCAGGCGAACATTTTTACTATAAAATCCAGCATTTTCATCTCCTTTTTTAAGGCGAGTCGCATAAAAACGAAATTCTGTCGCGCTACGTGAAATTAAAGAATTCTATCTAATTGGCGCTTAAAATTTTTAATTTTGGGCTATTTGTCGGCGTTTTGGACGAGCGCCTTTTCGTATTTTTCGATAAAGCTTCGCCCTGACTCGCATAGGCGGTAGATGAAAATCTTCGACGCCTTGCCCGCATCAAGTCCCGTGTCCTTAATGCTTTCGCGCTGCAAATAGCCCCAGTTTTTATGAATTATATCAAGAGTCGATTTGACCGAGGTGTAGTTGCGCCCACTCGCAGCTGCGAATTCGTTTACGGGACTCATAAACTCCGCATCGCTTTGCTTATTGCGACATAAAAGTCCCCCTTTACCTTGTGATTCGACCAGTTTTAGCGTTTCATAAATGAGTTTGTCTTTTAATTTGATCATCGGCTTTCCCTTGCGTAATTGATATGGGTTTGCCAAAATTATATCATAAAATTTATATTTTATGATATGAAATGTCAATAATTAGAAGCTAAGCACGAACTCATGAAACGGCACGACATCGCAGCGCATCCCCTCGATCTCGAGCCTGCCGGAGTTTGCCATAGAAACGACCTTTAGGCTTGTGATGCCGAGCCTCTTGAGCGCGCTTAAAATTTTGCGGAATTTTAAAAAGATAATGTCGGCGTCGCTGAATGGGATGACGAGAACCCCCATTTTTAGAGCGGGCAGGTAAAAATCCAGCTCTTTTGTATAAAAAATCGACGTATTTAGCCCCAAAAGCTCGCAGAAAAGGACGTTGGCAAATTTTTTGGAGAAGTCCTTTTTGCTCGTTAAAATTTCGCGCATATTAAAATGCGAAAAATATAGTTTTTTTGCGCGCGCGGGCTCGCCCACCTTGCTTAAAAATCTGATGAAATTTTCCCGCTCAAGTTTGGCGATAGTGCCGTATACGGCGTCTTTGGAGATCTTGATGCGCGGCTTTAGCGCGGTGTAAATTTTATTTGCGCTAAATGCGGCGTGGACGAAGCTTAGGCACTCTTTGAGGATTAAAATTTCCGTGCGGCTAAAGTTTGCCGTAAGCAGACTCTGCTCGAATTCTAAAATTTCGGCAGGCGCTATGAAGGGATTTTTTGCGCCGCCGCCTTGGGCTAAAAACGCCGAAATCATCGAGTTTATCTCGTTGTGGCGCTTATCGAAGGCGATAAATTCTTCAAATGAAAGCGGCAAAAGCTCAAGCCGCTCAAAGCCCGGCAGGACCAACTCTTTATCGCGAGTAGAGATGATAAAACGCTTTAAATTTAGCCCCCCAGCGAAGCTTTGAAGCGATGAAATTTCAAAATCGGCGCTACTAAAATTATCCAAAAAAAGCGATGAAATTTGCTCGTTGGCGGCTAAAAATTCTTTGATCTCGCGGAAGAAATTCTCGCTCCTGCTTTTTGCGCCATCGGACTCCGCATTTTTTGCGTTGTTTGAGCCATTTGCGCTTGCGTTTTTTGTATCTGTATTTTTTACGGCGGCGCGGTAAAATTCGCCCGTATCCGAAATTTCCGCGTCTAACGTAGCTTCTCTACTTATTTCATATTCATTTGCTGCGCTAGCCTTTGTATTGTCCGCACTATTTCTAGCCACAAAAATTCCATCATTCGCTACCGCCTCTTCAAGGCGTAGATCGGCTAAATTTAGGTACAAAATTTCATCTTTTTTAAGTTCCGAAATTTCATTTTTCAGCACGGCGCTTTTGCCGGAATTTAGCACTCCGTAGATTATGGTTTTGGCAGAGCCGATACCTCTTTTGCGCGGAATAAAGCCCATAAATTCCGGCGGGTTTTCGTAAAAAAATTTTAGATCATTCATGGCGAGTATTTTAAAATTTTCCTTATTAAAAGGAAATAAATCCGAAAAATCCTATGGAATTTTTATATCTGTTTAAATTTATCCAAAATTTTTGTATTGAAATTTTTCGACACTCTAAAAATTTTCGAAATTCTATATATCTTTCCTTATTAAAAGGAAATATTTCAATAAAATTTGGCTATTTTCTTGACAAAAAGGGAGCGCTTTTATATAATGTGCGTCTTTTGTTTGAAACAAAAGGTCGCGCGTTGCGACAAGTTCTTTTTAAGGAAAAGCAGATGCAAAAAATTAGGTTGAAACTCAAGGCATATGACCATAGAGTTTTAGATCGCACGGTTGCGGCCATAGTAGAAGCCGTCAAAAGAACGGGTGCGGATGTAAGAGGCCCTGTTCCTATGCCCACAAAGATCAAGCGCTACACAGTTTTAAGATCTCCACACGTAAATAAGGACTCTAGAGAGCAGTTTGAGATGAAGATCCACGCTCGTATGCTAGATATCGTAGCGGCGACTCCGGACACGGTTGATTCGCTAACTAAGCTTGATTTGGCTCCGGAAGTCAACGTTGAAGTTCACGCGATGGGCAAATAAGGGGTAAAACAATGGAATATATTGTAGAAAAAATAGGTATGAGTAGGACGATCGACACGAGCAGTACGCCCGTGACGCTTTTACGACTTATCAATACCAAAATTTGCGAAGTTTGTGATGAGAAAAAAGCTATAGTAGCCTACGCAGAGGGCAAAGCGTATAATAAAGCTATCGCCGGCATTCAAAAGAAATATAGCCTAAGCAAGGAATTTAATAAATTTGCGACTTTAAGCTTAGAAAATGCCGAGCTTGGCGATCAAAATTTAGATGTTTTGAGCGAAGCCAAGATCGTCAAAGTAAGCTTTAAATCCAAGGGTAAAGGTTATCAGGGTGTCATTAAGCGCCATGGCTTTGCGGGTGGTCCTGCAGCGCACGGCAGCCGCTTTCACCGAAGACCGGGCTCGATCGGCAACTGCGAGTGGCCGGGTCGCGTTCAGCCTGGTGTGAGGATGGCGGGACACACTGGAAACGAAACGATCACTGCTAAAAACGAAGTCGTAAGCTTTGATGCCGAGAATAAAATTTTGGTGCTTAAAGGCTCGGTTCCTGGATTTAACGGCGCAATGGGCAGAATAAGGATAGTAAAATGAGTAAAGTAAGCGTGCTTAACGAAAAACTGGAAAAAGCAAGCGAAATTGAAATTCCTGCGAAATTTTCGGAAGTCAATTCGCACAATCTATATTTGTACGTCAAATCTTACCTTGCTTCGCTTCGTGCAAATACGGCTAACGCTAAAACTCGCGCCGAGGTTAGCGGCGGCGGCAAAAAACCATGGCGACAAAAGGGTCGCGGCGGCGCACGTGCGGGCTCAACCAGAACTAACGTCTGGGTAGGCGGCGCGGTCGCATTCGGTCCGACTAACGAACGAAATTACGAGCAGAAGGTCAATAAGAAGCAAAAACGCCTTGCGCTGGAATTTGCTATCAATGAGAAAGCAAACGAGGGTAAAATTTTTATCTTCGACGATTTGGAGCTAAAAAGCGGCAAAACCAAAGATGCGGCAAATTTTATTAAGAAACTGGGCGTTAGAGATGCGCTGATCGTTAAAAATGAGCTGGACGCGCAAACTCTTTTGGCCTATAGAAATCTTAAGAATTGCTATGTCATCGATGCAAGCGAGGCCAATGCTTACCTGATAGCAGTTTACGGCTCAGTCGTATTCGAAAAAGCGGCATTTGAATCAATAGTGAAAGAGGACTAAAATGGCAGATATAACAGATATCAAAACGATCCTTTATACGGAAAAGTCTCTCGGTCTTCAAGAAAACGGCGTGGTCGTTATCCAAACTAGCCCGTCGGTTACGAAAAACGGACTAAAGAGCGTTTTGAAGAACTATTTCGGGATCACTCCGCTAAAGATAAATTCTTTAAGACAGGACGGCAAATTAAAAAGATTTAAAGGCAGAACTGGCGTTAGAAATGATGTGAAGAAATTCTACGTCAAACTACCTGAGGGTGCAAGCTTAGAAAGCGTGGAGGCGTAAAATGGCGATTAAAACTTATAAACCGTATACTCCAAGTAGAAGATTTATGACTGGTCTTAGCAGCGAGGATATCACTGCAAAAGCTAGCGTTAGAGGTTTGCTTGTTAAAATTCCTACCGCAGCCGGAAGAAACAATAATGGTCGCATTACCAGCCGCCATAAACAAGCAGGAGCTGCTAAACTTTATAGAATTATCGATTTTAAGCGAAATAAATTCGGCGTTGCTGGCAAGGTCGAGGCGATTGAATACGATCCGAATCGCAACTGCCGTATCGCATTGATCTCATACGCAGACGGCGAGAAGCGCTACATTATCAAGCCTAACGATCTTAAAGTGGGCGACGTAGTAGCTGCTGCCGAGGGTGGATTAGATATTAAACCCGGCAATGCTATGAAGATGAAAAACATCCCTGTGGGAACTATCCTGCATAATATCGAGTTAAAACCCGGCAAAGGTGCTCAAATGGCACGTAGCGCCGGAGGTTATGCTCAGCTTATGGGCAAAGAGGAAAAATATGTCATTTTACGTCTGCCTAGCGGTGAGATGAGAAGAGTGCTTGCAGAGTGTATGGCTAGTATCGGCGTAGTGGGTAACGAAGAGTGGGCAAACGTCGTCATCGGTAAAGCCGGACGTAATCGCCACAGAGGTATCCGTCCTCAAACCAGAGGTTCTGCGATGAACCCGGTCGATCACCCGCACGGCGGTGGCGAGGGTAAGAAAAACTCCGGTCGCCATCCGGTAACTCCGTGGGGTAAACCGACGAAGGGCTATAAAACTCGCCATAAAAAAGCGGGCGATAAGCTTATAATTTCAAGAAGGAAAGGAAAATAAAAATGGCTAGATCGCTAAAAAAAGGTCCTTTCGTAGATGATCACGTAATGAAAAAAGTCGTTGCGGCAAAGAAAGCCGGCGATAACAAACCGATCAAGACTTGGTCGAGACGAAGTACGATCGTGCCTGAAATGATCGGACTTACGTTTAACGTTCATAACGGAAAGAATTTTATCCCGGTTTACGTCACCGAGCATCATATCGGTTATAAATTAGGCGAGTTCGCTCCTACGCGGACTTTCAAGGGTCACAAAGGCTCCGTGCAGAAAAAGATCGGCAAGTAAGGATAGAATATGAGTAAATCAACTATTAAATTTGTTCGCCTTTCGCCGACAAAAGCAAGACTTATCGCGAAGCAAATTCAAGGCATGAATGCGGAATTTGCCCTTGCTACTTTGGAATTTACGCCTAATCGCGGCGCGAAATATATCGCTACGGCGATTTCAAGCGCAGTCGCAAACGGCGGCTTTGAGCCCGAAGAGGTCGTAGTTACCAGCTGCCGAGTGGATGCGGGTCCCGTACTTAAGAGATTTCGTCCGCGCGCCAGAGGTACGGCTAGCCGTATCCGCAAACCTACTTCGCACATCATCGTCGAAGTAGCAAAACCAAGTAAGAAGGAAGCGTAAATGGGACAGAAAGTAAATCCGATCGGTTTAAGATTAGGAATTAATCGAAATTGGGAGTCTAGATGGTTTCCTTCTAAAGCGACGCTTTCCGATAGTATCGGCGAGGATTACAAGATCCGCAAATTTTTAAAAGCTAAGCTTTACTATGCAGGAATTAGCCAAATTCTTATCGAAAGAACGGCTAAGAAAATTCGCGTAACGATCGTAGCCGCAAGGCCGGGTATCATCATCGGCAAAAAAGGCGGCGAGGTCGAAAATTTAAGAAGCGAAGTCGTTAAGCTAGTCAATAAAGACATAGCCATCAACATCAAAGAGGAGCGCAAAGTAGGCTCGAACGCACTTTTGGCTGCAGAAAACGTAGCCATGCAGCTAGAGCGCCGCGTTGCATTCCGCCGCGCTATGAAAAAAGTCATCCAAGGCGCTCAAAAAGCAGGCGCAAAGGGAATTAAAATTTGCGTCGCAGGTCGCTTGGGCGGTGCGGAAATGGCTAGAACCGAATGGTATTTGGAGGGACGCGTTCCGCTTCATACTCTAAGGGCTAGGATCGATTACGGCTTTGCCGAAGCGCATACGACCTACGGTAATATCGGCATTAAGGTTTGGATCTTTAAGGGTGAAATTTTACAAAAAGGCATCCAGGCTGAAAAGACCGATGATGCGCCTAAAAAAACACGCAGACCAAGAAGAGGTAAATAGTTATGTTGATGCCAAAAAGAACAAAATACCGCAAGATGATGAAAGGTCGCAATCGCGGCTATGCGACGAGAGGAAATTCCTTGACGTTCGGCGATTTCGGTATCAAAGCGGTAGAGGCGGGTAGGGTAAATTCTCGCCAGATCGAAGCGGCTCGTGTCGCGATGACGCGCTTCGTGAATCGTCAAGCTAAAATTTGGATTAAGGTATTCCCAGACAAACCGCTTACCAAAAAGCCTCTACAAACTCGTATGGGTAAGGGTAAGAGCGGCGTAGAGGAGTGGGTAATGAATATAAAACCGGGCAGGATCATTTTCGAGATGACCGGCGTTAGCGAAGAGGTTGCTAAAGAGGCGCTTATGCTTTCGATTCATAAACTACCTTTTAAAACGAAAATCGTAAGTAGGGAAAGCGAAAATGAAATATACTGATTTGAAAGATAAAGATTTGGCTGAGCTAAATTCTATGTTGAAACAAAGTAAGTTGCTTTTATTTACGGCTAGACAAAAGCTAAAAACTATGCAGCTAAGCAATCCTAACGAGATTCGCGCTATCAAAAAAGATATCGCTAGAATCAACACTGCTATTAAAGCGAAATAAGGATAGGTTATGGCATTTAAAAGAGAAATTCAAGGCGTAGTCGTAAAGAAGGCGGGCGATAAAACAGCTACCGTTTTGGTAGAGCGAAGGGTTATGCACCCTAGATATAGAAAGATCGTAAAAAGATTTAAAAAATATCTGATCCACGATGAAAACAACGTTGTAAAGATCGGCGACACCATATCTGCGATCGAGTGCAGACCGCTAAGCGCTAGAAAATCGTTTCGCTTAAAAGCGGTTTTGAAAACAGGAGTTGAATAATGATACAGAGTTTTACCAGACTTGCGGTGGCTGATAATAGCGGCGCAAAAGAACTTATGTGTATTAAAGTTTTGGGCGGCAGCAAAAGAAGATACGCCACAATCGGCGATATTATCGTTTGCTCTGTAAAAAAAGCGCTCCCTAACGGCAAGATTAAGCGCGGTCAAGTAGTAAAAGCCGTAGTCGTTCGTACGACTAAAGAGTTGCACAGAGGCAACGGCTCACTAATTAGATTCGATGAGAACGCAGCCGTTATTTTGGATTCAAAAAAAGAGCCGATCGGCACTCGTATTTTCGGTCCTATCGGTAGAGAGGTCAGATACGGCGGTTTTATGAAGATCGTTTCGCTGGCTCCGGAGGTTTTATAATGGCAGTAAAATTTAAGATTAAAAAGGGCGATCAAGTAAAGATCATCGCAGGTGACGATAAGGGCAAAACAGGCACTGTCAAGGCCGTGTTCCCTAAAAAAGCTCAAGTTATCGTCGAGGGTTGTAAAATGGCTAAAAAGGCTATCAAACCAACCGAGCAAAATCCGCAAGGCGGCTTTACAAGCAAAGAGATGCCTATGGATATTTCAAACGTTGCGTTGGTAGAGGGTTGATTATGAGCAGACTAAAAGATAAATACGCTAATTCCATCAGAGCTGCTTTGCAGAAAGAATTTGATATAAAAAATCCTATGCTTATCCCGGCGCTTGAAAAGATCGTTATCAGCGTAGGAACAGGCGAATCGAGCAAAGATCAAAAGGTGCTTCAAAATATGGCCGATACTATCTCGCTGATCGCAGGCCAAAAAGCGCTTATCGTCAATGCAAAAAAATCGGTTGCCGGCTTTAAAGTGCGCGAAGGTTTCCCGGTAGGCATAATGGTTACATTACGAAAAGAGCAGATGTTTGCCTTCCTAGACAAACTGATCTCTATCGCGCTTCCTAGAGTTAAGGATTTCCGAGGACTACCTAGAACGGGCTTTGACGGACGCGGCAATTATAACTTCGGCTTGCAAGAGCAGCTGATGTTCCCAGAGGTCGAATACGATCAAATTTTAAGAACTCACGGTATGAATATAACCGTCGTAACGACTACAAATAACGATAAAGAGGCATTTAAATTGCTAGAGTTATTCGGCATGCCTTTTGCAAAAGGAAAATGATATGGCAAAAAAATCAATGGTAGCCAAGGCGAAACGCCCCGCTAAATTTAGCACTCGCGCATATACCAGATGTCAAATTTGCGGTCGTCCGCACTCCGTTTATAAGGATTTTGGAATTTGTCGCGTTTGCCTTCGCAAGATGGCAAACGAGGGCTTGATCCCAGGTCTAAAAAAAGCAAGCTGGTAAGGAGAAGAGATGATTAACGATCTTATTTCAGATGGACTAACTCGCATCAGAAATGCTGCAATGCGAAGGCTAGATACGACTAAACTTTTTCACTCAAACGTCGTTGAGGCTATGCTTAAAATTTTAGCCGAGAAGGGCTATATCGAGAGCTACAACGTAGTAGAGGAAAACAATAAAAAGATCATCAACGTAGTGCTTAAATACGACGAAAAGGGCAGGAGCGTGATAAACGAAGTTAAAAGAATTTCGACTCCGGGCCGCCGTGTATATCAAGGCAAAGACGAGATCAAGCGCTTCAAAAACGGCTACGGAACCGTCGTCGTTAGCACAAGTAAAGGCGTTATGAGCGGTATCGACGCGCACAAAGCGGGCGTCGGCGGCGAAGTGCTTTGCACGATCTGGTAAGAAGTTTCTACTTTTTATGGCATTGTGGTATCCATTCGTAAAAGTAGACATACCCTAGACAAATAAAAAGGAAAATTATGTCAAGAATTGGTAAAAAACCGATCTCTATTCCAAACGGAGTTGAGGTCAAAATCGACGGCTCGTCGTTAAAATTTAAAAAATCGAATAACAAAAAAGAGCTTGATTTAAAAGGTCATGTCGATGTAAAAATCGAAGACGGAAAGATAGAATTCTCGCCTAAGGGTGAGGATAGACAGAGTAGGGCGTATTGGGGAACATACCGCGCTTTAGCCAACAATATCGTCCTTGGTCTTACCGAGGGCTTTTCAAAACAGCTTGAAATCAACGGCGTCGGCTATAGAGCCGCGATGAAGGGCAAGGTACTTGAGCTAAATTTGGGCTTTTCGCATCCGATAAATTTTGAATCTCCAAAAGGAATCGAAATTTCCGTAGATAAAAACGTCGTAACCATCAAAGGTGACGACAAGCAGCAAGTAGGTCAAGTAGCAGCCGAGATCAGAGGATTCAGACCGCCTGAGCCGTATAAGGGTAAAGGCATCAAGTATCTTGAAGAGCATATCATCCGCAAAGCCGGAAAAACAGCTAAGAAATAAGGGTTGAGAAATGACACAGAACGTATTAAAAAGAAAGATCTCTTTACGAATCAAGAGAAAAAGAAGAATTCGCGCTAAAATTTCAGGCGTCGCATCTTGCCCTAGAATTTCTATTTTCAAATCCAATAGGACGGTCTACGCTCAGGCTATCGACGACGCGGCGAGCGCGACTTTGTGCGCCAGCAGCGGTAAGGTTTTAAATTTAAAGGCAAACAAAGAGGGCGCGGCTAGCTTAGCTAAAGATTTAGCTTCCAAGCTAAAGGATAAAGGTATCTCCGAGGCGCTTTTCGATCGCAATGGCTATTTGTATCACGGCGTAATCGCAAGCTTTGCCGAGTCGCTACGCCAAAACGGCATCAAACTATAACCCAAAGGAATGATTGTGGAAAAGTATAATAGAGAAGAATTCGAAGAGGTAATCGTCAATATCGGTAGGGTTACGAAGGTCGTTAAAGGCGGTAGAAGGTTTAGGTTTACGGCTCTTATCGTAGTAGGTAATAGAAATGGCTTGGTAGGCTTTGGCTTTGGTAAGTCCAAAGAGGTTCCAGATGCGATCAAAAAAGCGGTAGACGATGCGTTTAAAAATATTATCAAGGTAAATTTAAACGGCTCTACTATCACTCACGATATTGAAGTTAAATACAATGCGAGCAAAATTTTACTTAAGCCGGCGAGCGAAGGTACCGGTGTTATCGCGGGCGGCTCCGTGCGCCCGGTTTTAGAGCTTGCGGGTGTTAAAGATATCCTCACCAAATCGCTAGGTTCAAACAACTCCTCAAATGTCGTAAGAGCTACGATGAAAGCTCTTAGTATGTTAAAACACTAACAAGGATAAAAGATGGGATTAGAAAATCTTAAAAAAGCCCCAGGCTCGACTCACGCTACTAAGCGCTTAGGTCGCGGTCAAGGAAGTGGCCTAGGTAAAACTGCGGGCCGCGGCGGCAAGGGTCAGACCGCGCGTACTGGCTCTCACGAAAAAAGAGGCTTCGAAGGTGGTCAGCAGCCGATTCAACGAAGGCTTCCGAAGGTAGGTTTTACTTCTAAATTTGAAAAGCCTTACGTGATCAATGTCGATAAAATCGAAGCTATAAAAGATCTTAGCGAGATCACGATCGAAAGCATCAAATCCGTTCATAAAATTTCAAATTCCGTTAAAAAGATCAAGCTGATCGGCGTAGGCGCAAAAGCGCTCGCTAGCAAGATCAAAGACGAGAACGTAAAGTCTAGCGGACAAAAATAATGAATAAATCGCTACGCAACAAAATTCTCATTACTTTGGGCTTTCTTTTTGCCTATAGGTTGCTAGCTTACGTGCCGGTTCCGGGAGTGGACGTTGAGGTTATAAAGCAATTTTTTCAAAACAATAGCAACAACGCTTTTGGAATGTTTAATATGTTTAGCGGTAACGCGGCGGAGCGATTCAGCGTTATCTCGCTAGGCATTATGCCTTATATTACCGCTTCGATCATTATGGAGCTGCTTGCCGCAACCTTTCCAAATTTAGGCAAACTCAAAAAAGAGCGCGACGGTATGCAGAAATATATGCAGATCATCCGATATGCTACAATCGCAATCGCTATGGTTCAATCCATCGGTGTTAGCATCGGCTTGCAGGGCATCCACGGACAGACCGGAGCGCCTGCGATAATGGCAGAGAATACCAACGAGTTTGTTTTTATCTCGTGCATTTCGATGCTGGCAGGCACCATGCTTTTGATGTGGATCGGAGAGCAGATCACGCAGCGCGGCGTCGGTAACGGCACCAGCCTTATTATCTTTGCAGGTATCGTAAGTGCCATCCCTAGAGCGATCGGAAGTACTGTAAATTTAGTAAATACCGGCGAAATGAACGTTTTAAAGCTAATCGCAATCATGCTAATTATCCTGGCTACTATCGGGGCAATTTTATATGTGGAGCTAGGCGAACGTAGAATTCCGGTATCGTTTTCGCGCAAGGTATTGATGGCAAATCAAAATAAGCGCATTATGAACTATGTGCCGATCAAGCTAAATTTAAGCGGCGTCATTCCGCCTATTTTTGCAAGCGCGATTTTGATGTTTCCGACCACTATTTTGCAGGCAAGCACCAATCCGATCATCCAAAAGATCCACGATTTCCTAAGCCCTAGCAACTACTTCTTTAACTTTTTGACCTTTGTGTTGGTTATATTTTTTGCGTATTTTTATGCGTCAATTGCTTTTAATTCCAAGGACATTAGTGAAAATTTAAAGAAGCAGGGCGGATTTATCCCGGGCATTCGTCCGGGCGAGGGAACGGCGAGCTTTTTAAACGAAGTCGCCAGCCGTCTTACGTTTTGGGGTTCGATCTATCTCGGGCTAGTAACCGTCATCCCGTGGCTGCTCGTTAAATTTATGGGCGTGCCGTTTTATTTCGGCGGCACCAGCGTGCTGATCGTCGTCTCCGTCGCACTCGATACGATGAGGCGCATCGAAGCGCAGATCTATATGAATAAATATCAGACCCTAAGCGCGGTCGGGCTATAAAAATGGCAATTTTGCTTAAAACAAAAAAAGATTTAGAAGGGCTGCGTGCAGCGAATAGGATCGTCGCGCAGGCCCTTGATTATGCAGCTTCTTTCATAAAGCCGGGTCTTAGCCTGCTCGAAGTCGATAAGAAGATCGACGACTTCATCACCTCCAAGGGCGCGTATCCCGCTTTTAAAGGGCTATACGGCTTTCCAAACGCCGCCTGCCTCTCGCTAAACGAAGTCATCATCCACGGCATCCCCGATGAGACGATCTTGCAAGAGGGCGATATCTTAGGCGTCGATTTGGGCTCGAAGCTAAACGGATATTTCGGCGACAGCGCACGCACCCTGCCTGTCGGTAAAATTTCAAAAGCCGACGAGGAGCTCATCGCATGCAGCAAGGATACGCTGGAGTTTGCCATCAAAACGATCAGGGTAGGGATGCACTTCAAAGAGCTAAGCTTCGAGATCGAGAAATTTATCCGCGCGCGCGGCTTCGTACCGCTATACGGCTTCTGCGGTCACGGCATCGGCAAGCACCCGCACGAAGAGCCTGAGATCCCAAACTATCTAGAAGGTAACAATCCAAAATCGGGCCCCAAAATCAAAAACGGCATGGTTTTTTGCATTGAGCCGATGATCTGCCAAAAGGATGGCACTCCCGTCATCGCCGAGGATAAATGGAGTACGAGAAGCAAGGATGGGCTTCGCACTAGCCACTATGAGCACTGCATGGCGGTTTTCGACGGTAAGGTAGAAGTCCTAAGCGTCGCGTAGAATTTTGCCCAAAAGGCGATTTGGGCTAGTTAAAATTTTTTCGCTTTATCGGTGCGAAATTTTGCCCACGATTAGATTTCGACAATTTTACATCGCTCGCGTCTTGGAATTTTACCTCAGCCACTTCATGCATAAATTTTATCCAAAGGAAACCTATCGCACTAGAAATTTTAAAATCTATTGCGACGGTTTGTGGTCTAGCCGTAAAATTTTAAAAGCCGAGATTTTAACTCATACTTTCTGTTTTTTAAAGCCTCGTTTTGTAGTTTCGCTCATGGATCCGCTTTCAATTAAAATTTAGCCTTAAAATTCCGTCGTCCAATTCCAAACTCTCCGTATCTTTAAAATTTGGCTGTAAAATTTAAAGCGTAAAAAGGATGCAAGTAAGCGAGCTCAAAGCTTTAAGCGGCTAAGATTGCGCCTTGATTTTAAAGCGAAAATATGTCGCGCTACGCAGAGTGCGCGTCATCGTGTCTTTGTAAAGCTAAGGAAGATGAAATGAGAGAAAAATTTTATGTAGCGCTAGCAAATATAGGCGGGATTATGGCGCGGACGAAAGCGGGTAGGCTTATAGCGTGCTTGCTTATAAAAATCGACCGCGGCTTTTTTGCCGCGCTTCGCGAGCGTCCCATATGGAGAGTGTTTTGGCTTAGCACGGCGCTATGCTTGCTTGCGTGCTGGGCTAAGATACATTATCAGATCAATGGGTATCATTTTTCGCATGTATTTAAAGGCTTTTCTGCGGTGCTCATCATAAATTTGCTCATCTTTCACCTCTGCTATCTGCTTGGCGGCCGATTTTTTAAGCTCGTTTCGTTCGTGTTGCTAGCGCTAATTGCGCTAATTGCGAGTGTGGCTTTATTTTTGATCGTAAATTTCGACTCAAGCTTCAACGTCGTGGCGATCGACGCGCTTGTGCATACCGATGCAGCAGAGACGCGCGAGTTTGTTTCGCAGTTTCTTAACCCCGCAACGATTTTATATCTAGCGGTGCTACTTGGCTGCATCTTTGCGGCGCTAAGAGCAGGGCAGAGAGATGAGAAGCAAACGCATAGCCGCCTAAGATTGCTGTTAGCGGCGATTTATCTCATTTACGGAACAATCTTTTGCGTGGATATTGCCACTAAAGCTTTCCAAAGCAAACAGGGCTATATAACCAAGCTATCACAATACGTTCCGCTGGAGTTTGCCTTTACGATAAAAGACTATCTTAGCGATAAAAATTTCATCACCGATATGCGCGAAGTGCAGCTCGGATATGACGAGGCCAAGCGCGCGAACGAGGCTGTTTTAAAAGGCGGCGCAAATTCAGATCCGCAAGGCGCCGCCTTGGATTCTGCGTCTGAAAATTCCGTGCCCGCATCAAGCGTCCAGGCGCAAGATTCCGGCGCAAATTTAAATTCTACTTCCGCTTCGGGCGCTGAGCTGCAGAGCTGGAGCGAGACTTTAAATTCTACGCTGCAAAGCCCAAGCGCGATTTCAAATTCTAAAAATCCTGAGACCGCTACAAACCCCGCCTTGCAAAAGTCTCGTGTCAAAAATATCGTCCTAATAATCGGCGAGAGCTTGCAGCGCGGGCATATGTCGCTCTACGGCTACGGCGTTGAAAATACGCCACTTTTGGAGGGTCTCGAAGCGAGCGGTAATTTGATAAAATTTAGCGATACAATCTCGCCTTACGGCACGACTAATCAGGTGCTGATGCGGCTTTTAAATTTCAGCGATTACGAAAGCGAGCGCAAAAGGGCGTGGTTTCGCAACCTTAGCATCATCGATATGTTTAAGCTAAGTGGCTATCGCACCTTTTGGATCAGCAATCAAGAGGCTTTCGGCGCACATGCGTTAAGTGCTAAAAGCGCTGCCGATCGCGCGGACGCGGAATCCTTCCTCTCAAAGAGCAATCTTTACGAAACCGTTCGCATCAAGCCTGACGGAGTGCTGCTTCCGCTCATAAATCAGGCGAAAGTGGGGCAGAGCGAGCGAAATTTCTACGTGATCCATCTCATCGGCAGCCATATGGATTATAGCCTGCGCTATCCCGAGGGATTTGGCAAGTTTAGCGCGGCAGACGTAAAGGCAAAACTTACTTCCAAGCAGAAAGATGTCGTCGCATATTATGATAACAGCGTGCTTTACAACGATTTTGTCATAAATGAAATTTTTAAAATTTTTTCGGGTGATGACAGCCTCATCGTCTATCTTAGCGATCACGGCGAAAATTTATACGAAAACGGGCGCCTCGGGCACGGCATGGAGAGCCGCTTTACTTACGAAATTCCGCTAATTTTCATAGGCTCGCGTGAGTTTTTGAGCGATCACGCTAAGCTATGGCAGAGGCTGGCTGCGGCGAAAGATAAGCCTTTTATGAGCGATGATTTAGCGCATCTGCTAGCAGATATCATCGGTGTCGCGCCGCTTGAGTTTGACGAGCACAAAAGCCCGATACGAGCGGATTTTAATACTTCACGCAAGCGAATTGCTAACGGAGTTGATTATGACGAGAAATTAAAGAATACAAAGGGTTACGAGTTCGAGTAACAGATGAGTTTTGCTTTTATTGCACTACAAGCCGCATGAACTAGGAATTGGCGCATCCCACTTTTGATCGATTCATCAAATTTAGATTAAAATTTGCGCCACCCCAATGGCTACGCTGATAAAAAGGCGCGCAACGCTTATGAAATTTGAGATCAAATTTATACGCCGCGGTTAGCCCTCCTTCTTTACCTCATCCATATACGAGTAAATCGTGACTTTCTGCGTCCTAAGCGCCTTTGCGACGAGCTCCACCGCACCCTTTACCTCAAAAATTCCTTTTTGCGCGAGGAATTTTACGATGCGCTTTCGATCCTCTTTCTTCATCCCCTCCACATCCAGATCGTGCGTAGCCGATGCGATAAGGTCCTGGACGATATCAAGGATATTTTGCTGCAAATCGTTAGAGTTTTTTGCTTCTAAATTTACGCTGTCATTTGAGCTCGCTTCATCTAATGCCGCGCTATTGCAGCCTCCGTCGGTAAAATTTGCGCCCTGCAACTCCTTGCTATCGAGCTTTGCATTCGGCAGCAGATTTTTTATTACTTTGTATGCCGCCATGGCGCTTGAGGTATCTATATTTACACACAGTGCGCCTACTACTTTGCCGTTTACGGCGCGGATCAAAGAAGTCGAGGAGCGTATGAGCTTGCCGTTTTGCGCGGTAAAGTAGTAGTTTGCGGTGCAGTCGTTTTCAAAATTTTTGCTTAGCAACACGTCCTTTACCAGATGATCGAAGCTTTGACCGATCCTCCTACCCGTTACGTCGCCGAGGACGAAAACGACGGAGTTTTGCGGCGTGCTCATATCGTGGATGACTACTTCGCAATCGCCGATCGTATTTTTAATAAGGTGCGCGGTCGGTATAAAGGTTTGCAAAAGTTGGTTCAATTCGGGCTCCTTAAATTTCATATAAAAAAATCTATAAATTTAGATTAAATTTTAAAATTTTGCAAATTTATAGAAATATTTATATATCTTTAATAAATTTAGAGTAACATTATATAAAATTTTATATGCAAAGGAGCTTAAATGAAAGAAATTTACCCAAGCGGCTTCGCGCCGAAAAAGGCGCATTATGCGCCGGGCATCCTAGATGACGACGGCACGCTTTACGTCTCGGGGCAGCTAAGCGCGGATCCGCGCACGGGAGCCATTCCGGAGGGTCTTGCTGCGCAGACAGCGCAGGCTTTAAGCAACGTCGCGACAGTGCTCGCCGCCGCGGGCGCGGATAAAAGCGACGTGCGGATGTGCCGCGTCTATACGCCTGACGTCGCGAACTGGGACGTGATCGACGAGCAGTACGCGCTATTTTTCGGCGCGCACAAGCCTGCTCGCGTCGTGGTGCCGACTACGGCTTTACACTTCGGCTGTCTCGTAGAGATCGAGGCCGTCGCAAAAATAAAAGAGAAAAAATAGGAGCGAAAATGAGCGATTTCATCTGCACGGGCTGCGGCAAGCACGCGTTCATCGATACTTTGAGCTATAAATGCGACTGCGGCGGGTTGTATAAACTAAACTCCGACGCGCCTAAATTTAACCCCGCGCTCGTAGATCAAAGCGAGTTTAGCATCTTTAGATACCGCAGGTTTATGGGCATCGATACCGCTAAATTTAAAGAAATCTCTATGGGCGAGGGGCTTACGGCGAGCGTAAAATTCGGCGAAAATCTCTATCTCAAGCTCGACTACGCGATGCCTACGCTTTCGTTCAAAGACCGCGGCGCGGCGGTTTTGGTGCTGCACGCCAAAAATATCGGCGTGAAAAAGGTACTACAAGACTCCAGCGGCAACGCGGGCAACGCCGTGGCGGCGTACTGCGCTCGCGCGGGCATCGAGTGCGAAATTTACGTCCCGAAGGGCACGTCGCCTAAAAAGATCGATATGATCAAAAGCCACGGCGCGCACGTCACGGTCTTTGACGGTAGCCGCGACGAGACGGCGGACGCGTGCCGCAAAAAGGCCGCGGATGAACAGATCTATTATGCCAACCACGTTTATAATCCGATCTTTTACGAGGGCACGAAGAGTTACATTTATGAGATCTACGAGCAGCTGGGCAGGATGCCGCGCAATATCTTCATCCCCGTGGGCAACGGCACGCTGCTGCTGGGTGCTCAAGCGGCGTTAGGCGAGCTATATGAGGGCGGTCTTATCGAGGCGCTGCCAAAAATTTTTATCGTTCAGGGCGAGCGTTGCGCTCCGCTTTTTAACGCCAAAGGTGCGGCGCGCGAGATAGAGCCGCAGCCGACGCTAGCGGAGGGCATCGCGATTGCAAGACCGATGCGTGCGGGCGAAATTCTTGGCTCTAGCTACGCGGGCGAGCGCGAGGTGATCTTGGCAAGCGAGAGCGACATACTGCCTGCCAGAGCGGCTCTTGCGCGCGGCGGATTTTACGTCGAGCATACGACTGCGGCTACCTACGCGGCGTATCTGCGCTACAAAGAAAGCCATGATCTGCAAGGAGATAGCATCATCCCGCTTTGCGGCGCGGGGCTAAAGAGCGATCATTAAATTTTAAGCGCTCGGTGTAGAATTCGCTTGGCTAGCTAGCGGCAAGGAATTTTAAAATTTTTGTAGCTTTAAATTTAGCGAGTTTATAAGCCGATGTTTTGGCGGGATATTTAAAATTTACGGCGCATAAGTTCTAAATTTAAACTTGTACCGAAGCGTGGGGATGAGCTTTGGCTTTGGTGCGATACGGTTATACGGTATTTTATGAGCGACTTCGCTGCTAGCTGGATTTGTAAATTTTATCTACGATAACTAGGCGGCCGCCTTTTAGATTTGAAATTACGGTCAAAATTTTATGAAAACTAATCTGCAATGTGCGGCACTATCTATCAGTTTTTGTTTATAAAATTTAGCCATTTTTTATCGCTCTTGGCGAGCGAGCTTCTACGCAGAGGATCAAATTTACGCGGCTATTTCGAGTTTTCTTTAGCGATGCGCGTAAGCTTAAGCACAAATTCGCTTTTTGCCGCAGTGTAGGCGTCGCGGTCGAACTCGAATCGCTTGCAAAGCTCTAATTTAAGCGCCTCGTACCGCCCAGCGATATCCGCATTCGCTCGCAAAAAATCTCTAAAAAATATCTCGTCCGCATCGCCGAAATTTCGCAGATGCACGTGAAAAACGCGCTCGGCAAATCCAGCTTCGGTATAGCCCTTATTTAGGCTGTAGCGGCTCCCCTTTTCGCTCATTAGCAGATAGCCCGCGTCTATCAGGCGCTGTTTGGCGGCGGCGATATCCGAGCACTCGATCAAAATATCTACGATCGGCTTCGCCCAGATCCCGCTTACTGCGGTACTGCCGATATGGTGGATCTTGATCTTACCGCAATCTCGCAGCAGCCCGCGCAAAATTTTGCGCTCCCGCCTAAAGTATTCGCCCCAGCGCGGATCGTGCGGCACGAGACGTATCGGAAAGAGCCGCCACAGCTCCTGCAGGCTCATCGAAAGGAGTTTGTTGCTCATTTAACTCCAAAGTATTGGGTGAAATTTGAATGAATGGCGGGTAGATAGGGATTCGAACCCTAGAAGGCTGACGCCTTACGCGCTTTCGAGGCGCGCTCCTTCGACCGCTCGGACATCTACCCGAATGAAAATGTAATTTAAGCCAAAAATGGCTTAATAACAGATTTAAAAATGAAATTCCGCGTGAAATTTCGCCTGATTTTACGGGTGGGGGTTGAAATTTAACGGCACAAATTTAGATTTCGTTTTAAATCTATGGCTTAAGGTACGGCGCGCTTTCGGCATAAAATTTGCTTTCGCGCGCGTAGTTCTGGGCACGGAATTTTACCGCTTTATGGATGAAATTTTACGCAAAAGCTCATCGTCGCGGCGGCGAAAAATCACTCGCCGTTTATAAATTTCATGTGCCGCCCTACAAAATCGAGATAAAAATTTTGATCTCGTCTCCGCCGTAAAACTCAAAATCCGTTCCAAATGCTCTTTTTAGTTCGCCCGCCTCAAAAAAGCTCCAAATTTTGCTCCAAAACTTTGCTACGTTTTGCGGCTCATTTGGGAAGCTAAAAACGGCGTATTTGCCGCTTTTGATCTCCAAGGCTTCGCCGCCGCGGGGCGCTTTGGTGCCGATAAAGATATTGTAAAGCCCATCGGTGCCGTTTTCGTAATCGTAATAGACGCCGTAAATCTCGCTCTGCCCGTCATAGCACTCTTTCATAAATTTCGCCCACAGCGCGGGAATTTTACCGCTCCCGCCTAGCTCGTCCGCATTTTTCGTGCGGGCTTTTAATCCGTAAATTTTAAATCCGTCTAAATACGAAATTTTGATTTTTTCGCTCAAATTTTGCCTTTGCCGTTACTGCTCTAAAAGCTCCCTTGCTTCTTTTGCGATCGCGACGTCGGTGAAGCCGAAAAGCTTAAACAACTCACTCGCGTTGCCGCTTTCGCCGAAGCTTTGCATGCCGTGTACCGCGTCTGCAAATTTATACCACTCAAGCGCGCTTGCCGCTTCGACGGCTAAAATTTTAGTTTGCGGCTCTAGGATTTGCGCCAGATAATCTGCGTCCTGCTCACACAAAAGCTCGAAGCACGGCGCGCTGACGACGTTTGCACCGATGCCTTGCTCTTGCAGGATCGCCGCGGCCTTTAGGCAGAGCGAGACCTCACTGCCGCTTGCGATGAGCGTGATTTGCGCTTCTTTGCTTTGCCTTAGCAGATACGCGCCGTTTTGCACGTCGCCTAAAACCGCCTTAGGTAGCGGCTCAAGCCCTTGGCGCGAGCAGACGAACGCCGCGGGCGCATTCAGAGCAAGCGCCGTGCGCCAGCATTTTACGTTTTCGTTGCCGTCTGCGGGGCGGAAGGTGTAGAAGTCTGGCATCGCGCGGAAGGTGCTAAGCTGCTCGATAGGCTCGTGCGTAGGTCCATCCTCACCCACGCCGATGCTGTCGTGCGTGAAGACGAAATAGTGGCGCAAGCCCATCAGCGCCGCAAGTCTAGCGCCCGTCTTGAGATAGTCGCTAAAGATAAAAAACGTCGCGCTAAACGGGATGAAAAGCCCGTATCTCGCAAAGGCGTTGCCGATCGCTGCCATCGCGTGCTCGCGGATGCCGAAGTGTAAATTTTTGCCGCACGGAAAGTCGCCGCCGCCTTTTAGCTCGGTCTTATTCGATGCCGCCAAATCGGCGCTTCCGCCCAAAAAGCCGGGCAACGCGTTTGCAATGGCGTTTAAAATTTTGCCGTTGCTATCGCGGGTGGCGACTTTAAGCCCGCTAAAATCAGGGAATTCTATCTTGCTAAAATCGGGATTTAAAAGCTCGTTTAGAAGTGCTCTTTTTTCATCGCTTAGCTTCGCAAGCTTCTCCTTCCAAAGCCGCTCCTCCAAATCGCCTTTCTCAACCGCGGCGCGCGTTTCAAAAAGTACGTCCTCGCTTACGACGAAGCTTTGGGCGGGATCAAAGCCCAGGCTTTGCTTAGCGCGCGCAAGCAGCTCCTCTCCAAGCGGCGCGCCGTGCGTTTTGGCCGTGCCCTCAAGCTCGAGCGCGCCCTTGCCGATCGTGGTGTTTGCGATGATGAGGTAGGGTTTTGTTTTGTTTTTGACCTCGTCAAGGACAAATTCTATCTGATCGAAATTATGTCCGTCGATGCGCGCGACCTCAAAGCCCTGCGCTTCAAATCGCACTTTCACATCCTCAAACCACGCGATATCGGTGCTGCCGTCGATCGTGATGCCGTTAGAATCATAGATTATCGTGAGATTATCGAGGTTGTGTCTGCCCGCAAGCGCGCACGCTTCGTAACTGATACCCTCCTGCAGATCGCCGTCGCCGCAGAAGCAATAGACGCGGTGATCGATAATCTCGTTTCCTTCCTCGTTGAGCAGATGCGCGGCGTATTTTGCGGCCATCGCAAATCCGACTGCGTTTGCGACGCCCTGACCGAGCGGTCCGGTAGCGATCTCGACGCCGGGAGTGGTGATCTCCGGGTGGCCCGGGGTTTTGGAGTGCAGGCGTCTGAAGCTTTTCAGATCGTCCATGCTCAAATCATATCCGCTAAGATAGAGGTAGCTATACACGAGCGCGCTTGCGTGCCCGCCCGAGAATACGACGCGGTCGCGGTTCAGCCACGCGGGATTTTTGGGATTGTGGCGGACCTTGCTCATAAAGACGCTCATTGCGTCGCTTAGCCCCATCGGCGTGCCGGGATGGCCTGAGTTGGCGCTTTGGATCATATCCGCGCTTAGAAATTTGATCGTGTTTGAAATTTTACTTAGCTGCTCGCTCGACATTTTTCATCCTTTCAGGTATTTTTCTATCAAATTTAAAACCAAATCGCGCAGGTTCGCATCATAGCCGCTCATCGCGCCGCTTACCTCGTCTATTAGGCGCTGCTTGTAGCTTCTAGCGCCCGCAAGTCCGAGTAAATTTACGAAGGAATTTTTCGCACCGTCCGCTCCTACGGGCTTGCCCGCGCTTATCTCGTCGCCCGTGGCGTCGATGATGTCATCCTCGATCTGAAATATAAGCCCTAGCTTCAGCCCGATCTTATAAAGCTCATGCGCGAGCTCGTCCTTTAGCCCGCCGATTATGGCACCTAGCTCAAATGCCGCTGCGATGAGCGCGCCCGTTTTGTGTAGATGCAAAAACTCAAGCTCGTTTTGCTTTAGAGGGCTGTTTTCAAAATGACAATCGATCGCCTGACCGAGCACCATGCCGCTACTGCCTGCGTTTCGTGCTAGAGTTTTAATACATTTTATCTTGATCTCGTCGCTTAGGTTTGCGCTTGCGGCGATTAAAAACGCGTCGGTATTTAGCGCATCGCCCACCAAAATCGCCGTGACTTCGTCGTATTTTTTATGCAGGCTCGGCTGCCCGCGGCGCAGATCCGCATCGTCCATTGCGGGCAGATCGTCGTGTATGAGTGAGTAGGTGTGGATCATCTCAAGCGCCATCGCGATCGCCAGCGCGCCCTCAAAGCGCCGCTCATCCACCGCCGAGACGACGCCTAGTAGCAGCTGTGCGCGAAAGTGCTTACCGCCCGCCTGCAGCATGTAATTGAGCGCCTCCTCAAAGTACGGATGAAAGCTGGACGCCTTCAGCTCGTTGCGCTTCAAGTAGTCTTTAAATTTTTCTAAAATATCCATCGATCCTACCTTGCGGTTTTGATTTGCTCTGCTTGGGCGCGCCCTTGACGAATGCAAAATTCGCACCTTACGTATACCTTTTCGTAGCACCGCTCGGGCTTTGCCGTCGCGAGACGTTTGTACGTCGCGTATAAGCAATCATGCCGCTTAAAATTTTAAATTTTAATTTCCCTAGCTTTACGCAGTGCGCGAGGCGAAGGATGCTCCGCTTTTTTGAGCCGCATCTTAGCCTCATTTATTCGCGGATACCGCACAACGGCTCGCCTTGCTTTGTATTTAAGCTGCGCTAGCTAAATTTTACTTTGCGCCGCAGTGTAGCAGCCTGCCGAAATTTTAGAATTTGCCCTCACGCCACCCGTTAAATTTGACCGATTTGCTAAGGTTAAAATTTAATAACCTCGCGTCAAATCAAGCGAGCCGTGCTTTATGTAAACCGTACCGCCACAAAAATCTAAATTTAATTCGCCTCTCCATAAAATTAGGCTTTATTTATACTGTCACCGAAACCGCCCGCCTCGTAAAATCCAAACTACTCGCTAAGTAAAGCAGCCATTCTATATAAAAAAGCCTATTTTCACCATTTTTGAACTACGCTTAGCCCTTATTGCCAAGCAGATTACCTAATCCGCCGAACCCTCCTAGCATGGACGCTGCGGCGCCTTTCTTTTCGTTTTCGACGAGTTTTATCGCGTCATTGATCGCCGAGATCAGCAGGATCTGCAAGCTCTCTTTGTCGCTAAAAAGGCTGTCGTCGATACTCAGATCAAGCACCTCGCCCGCGCCGTTTAGTCTGATGGCGACCATGCCCGCGCCAGATTTTACGGTAAATTCCTTACGCGCATTCTCCTCCTCGATCTGCTTAGCCTTGGCCTGCATCTGATCGAGCATCTGCCCCATTTTCGAAAAATCCATTCCTTCGAACATCAAAAATCCTTTAAATTTTGGCTATTTTAGCAAATTTAAGCTAAATTTAGCGTTTGACTTGGCGCGCGAGTTTTGTGCTCGGCTTTGATTTTGCGGCGAGCACGCGCAGTCAAAAAGTGCTTAAAATTTAGCTTGGGCGGGTAAAATTTAAACAAGAAACGCCGTCAAAGCTCGGCGATGAAATTTATTTTAAAAGGAGCTAAAAATGGGCGACTGGGGCTACAAGGCGTACGAAAACGACGAGGCGGCGGATTGGTTCACGAAGTTTTGGAAGAGCAAAAATTTTGATCTGCTGCAAAGCACGGCGGCGAATTTCGATCCGAAAAATGAAAACTACGATGAAATCAGGGCTGCCGCGCACGTTTTGCCTGCTTTGGCTCACCCTATGCCTGCCCGCAGAGTTTTTTGGATAGACTGTGACCGACCATTCAGCGGGTTATTACGATCCTAGAAAATATGATCTATCCACCTGATGGTTCATGGACTTTTCTTGAAATTTGGCAAAACTCGCCGCAGATAATAGACGAAGTTAAGCGACAAATCTCGGAGTTGAAGGAGCATTTTAAGTAGCGGACGGAGCGGTAAATTTGGCTTGCCGTAGAAATTTTAGCAGAGGCGTTAAATTTAAATCCGTTTTTAAAAAGAGCGTGCAAACGCGCGAGAAATTTTGCACGAAAATGGCTAGAATTCGAAATTTTATATCAATTTTTTAAGCGAAATAGGGTCGAAATTATGATTTTAAAATCGTCAAATTTCATGCTCGGAGCGATCTGAAATTTTAAGCGTACTCTCAAATTTTACGGCGGACGCGAGACGTAAAATTTAAAATTTCAAACCGCAGAAATTGACCGAGCCCTGCCGAAGCGGCGCATGCACGATAAGCGAGCAATTTAATTTCGCTCACAATCTATGAGAGGCAAAGCGATCTCATTAAATTTGCGCTGCGGATTTTGGAATTTAGCCGCAAAATTCGCCGCCTACTCGTACGTACGTCCCACTTCGAGCAGTTCGCCGAGCATTTCCCAGCCGCCGCGCAGGGGCGCGTCCTCGCCCGCGTGATCCATCAGGCCGCGCGCTCCGCACTCTATCAGCGAGAACGGATCGAAATTATACCAGCCATGCCCGCCTGACGAGACGATGCCGAAAAACTTGCTCTCGTCCGCAAGCTGTCCGCTAGCGCGCATCCTGCTAAGCTCCGCTAGCTGAAATTTTATAACCTCCGCGGAATACGCAAGCTCGCCGTGCTTATCTGCGGTCTCGAATTTCAGGGGCTCGTTCGTCTTCGGTTCCAAGGACCCGCCTTGCGCTGCTTTTGCGGAGAGGCTGCAGCTTGCGGCGATAGAATTTTGCTCTTGCGTCTTGCTCTTGCCGTTCATAAATTTTGCCTCGCTTAGCACAGTTTTAAAATTTGCGGATCTGCTTTCGTCAAATTTTATCTCAAAGCCCTCCGGTAGGCAGCGCATTATATCTGCAGCGGTTTTTGGTTCTTCCGCCGAACGAAACGTATCGCCGCCCGCAGGCCCATCTTTGCAGAAGTCCGCAAGCTCGGGCGCTCGCTCTATCTCAAGCCACGTCTCACTGGGCTCCGCCCTCTCGCTCTCAAACGCCGCGCTTAGAATTTCAAGCATCAGCTTTGCGCTAAAGGGTTCGCTGCCGCGCGCCTCAAGCAGCCTCAAAAGCGCGAGTAGATATGCGTCCAGCTCCTTGTTCGCAGCCCCGCTCGCTTCAAATTTTTTCGCCATTTCGCAGACGGCGTCGTAAAATTCTTCGTAGTTCAAAGTTTGCTCCTTTTTTGCGGACCGGCAAGCGGCTAGAGCAAGCGGTTCGGAGTGAATTTAGCGCAAATTGTGCCGCTTGGCGCTCGGTGAACAGCCGCGCCTGTGTACAAGATGGCAAAACTTCGCGCAAAGAGCTAGCGTCTGTAGCCGTAAATTTTTAAGTTTTGCTCGCCAGGCTCCATCTCAAATTTGCCCAGGTGCTCTAGATAGCGCGCTATGGCGCCAAGATCTTGGCTTTTGTGCTCGGGCGGTAGCAGCGCGCCGCGGCTTGTGAAGTCGTAAAATTTCGCAAATTCTATGTATTCTATCTCGGCGTAGAAGGTGGGCTTTTCGCTCGTCGTGAGACGCTGCGAAATGTAGTTTTCGCAGATGTCTTGCGCGTAGTCTGCGGCGGGTAGGGCGAATCTGATCTCGTTCACGCAGGAGCCGAAGAAATCATAAATTTCGCAATGTCTTGCGGGCGAGCCTTCGGCGCAGATCGCTACAAAGAGCCTGCGCCATTTTGCGTCGCTCATAAAGCCGAAGCGAAACTCGGCCAGCTTTTTACCCAGCCGCGCCTTGTATCTTTCGTAGTGCTGCGGCGAGGCGAAAAGCTCCTCAAAACGGGGCTGCATTATTTTACAATCTCGTTTTGCGCGTTTACCTGCACGATTTTTGGTTCAAAATTTTTCGCTTTTTTGGCGCTCATTTGTGCGTAAGCCACGATGATGACGACGTCGCCGATGCAGACTTTGCGTGCGGCCGCGCCGTTTAGGCAGATCTCGCCCTTTTTCTCACCGCGGATCACGTAGGTAGCGAAGCGCTCGCCATTATTGACGTTTAGGATCTCGACTTTTTGGTACTCGGAAAGCCCCGCAGCTTCGATGAGCTCGGGTCCGATCGTAATGGAGCCCACGTAGTTTAGGTTGGCGTCCGTCACGCGCGCGCGGTGGATTTTGCTTGATAAAATTTCGATTTTCATCGGCCGTCCTTTAAATTTAGTCTAAATTTGACTCGCCTCGCGCCGCGACGAGCTCACTCACGACCTGCTTGTCGCTGAAAGGATGCTTCACGCCCTTGATCTCCTGGTAGGTCTCGTCGCCCTTGCCCAAAATAGCGATCATCTCGCCGTTTTTGGCAAGATCTAGTGCGCGCGCGATCGCCTCTTTGCGATCCGTGATCTTTAAAATTTTATCCTTTCGGCGCATACCGGCGCAAATTTGATCAATGATTTCGTCCGGATCCTCGCTGCGCGGATTATCGCTCGTGACGATGCAAATTTTGGCAAAGTGCTCGGCGATGGCGCCCATTTTCGGACGCTTGCCGTGGTCGCGATCGCCTCCCGCGCCGAAAACTGCGATGATCTCGCCGCTTGCGCGTAGCGCGTTTAGCACCTTTTCGATACCGTCTGGGGTATGAGCGAAATCGACGATTACAAGCGGGTTTTTATTTACGACCTGCACGCGACCCTCGACACCGCCGAAGTTTGCCAGAGCTTTTGCGATCTTCTCATTCGGCAGCTTGGTCAGAATTTTAACCGCCGCAAACGCCGCGGTAAGGTTGTAGAGATTAAATTCGCCGATCAGATCGCTTTGCAGCTGTGCATTATCGCCGTTTGGGGTGCGCACGAGCGCGTCGATACCGCCCTTTAGCCCGTATCCGCTCACGGCGAAGCTTGCGGCGTTTTTGATACCGTAGGTAAGGGCGTTTGCGGGATTAAATTTAATATGTCCGTCGTCGGCGTTTATGAGCTTTGGCGCGTCGTCTGCGAAAAACGAGCTCTTGACTGCCGCGTATTCTTGCATGCTGCCGTGATAATCGAGATGGTCTTGACTTAAATTCGTAAAAATTTTAAACGCAAATTCTAATCCTTCGATACGATTTTGCGCTATCGCATGCGAGCTAACCTCCATAACGAAGTACTCACAGCCCTGTTTGCTAGCTTCGTAAAGATAGCTCATCGTTTTTAAAACCGAGCTCGTCGTAAGCCCCTTTTCGTCGATCCTGCGCTCATTTATAAAGGCGCCGCGCGTGCCGCTTAGACCGCAGCTAAAGCCTAGATCCAGTAGCGTCGAGTAGATCGCCGCCGCGGTTGTGGTTTTGCCGTTCGTACCGGTGATGCCTACGATTTTGATGCGCGGATCGATCTTTAAAAGCTCCTTTGCTTGCGCGATAGAGATGATCTGCGCTCCTTTTTCCGCCGCTTCGGCTTGGAATTTAGCGTTCGCGCTCGTGCGCATAAAAAAACAGCCCGCCTCGCATTCGGCGGAGTTGTCGGTAATAAAGCTATTTTCGAGTCGTATTTTCATGATTTTTGATTTTTTGCATTAGCGCTTCGAAGCGCTCATCGCCTGCATACGCGGCAGCCGAGCTCTCGACGTAATTAAGCCCCATTTCGTAGTAGCCGTTTTCTATCAAATTTTCTAAAAATTCTATCATCTCGGTTTTGTCCGAAATGGCGATTTTGGAGGAAAAAATGATCGATTCGAAGGCGTCTTTAAAGCCTCTTTGGCCTACCGCGCGCATAAAATCGGCATACGCGATGACTGCAATCTCATCCTCGGCACCGGGTTCGGAAGCCGCTTCATTCGCGATCTTTTCATTGATGGAGTTTAAAATTTTAAAAAGCTCCGCGGTTTGAGTTTTGGGGCTGAGGTTGTAAAAATCAAAGAGCATAAGCGCCTCTTCGCGGTCTGCCAGCGCGGTCTGGCAAAGCTCGAGCAAAAATAGAATTTCCTCCTCGCCACTTTTTTCATATGCGAGCGAAAAATATAGCTTCGCAAGCTCGAATTCTCCGCGCGAAAAGGTCTTTAGCCCCAGTTTTTTATAGTTCAAACTCTTCGCCTTCGGGGATGTTTACGACGCTAAGCTCGGGGTGAATATCCATGCGAAGCTGGCGCTCGACGCCGTATTTTAGGGTCTGTGAGCTCGCCGCGCAGCCGTGGCAATGCCCGGTAAGGCGGACATAGACGACGCCGTTTTTTATGCCTAAAAGCTTCATATCGCCGCCGTCGTTTTGCAGCATCGGTCGGATTAGCTCTAAGCTGCCTTGTACCGGGGCTAGAAGCTCTTCGTCTGTAAATGGTATCATTAAAATTCCTTATTTTAGTTTTGGCGCATTATATCCAAAAGCGATAAAAAAAGGTTTATCGGGGATGAAATTTAATCTGAAATTTTGCGCAAGGGCGCGGATTTTGCGTAATGGCTCGCAAAGAATTTTATACGGCGCGAACGGCGAGTCGCGATTTTAAAAATTTTATCGATTCGGCAAGGACGAAACTCGCAAATCATCGGGCTTGCGTATATTTAAATTTAGACTATTTGCGCCATAAATTTGGGATGAAATTTCAGCCAGACCGAGGGCTAAATTTGAGATGAAATTTTTGAGCGGTAGGTAAAATTTAAAGCGAAACTGTCTAAATTTAATTAGGACAAGCGCCGATACGATTAAATTTTTTAGAAAAACAATCCTGCTTTTAATTGCAAATTTGCGATTACGAAAGCCTGGGCGGCAAACATTATTTTAAAGCTCGTAGATAAAATTTACGCTACGTTTTATATCGATCGCGGCTGTGAAATTTTAGCGCAGGCGCGTGCAATCACGGCAAAATTTCTATCGGCGTGCCGATTTTTACGTGCTCAAAAAGCTCGTCCATATCGTCATTGACGAGTGCTATGCAGCCCTCCGTCCAGTCGCCGAACGCCGCGATACTCTGCCCTAGGTAGCTAAATTTGTTCGGTAGTCCGTGGATTTTGATATCGCCGCCTGCGCTCTTGCCGAGGGATTTTGCGTGTGCTACGTCGGCTTTATTCGGATAGGAGATGCCTAAATTTAGATGATACGCCGAATTTGGATTTTTGCCGTTTATGGTGTAGTTGCCCTCCGGGGTTTTGCCGTCGCCTTGAACTTCTTTATGCCCTTCAGGCTCGCGTCCGAGGGCGATTTTGTAGCTTTTCGCGACGCCTTTTGAGGTTAAAATTTCAAGAATTCGTTTGGATTTATAGACGCGGATTTTAGAGATTTGCTCGCCGCCCAATGCTTGCTTTAGCGGAATTTCGGAGTTGATCGTTTCGATATTTTTATAGCTAAGATAATTGTCCAATGCCCATGCCAAGCCCGCAGCTATGATAATAAGCGGAAGTAAAATTTTAAATTTCATAGAAGAAATTTCGGGAGTGATCCCGAAATTTTATTTGCTGATTAGCTCGATATAAGCCATCTCTGCGGCGTCGCCCTTGCGAAGGCGGGTTTTGATGATGCGAGTGTAGCCGCCGTTTACGCCTGTGTATTTTGGGGCGATCTCGGTGACCAGCTTATTTGTAGCAGCCTTATCTTGAAGCGCCGCGAAAACAAATCTATGCGCCTCGCTGTCGCCCTTGCGCGCGCGAGTTATTAGCTTCTCGGCATAGCTTCTTAGTTCTTTTGCCTTAGGAAGCGTAGTTTCGATCTTGCCGCTAGTAACTAAAGCGATGGTTAAATTTTTAAGCAGGGCGGCACGGTGAGACGAAGTACGCCCTAGCTTCCTATATCCGTGATTATGTCTCATTTATTGTCCTTCATTCTTTTGTCTTTGAGCCTTCAGCTCGTCAAGCTTGCGTTTTAGCTGCTCTTTTTTATCGCCGAGCTCTTGGTTGCCGATAGGATAACCGATCTCCTCCATAACGGCTTTGATCTCCTCAAGCGATTTTTTGCCTAAATTTTTAAGGTCTTTAAGCTCGCTCTCTTCCATAATCGCTAGCTCGCCGATAAATCTAATATCCGCACGATCCAGGCAGTTAAAGCTTCGCGCGCTTAAGCTTAGATTGCTAACGCTCTCAAAAAGCTTTGCAAACTCGGAATTTGCGGGAATTGCTCTACCGAAAGTATCTGCAGCGCTGATATTTACGATACCTTTGAAAACCGCCAGCTGCTGATACATTGCTTCAAGTGCGTTTTTAAACGCATCTATCGCGCTGATCTGACCGTCGGTAGTGATCGTAAAGACCACCTTTTCGTAGTCAGGATTATCCTCTACAAAGACATTTTCGATGTCGTAAACAGCCTTGGTTACCGGGGTAAAAAACGCATCCAGCGCGATGAAATCAGCGTCTAAATTTTCTCTGATCTCTTCGCTTGGGACGTAGCCGATACCCTTTTCGATGATGAGCGTAAATTTAAGATCGGCATCCTCGTTTATCGTAGCCAGATAAGCGCTTGGATTTACGATCTCTACGGCGTCGTTATTTAGGTCGCTGCCGTAAATTTCTTTAGGTCCTTTAAAGCTGTATTCTACGACCTCGCGTAGGGAATCGCCCTTGATTTTAAACCTTAAGCCTTTTAAATTTATGATAAAAGCCGCCATATCCTCGAGCATACCGCGCATGCTGTCGAATTCGTGGCTTACGCCTTCGATTTTAACCGCGGTCGGCGCGAAACCGACCGTGCTCGTATAAAGTAACCTTCGTAAAGGATGAGCTAGAGTGACGGCATATCCTGTTTCAAAGGGATATGCTATGATTTTAGCAACATTTTCGCTGACATTCTCAACCTTTATTTCAGTTGGCATATGAGCTGATGTTGTGATTTTTCTCATATTAGCACCTACTATTTCGAGTAAAGCTCTACGATAAATCTTTCCTCTACAGGAATAACAACTTCTTCTCTCTCCGGAACTCTAGAAAAAATTCCGTATCTTTTCTCTTTTTCTACATCGACCCACGCTACGATGCCGGTCTGTGCCGTAAGATCCAGCGCTCTTGAAATTTGCGGGTTATTTTTGCTCTTTTCGATCACTTCGATCTTTTGTCCTGCGCGGACGCTGTATGAAGGGATATCGACGCGCTTGCCGTCCACTAAAATGTGTCCGTGCGTAACGAGCTGGCGCGCAAAGCGTCTAGTCGTAGCAAAGCCCATGCGGTAAACGACGTTATCTAGCCTCTGCTCCAAAAGTTGAACCAAGATCGCTCCGGTGTTACCCTCTCTACGAGCCGCTTCGGCAAATAGTCTGCGGAACTGCTTCTCGCTTACGCCGTACATAAATTTAGCCTTTTGTTTCTCGCGAAGCTGTGAGCCGTATTCGCTTAGTTTAGCGCGTCTTTGTCCATGCTGACCCGGAGCGTAAGGGCGTTTTAAAAGCGCGCTCTTGCCCGCAAGCCTTCTCTCGCCTTTCATAAATAGATCGACGCCGAGCCTTCTTTCTAATTTTTCAACCGGTCCTGTATATCTAGCCATAAATTTCTCCTTTTATAATTACACGCGACGTCGTTTAGGCGGTCTGCAACCGTTGTGCGCAAGAGGAGTGATATCTTTGAAATATGTAACTTTGATCCCTTCTACGCTACCTACGCTTTTAACGGCGGTCTCGCGTCCACTTCCCGGACCCTGAACCTTGACGCCTACCTCTTTGATGCCGTGCTCTTTGGCTTTGTTTAGCGCGTCCTCGACGGCTTGTTGCGCCGCATAAGGGGTGGATTTTTTGCTGCCTTTAAAATTTAAAGCGCCCGCACTGCTCCACGCGATCGCGTTGCCCATCTCGTCCGTTACGGTAATCATAGTGTTGTTAAACGTAGCGGAGATGTAAACTATGCCTTTGGCGATATTTTTTCTGACGGTTTTTTTCTTAACTACTTTTTTTTGTGCCATATCTCAATCCTTATTTAGCTGCCGCGCCGACGGTTTTGCGTTTGCCTTTTCTGGTTCTGGCGTTCGTTTTTGTTTTTTGACCGCGAACCGGAAGGCCCTTTCTGTGTCTTAAGCCGCGATAGCCGCCCAAGTCCATAAGCGCTTTTATATCCATAGCCACTTGTTTGCGAAGATCGCCTTCGACCATATAGTGCTCTTGGATCTCTTTTCTGATAGCGGCGGCTTCATCTTCGCTCAGATCGGCGACTCTTTTATCGTAAGAAATTCCTGCCGCATCGAGAATTTTTCTCGACGTAAATAAACCTATACCGTAGATATAAGTTAGTCCGTATTCAATCCTTTTTTTCTTTGGTAGATCTACACCTGCGATACGAGCCATAACTTATCCTTGTCTTTGTTTATGTTTTGGATTTTCACAAATAACGTGAACAACACCTTTGCGCTTGACAATTTTACATTTGTCGCACATTTTCTTAACGGATGGACGAACTTTCATTCCACTCTCCTAAAATTTTCTCCACTTTAAATGCAAACTGCACCTAGGTTTAATGAAATTTCAAAAGCGAAAGTATCAAACCAACTGTTTTCAAAATAGTGGGGATTTTGAAAACACTTCTTCCTACAGTTTAGTCGCAAAATCGCAAGTATATCTAAATTTAACTTTATCCTTACTTATAGCGGTAGGTGATCCTGCCTTTATCGAGGCTGTAAGGGGTCAGCTCGACTTTTACGCGATCGCCCGGCATTATCTTGATGTAGTGCATCCGCATCTTGCCCGCGATATGGCATAAAATCACGTGTTTGTTGTCCAGCTCGACCTTAAAAGTCGCGTTCGGCAACGCTTCTATGACATTGCCGTCGATCTCTATGACGTCGTCTTTTGCCACAAATTCTCCTTTCTTTTAAATTTAAAAAGGGCGATTATATAGAATTTAAAATTTTAAACAGCTTAAAAGAAATTTAAAATAAGCAAAATTTCAGATTTATTTCGCTATGCGCGCACCGTTTTTGCAAAAGCAAGACGGCGCTCTTTTTAAAATTTTAGTATAATGGCTCAAAAATTTTAAAGGAAAAACATGAAATGGCAAGACGGCAGACGAAGCTCAAACGTGGAGGATGACCGCGCAAGCAGCATGCGCACGAGCTCCGGCTCGCTTGGGATGCTGATCCCGATCATCAGGTTTTTGCTCGGCTCAAAGATCGGGCGCATAGTGCTCGTAATCGGCGTCGTAGCATATTTTATGGGCTACAACCCTTTGGCGCTTTTAGACGGAGGCGCCAGTACGCAAAGAGAGCCGACCGATAGCCCGCAGGAGCAGGAAAAGCTCGCCTTCGTCTCGGCGGTGCTAGCCCAAACCGAGGACGTTTGGGGCGAGATATTTAAAAGTGCGGGCGCGCGCTACGATGAGCCCGGTTTGCGGCTCTTCCGCGATCAGATTGCAAGCGGCTGCGGCTTTGCGAGCGCGCAGACGGGACCTTTTTATTGCCCGAGAGACCGTAAAATTTATCTCGATCTTAGCTTTTTCGACGAGCTTGCGAATAAATACAAAGCGGGCGGCGACTTTGCACAGGCCTATGTCATCGCGCACGAAGTAGGGCATCATGTTCAAAATTTAATCGGCACGCTGGAGCAGATCAATGCTCTAAAAAGGCGCGCTCGCAGCGAAGCCGAGCAAAACGCGCTTCAGGTCAAAGTCGAGCTGCAGGCGGACTGCTACGCTGGGGTCTGGGCGCATTATCTCGCAAAAGCCGGGCGCGTGCTTGAAGCGGGCGACATCGACGAGGCGCTAAATGCCGCCAGCGCGATCGGCGACGATACGCTGCAGCGCAAATTTAGCGGTCGCGTCGTGCCTGATTCCTTCACGCACGGCACTTCGGCACAGCGCAAAGAGTGGTTTAAAAAGGGCTTAGTGGGCGGAAACCTAAAAGCTTGCTCGTTTGAGCCGTAAGTGCGGGTTTTGAGCTAGCTTACAGGCCAAATCAAGGGCAGTCTAAATTTTAAAATTTAACGCCGAGCTTGGAGGCAAAATTTTAAAATTTTAATGATCGGCGATTAAAAAGCTCGGACGGCGCGCTCGGCTATCGCGGCGACGGCTTGTTTGAGCGCAGGCTTGACTACGGCACAAGAAACCAAAATAGATACGTTAAAATTTATGGAGGCTAAAATGAACAAAATAACCTGCATCTGCCTAGGCGTGCGAAGCATGCAAAGGGCGCTGAAATTTTACAGAGACGGACTAGGATTTAAGACGGATTGCAAAGACGACGACCCGCCGGTATGCTTTTTTAATACGCCCGGAACCAAATTTGAGCTCTATCCCTTGGACGCGCTGGCGCGAGATAACAGCAAAAACGATCCGCCCAAAGGAAGCGGATTTGGCGGCATCACGCTAGCTACAACGTAAAAAACAAAGAGGACGTAGCTAGCGTCATAGAGCTAGTAAAAAAGACGGGCGGAACCATCGTCAAGGAGCCTCAAGATGCGTTTTGGGGCGGATACCACGCGTATTTTGCCGATCCAGACGGATACTACTGGGAGGTTGCTTGGGGGCCCGGTTTTAAATTTGACGAGGACGGGCTGCTCAAATTTTAGATCAAAATTTTTGCGGCCGAGGCTTATTCGGAGGCGCTGAAGCCTTTAGCGTAAATGTGCAAATTTTACACTCAAAATTTTATTGCAAATCATTGGGCTGGTTTTCGTAGTTCGTATAATTTGCGGCGCCGTTTTTCCGCACCCCGTTCTAAACATCGAGCGAAATTTTACTCTCCGATGTGATCCGCGGCGCAGATTTTGCGCGAGGCTAAAATTTACTCGCACCCCTGCCGCGCTGTTTTACTCGCGCTCGCAGTAACCGCTTTGCTCGTATTGCATGCCGCTACGCAAAACAAGAAAGCGGATATTTCGCGGCGCTTTTATCCGTGAGCGCGGCGAGGAAAAGAGCGATAAGCTCCTAGAAGCTTTGCGCGGCGGCCTCTTTCAAAAACCGCTTGTTTATGAGCGAATTTTCGATGTCGGGATGAGCTAGAATGATTAAATTTTTCATATTTTTCCTTTAAAATTTTGGTGTGAGGCGATAAAATTTGCCGCTAAAATCGTAGATATAGCCCCGCTTTGAAATTTCATTTTCAAATGAGCGGCGGAATTCTAAGGCAAAATTTCAAAGCGAAATTTTAATGCCGAAGCTTCGGCATTAAATTTGACGCCGAATTCCGTAGCAAATTTCAGTGCATAAATTTCATAATTAAAGCTTAGCGCCCAAATGCGCCGGAGCTCTATTTCAAAACGCTGGCTTGGCGCTTTATTTCCCCGCAGCTAGCAGATCTGCAAGCACCTTTGCGGCGTGATCTTTCGCCTTGACGCTTTTATAGACCTTTAAAATTTTGCCGTCCGCACCGATCAGAAAGGTCGAGCGCACGATGCCCAGATACTCGCGCCCGTAGTTTTTGCGCACCTGCCACGCGCCGTATAGCTTGGCTACCTCGTGCTGCGGATCGCTCAGCAGGATGTGCTTTAGGCTCTGCTTGGCGATGAAGCCCGCGTGGGATTTGGCGCTGTCGGGGCTGATGCCGACGATCACGCAGTCTGCGGCGATGAAATCATCGTATGCGGCGCTAAATTCGCATGCTTCGGTCGTGCAGCCGGGGGTGTTATCCTTGGGGTAAAAATACAGTGCGACCTTTTTTCCCGCAAAGTCCTTTAGCGCGACGCTCGCTCCGTCGGCGTTTTGTAAGCTAAACTCGGGCGCCGCATCTCCCGCTTGCAGCGTGATTTTGCGCTCGCGATCCTCCGCGCTAAACTCGTCTTCGATCTGTGTTTTTCTCTGCATATCGTGTCCTTTTTTTTGAAATTTTCGGGCTCATAGCCCGAGTTGCGGCTAAATTTTAATCTTTTTTCATAAATTTATCCTTGCTTGGATAAAATTTTGCTCCGCGCCGCGGCTGCACGCGCATTGGACGGATCGTAAGTAAGATCGTTTTAGACGAGGGCGAGCGTGGGAGCTTACTTTGCGGCACGCGTAAAAACATTTTGTTGCACATGCCTTGAGACAGTATGGTACGAGAGCGCTTCGTATCTATCGCGCCTCACGAATCCCATTCCTCACAGGCATAATAACGCTTTGCTTTCGCAAGTCCTCTTAATCTACTTTTAGCTTTTTAACGATATGATTCTGCAAATTTTAACAAAGGAAATAACATGAAAACGCTCGTGATTTTATCGCATCCAAATTTTGTCGCCTCGCGTGTGAACAAAGCCCTATCGCAGGTCGCAAAGGGCGCTGCTAGCGTAGAGGTACGCCATTTAGAGGGGCTTTACGGCTCGGACGTTGCGCGCATCGACGCTCGCGCCGAGCAAGACGCGCTACGCGGCGCCGATCGTATCGTGTTTTTGTATCCGCTGTACTGGCTAAACGTGCCGCCTATGCTAAAAGCCTATCTCGACATCGTCTTTTCGCACGAGCTGGTGGGTTCCGGCGCGCTTAAGGGCAAGGTTCTGCAGCTTGCGCTAAGCGCTAGTACGCCGCTTAGCGAGTACTCCAAACAGGGCGCTATCGGCTTTAGCTTGGATGAAATTTTAACGCCGCTTAAGATCACGGCAAACTATTGCGGGATGGACTTTGCCGTGCCGTTTATCAGCAGTGGATTTGAGCCGGGCGAGTTTGGCGACGATGCCGTAGATGCCGCAGCTGCACGCTTTGGTAAGCTTTTACGAGGCGAGTTGAGTCCCGGCGAGTATCAAATTTAGCAAAGCAAATGCCCGCTACCCGCGGCTACGAGCCGAAATTTTATGAGGGCGAATTTTAGCCGCGAAACTGCCGCTTTTAACGAACCGATCGGCAAAAGCTAAAAAACCGTTCGGGTTTAGGGCAAGGCGAGCGGTTCGATGATCTGTCCGTGCTGCTATCTATCGGCGGGCACGTGCCACTTTGATCTAGATCGGCTCACTCTCGGTACGGACATATGTGCGAGGATCGGTCGCTACTGCGCAAAGCGGCGGCGTGTCACGAGCGCGTAAAATATGAAAGCGCATTGCTATAAGCGAGCGGGCAGAGTGAAGAGGAGCCCGCGTTTCATAGATATCTCGTGCTAGTGGGGCTTGCGCGATGAATGGATGCAAAGCCTACGCAAAACGAACGAGCACTGCGGTAAAATAGGGTAAGACCGCTCTTGGTGTGATTGGGGCTGGATGTCGCGCGGGGTGCATCTGCGCGCATGAGAGATGAGAGAAAAGACTGCTTATAGCGTTATTTGAGTTGCTACGAAATTTGATTTATCAAAAGAGATTTTTGAAGAAGGAGCAGAATTTATAAAATTTTGCTCCTTGATTTTGTGATGTTTAAAGCGCGCGCATCGCTATCGCACGCACCGTTACGCCTGATTATTTTACGCCGACTATGATTTGAGTAGCTTTGATGATCGCAGTTACTTCGTCGCCGACTGCTAGCGCCAAATTTTTAACGGAGCTGTTTGTCACGATCGCGCTTAGATTCTCACCGCCTGCGGTTCTGACATCGATTTCAGCATTGATTGCGCCCTCTTTAACGACGGTGATTTTGCCCTTTATTTGGTTGGTCGCGCTTAAGCGTAGATCGTTCTCACCTTTGGAGATGATGACGCTTGGGGCTTTGAATAAAAATACCGCCTCTTTGCCCGCTTTTAGATCTAGACCTTTTTCGGAATCGGTCGTAACGGTCGCTTTTAGCACGTCGCCGCCCTTAGTTTTGCCTACGATTAGCGAGTTTACCGCACCTGTTTTTACCTCTGTGATCACAACGTTAAGTTGATTTCTAGCACTTATTGCCATAGTTTCTCCTTGTAAAAAATTACGAGCAATGTTAGCGGCAAATCCTTAAATGAAATTTAAAAATGCTGCATGTAAGAAATTAATTTGATTTGTTGCGAATTTATATTAAGTCCACTTTTTAAATTCCTAGCTTGCATTATGAAAAATAGCGTTAAAAAATAGATGAAATTCTAAATTTGCATATTAAATCGAGTCATTTTCCTTGAAATTTTGCGTTTTTTAGAGCTCTAACGCAAAATTTGGCGTTTGTTTTATGCGCATGCGAAGTGCACATCCGGATAGAAAATTTATCTCAAATCGCGTCTGGCAAGGCTTTAAAAGCACTCCGCTTAAGCCTCTTCGCTGAATTTTACGCCTCGCACATCGGTTTTACTAGTGGATTGGCGAGCGAGGCGATTTTACATTTGCTTTAAAATACAGCTATCGGTGCGTTTTGTGCCAAAATTTCAATGTACCTTGCTTTGTAAAAAATCACGCAGAATCATCGCATGGTTGCAGTGCTCGTCCTTTGCGGCGTATAGTAGCGTGACGACCGGCTCGTTTTTAACCTTTTTCAAAAATTCAGCCACGGCGGGATTTTGCTCAAGTTCGGCTAGGTAAAGCTCCTTAAAATGGGCGAAATTCTCAGGCTTATGCGCGAAAAGCTTACGTATTTCGGTGCTAGGCGTTATGTCCTTTGCCCACATATCAAGTTCCAGCGCGTCTTTTTTTACGCCGCGCGGCCATAGCCTATCGCAAAGCACGCGAAATCCATCCTCTTTCTCCGCGCTCTCATAGACGCGCTTAATCTTAAATTTTGTCATAGTTTGCTCCTTTAAATTCGCTAATCCTTGATAAAATAATCGCCGTCGAAGCTTACGAGCGAGTACTTGCGCTCGCTCCCAAGCGCTTCTACGAGCTCAGGCACGCTAAGGAACGTGAGGCTGTCGGCGCCTATAAATTTGCAAATTTCATCCGTGCTCATATTTGCGGCGATCAGCTCGCGCACGCTCGGCGTATCGATGCCGTAGCGCTCGGGATACTTTAGCTCCGGGCTTGCGATGCACATATGTACGCGCGCCGCGCCCGCATGGCGCAGAAGCTCGACGATCTTTTTGCTCGTAGTGCCGCGTACGATGCTATCGTCCACGACGACGACGCTTTTGCCGTGCAGTGCCGCCGCGATCGGATTTAGCTTGAGTTTGACCTTCAAATTTCGCACCTCTTGCGTCGGCTCGATGAAGGTGCGGCCGATGTAGTGGTTGCGCACGATCGCCATCTCGAAGGGCAGCTTGCTCTCTTGCGCGAAACCAAGCGCTGCCGGCACGCCGCTATCGGGCACGGGCACGACGAAATCGGCTTTTAGCTCTTTACATTTTCGCGCGAGCGCCGCGCCCAGCTTTTTTCTGACCTCGTATACGTTTTTGCCCTCTACGACGCTGTCGGGGCGCGCAAAGTAGATGTATTCAAACGCGCAAATTCTAGCCTCCGAGGCTTTTAAAATTTGAACCGAGCTGAACTCATCCTTGCCCTCTTCGAAAATCACCATCTCGCCGGGCTTCACGTCGCGGACGAACTCGGCTCCTACGAGATCAAACGCGCAGGTTTCGCTCGCGACGATGTAGCCGCCGTCTTTGAGCCTGCCGATGCTGAGCGGACGCACGCCGTAGCGATCGCGCACGGCAAACATCTTCGAGCGGCTCAGGATCAGAAGCGAGTACGCGCCCACGCACTGATTCAGAGCTTCGACGATGCGGTCTTTTAGATGCTCCTGCTTACTGCGTGCGATGAGGTGCAGGATGTTTTCGGTGTCCATGCTGGACTGAAAGATCGCGCCCTCGCTTACGAGCTTACGGCGGATTTCGTCTTTATTGATCAAATTTCCGTTATGAACGATCGAGATCTCCCCAAGAGCATAGTTGCCCGCAACGGGCTGCGCGTCCTTTAGGCTGTCTGCGCCCGCGGTGCCGTAGCGGTTGTGGCCGATCGCGATGTTGCCCTTTAAAATTTCAAAACTCGCGGGACTAAAAACCTCTGTCACGAGCCCCGTGGCTTTGATCGTTTTGATATGATGATTAAAGCTCGAGCTGATGCCGCTTGCCTCCTGGCCGCGGTGCTGCATGGCAAAAAGCCCGTAATACGCGGTCTTAGCCGCACCTTCGGAATTTATGACTCCCACGATTGCGCACATTTTCTAACCTCTTAAATTTTATTTTTTAGAAATTTATCTATATTTTGTTTTATCATTGACGGCTTGCCGTCCGGCATGTTGCCGGCGCCTCATCAAATAGATCGGCTGAAATTTTAAACGTCTCGGTGATATTCGCTCCGCCTGTGGCGTAGCTGCCGAATAGGCCGACTTTGTAAATTCCAAAGCTTTCAAGCTCGGGCTTTAGCTCGCGCAAAAAATTTAAAATTTCATCTTTGGTTGGCATTTTTTCCTCTTAAATTTGGCCGCAAAGCCTAGATTCCTAAGCAGTCGTCGATGCCGTAAAGCCCGCTATTTTGCGATGCTAGCCATACCGCTGCCTTTATCGCGCCTCTGGCAAAGGTCGCGCGCGAAGTCGCCGTATGATTTAGCTCGACGAACTCGCCCTCGCCGTAAAACCCCACGGTGTGGCGCCCGACTATATCGCCGCCGCGCAGCGACATCACGGCGATCTCGTCCTTGCCGCGCTCGCCGATGAGCCCGTCGCGACCGCTTACGCGCACGTCCTTCAAGCTTAGCTCGCGCGCACTTGCGGCGCTTTCCGCAAGGCTCATCGCCGTGCCGCTTGGGGCGTCTTTTTTGTGGCGGTGGTGCATCTCTAAAATTTCGCAGTCAAAATCGCGCAGGCTCCTGCTAGCAAGCGCTACGAGCTTGTTTAGCACCGCGACGCCCAGGCTCATATTCGTAGCGTGCAGCACGGGCATCTTCGCGCCGCATTCGCGCAGTAGCCGCTCGCCCTCCTCACCCAGAGCCGTCGTACCGATGCAAAGCGGCTTTGGGTGCGAAAGCGCAAATTTCATTAGGCTTATCGCGCCGTCTCGGATCGTGAAGTCTATCACGACATCGCAGCTGCTAAAAAGCTCGTCGTAGCTGCTTACTACGGCGCAGCTTGGCGTATAATCAAGAGGCGCGACCGTGTAGATCACGCTTGCTCGCGCCTGATCGAAATTTTTCAGGCATTCGTAGATCATCGTGCCCATTCTGCCGCTTCCGCCGTGAATTCCTATATTTATCATCGCTGTTCCTTTAAATTTAGTCCGCTTAGTATAGCTAAATTTTACTTAGCGTCCATTTTGCTTAAAATTTTAAGTAGCGCCTTTTCGATAAAAAGCGGCACGCCGAAAAAGCCCGCGAGCACGTAAAATAGCGCAAATCCGCTCAAGCCGCAAGCAAACTTACGCCAGTGGTTTATAAAAAATTTTTTCATTTTTCCGCTCATTAATTTTGATAGCGTAAAATTATATCCAAAAATTTCGTGCAAAGGGTTAAATTTTGCTGGTTCACATCTGCTGCTCGGTCGATTGCGATTATTTTTTGCGCCGCTTGAAAGAGCTCGCGCAAGAGCCGCTAATAGGCTATTTCTACGATCCAAACATCCACCCTTGCGGCGAATACGTTCTTAGAATGCACGATGCAAAGCGGGTTTGCGAGAATTTAGGGATTAAATTTATCCCGGGCGAGTATGATTTTCAGGGCTGGCTAGACGGCGCGCGCGGGCTTGAAAATGAGTCCGAAAAAGGCGCGCGCTGCGAGTTTTGCTTTGATTTTCGCATGCAAAAAACGGCCGAGCTCGCGCTAAGTTTGGGCGAGCGCAAAATCACCACGACTCTTTTAATGAGTCCCAAAAAATCGCACTCTCAACTTTGCGCCTCGTTGCAACGTATCTGCGAGCGCTGCGGACTGGAGTTTATCGCGCCCGATTTTCGTAAAAACGGCGGCACGAACGAGCAGTTTGCGCTTGCGAAAAAAGACGCGCTCTATCATCAAAACTACTGCGGCTGCATCTACGCGCTTGCGGCGCAGCGGAATTCGGGCGGAAGTCTGACGGCGGATTTGAGGCGAAATTTAGCCCAAGGTGCCGAAATTTACGAGCTAATGTCGTCTATCGATCGGCAAATCTTGCCCGCTTCGGTAGAGGAGAAGTTGAAATTTTATAAAAAGCTTTGCTCGCTCGAAAAAAAAGGTGTGAAATTTAACGTGCTGCGCGATCGGTTTTTAAACTACCGCCTGCTGCGCGCATGGATTAAATTTGACGGCGAGGTCGTGCCTTCGTTTGTGCTATTTGGCTCGCATTTTACGCGTGAAAACGTGAAGCTTAGCGTGGAGCGGGAGTGCGAAATTTTTTGCAGCGATAAGGGGGAGATTAAAATTTTAAACCTGGCGAAATTTAACGAAATTTCAAGATCAAATTTCAAAAGCGTATCTGAGATGCTAAAAAATCCGCCGAGTCTCGCGCGCCAAAATAAAGCTCGTGCCGCCCTGTGCGCTGCGGGCTCGCTCTCGCCGATCATCGTCACGGACGAAATAAGAGCCGCCAAAGTTCAAATTTACGGGCTCTCGCGCATATTTTTAGACGTTAGGGAAATTTTAGTAAGAATTTGATAAGATTCTAAAATTTCTAAAAAAGGCAGATCAATGATAGATATAAACGAAATCCTCTCCATCCTACCTCATCGTTTTCCGTTTTTGCTGATAGATCGCGTCGAAGAGCTCAGCATAGGCGAAAGCATCAAGGCCTATAAAAACGTAACCTACAACGAGCAGATCTTTCAGGGTCACTTTCCGGGGCATCCGATCTATCCGGGCGTCATGATCATCGAGGGCTTAGCGCAAGCAGGCGGCGTGCTGGCGTTTAAGAGTATGGAGAAAGACGGCGTCGATCTAAGCGACAAGGTCGTGTATTTTATGAGCATCGATAACGCTAAATTTAGAAGCCCGGTTCGCCCCGGCGACAAGCTTGAGTATCGCATCAGCGTAATCAAACACCGCGGACGTATATGGGTGCTAAAGGGCGAAGCCTACATCAACGACGGCGCCACATTGGCCGCGCAGGCGGAACTTCAAGCGATGATAATGGATAAATGATGGCTAAAGTTCACCACACGGCGATCATCGAGGATGGCGCGCAGATCGGAGCCGAAGTAACGATCGAGCCGTATGCTTTCGTAAGCGCGCAGGCTAAAATCGCAGACGGCTGCACGATCAAACAGGGCGCGCGTATCATCGGCGATACTCAAATCGGCGAGAACTCTAAAATTTTTTCATACGCGATCGTGGGCGAAATTCCGCAGGATATGAGCTTTGAAGATGGCGAGCGCACGGGGCTAATCATCGGCAAAAACGCTACGATTCACGAGTTTTGCACGATCAGCTCGGGCTCGCATAAGGGCGACGGATTTACGCGCATCGGCGATAATCTCTTTATGATGGCGTATTGCCATATCGCTCACGATTGTGTGCTGGGCAGCAACATAATCTTAGCCAATAACGCCACGCTCGCAGGTCACGTTGTAATGGGTGATTATGCCGTTATCGGCGGGCTTACCCCGGTGCATCAGTTCGTCCAAATAGGCGAGAGCTGCATGATCGCAGGCGCTAGCGCGCTTAGTCAGGACGTGGTGCCGTTTTGCCTAGCCGAGGGTAATCGCGCATATATCCGCGGGTTAAATTTAACGGGCATCCGCCGCCGCTTCGATAAAGAGACGGTCGAGACGATAAATCGGGCGTATAAATTTTTATTCAACCAGGGCAGGGGCTTAAAGGAGCAGGCGCAAATTTTATTAAACGAAACGAGTGATCAAAACGTTCGCAAGATGTGCGAGTTTATAATTAACACAAAACGCGGAATTCCGCTAGATAAAGGTAAAATTTAATGGCAAATAAGTGCAGTTTTTGCGGTGAGACGGGCGCGGACGGACGTCGTATCTATCCTAACGACGACGGTACGGCGGCTATCTGCAGCTATTGTATCGATATGGCATACGCCGCTATCCACGGCAGCGAGGGTCAAAATGAGGCGGTACAAAATCAAAATAAAGAGATCGATTTCGAAGCTATCAAGCCAAAGGCGCTGATGGAAGTGCTAAATCGCTACGTCATCGGTCAGGAGCGCGCTAAGAAAATTTTTAGCGTCGGCGTTTACAACCACTATAAAAGAATTTTCAGGCAGACCGACGCGAAAGGCGACGATACCGAAATTTCAAAATCAAATATCTTGCTTATCGGGCCTACCGGCAGCGGCAAGACGCTTATGGCGCAGACCTTGGCGAAATTTTTGGACGTGCCGATCGCCATTAGCGACGCTACGAGCCTAACGGAAGCGGGCTACGTCGGCGAGGACGTAGAAAATATCTTAACCCGCCTTTTACAGGCTGCGGACGGCGACGTAGAGAAGGCGCAGCGCGGTATCGTATTCGTAGATGAGATCGATAAGATCGCGCGAATGAGCGAAAACCGCAGTATCACGCGCGACGTAAGCGGCGAAGGTGTACAGCAAGCGCTGCTTAAGATCATCGAAGGAAGCGTCGTAAATATCCCGCCGAAGGGCGGCCGCAAGCACCCAAATCAGGACTTCATCCAGATCGATACGACAAATATTTTGTTCGTCTGCGGCGGCGCGTTCGACGGGCTAAACGAGATCATCAACCGCCGCATCGGGCAGAATGTACTCGGGTTTAATCAAATCAAGCGCAGCAAGAAAGAGAGCTTAAATTTGCTAAACATGGTCGAGGCCGACGATTTGGTGCATTACGGCATAATTCCCGAGCTCATCGGGCGTTTGCACGTAGTGGCTACGCTAAATGAGATCGACGAAAAGGCGATGGTTAGAATTTTAACCGAGCCGAAGAATGCGATCTTAAAGCAATATCAAAAGCTCTTTGCGATAGACGGCGCAAATTTAAAATTTGACGACGACGCGCTAAGAGAGGTCGCGAGCCTTGCGATCAAGCGCAAAACCGGTGCGCGCGGACTTCGCAGCATAATCGAGGAGATCATGGTCGATATAATGTTTGATCTGCCTGAGCTTAAGGGCTATGACGTCATCATCTCCAAAGAGGTCGTAGATGGCGTTTCTAAGCCTATACTTGTAAAACAAAATTTAACTGCATAAAGGGGATAAATGTTACTTGATTCGATTCTAGGATTATTTTCTAGGGATATGGGCATCGATCTAGGCACGGCAAACACGCTCGTGCTATTAAAAGATAAAGGCATCATCATCAACGAACCGAGTGTCGTCGCGGTACAAAACGAACGCTACGGCAAGCAAAGGATCATCGCCGTGGGTGCCGAGGCTAAAGAGATGCTCGGACGCACTCCGGGCGATATTGAAGCGGTGCGCCCGATGAAGGACGGCGTTATCGCGGATTTTGATATGACGGAGAAGATGATTAGGTATTTCATCGAAAAGACCCACAAGCGCCGCTTTTTCGTAAGTCCGCGCATCATCATCTCGGTTCCTTACGGGCTAACTCAGGTCGAGCGTAAAGCCGTGCGTGAAAGTGCAATGATAGCGGGTGCGCGCGAGGTTTATCTAATCGAAGAGCCGATGGCTGCGGCGATCGGAGCGGGCCTTCCCGTAAATGAAGCGCGCGGCTCGCTGGTCGTGGATATTGGCGGCGGTACCACCGAGATCGGCGTCATCTCGCTAGGCGGCATCATCAGCGCCAAATCCGTTCGCGTCGCGGGCGATAAGATCGACGCAAGTATCGTTAATTACGTCAAGGAAAAATATAGCCTGCTTATTTCGGAGCGAGCGGCCGAGGAGATTAAGATCAAGATCGGCACGGCGGTGCAGCAGCAAAAAGATCTTACCTACACGGTCAAAGGAAAAGACCAGATCAGCGGGCTTTTAAGCTCGGTCGATCTTACGAGCGAGGACGTTAGAGAGGCGATTAAAGACTCGATCAGAGAGATTGCAGACGCGCTGAAATTTGTGCTTGAGAGCATTCAGCCAGAAGTCGCCGCCGACATCGTTGAAAACGGCGTCGTGCTAACGGGCGGCGGTGCGCTCATTCGCGGATTAGATAAATATCTAAGCGACACCGTAAAGCTTCCGGTTTTCGTCGCGGACGAGCCGCTGCTATGCGTCGCAAACGGCACGGGAAAAGCCCTAGAAGAGATCAAATCGCTAAAACAAGCGGCAAATGACTAATCTCAAACTCCTCCTCGTCGCGGTTTTGCTGGTAGCCATTTCGTTAACGTTCGGCTCGTATATCCACGGCAAATTTATCGGATTTGCAGGAGGAATTTTAGAGGTGTATTACGGCGTGAGCGATCGGGTAAAAAGCGCTGTGAACGAGCATTTTAACCAGGCAGAGACGATCAAAGCTCTACGAGAAGAAAACGCCGAGCTAAAAAAATCGGCGATGCTGCTTAGCACGTTCGCGGGCGAGCTGAATAAAATTTTGATCGATAAAAATAGCTCTATTTATGAGCCCAAAGTCCAGCTCGTAAAGGCGTTGAGCTACGCGAATCTAAACGACTACAACAAATTCTTCGTAAATTTTGAAAATTTTAACCCAAACAAAATTTACGGCCTCATCAGCGAGGGTAAAACCGCAGGAATTTTAGTAAATAAAGACGGGCGCCCGCTTGCGATCTTACAGCGCGACGAGAAGAGTAATTTCTCCGTTTTCATAGGAGATACTCAAATTCCTGGCGTCGCAGGCGGCGAAAATAACGAGCTCGTAGTCAGATACATCCCGCAATGGCTCGATCCCAAGGTAGGTGATGAGGTGCTTACCAGCGGCAAGGACGGGATTTTTTTTGCCGGCGTGCCGGTAGGAAAGGTTAAAGAAATTCAAAACGGGAAGCTATACAAAAGCGCCGTCGTAGAGCCCTACGTGAGCTCCGAGATGCCGGCGTTTTTGTATGTCGTTACAAAGGAAAATTGATGCCCAAAAGAGATGATATTAAGACGATTTTGCTGATCGGTAGCGGTCCGATCGTAATCGGCCAGGCGTGCGAGTTCGATTACAGCGGCACGCAGGCTGCCAAGACGCTAAAGAGCCTCGGATACCGCGTAGTGCTAATAAACTCCAACCCCGCTACCATTATGACCGATCCCGATTTTGCCGACGCCACCTATATCGAGCCGATCACCAAAGAGAGCATTTTGCGTATCATAAAGCGTGAGAGCGTCGATGCGATCCTGCCTACGATGGGCGGACAGGTCGCGCTAAACGTCGCGATGGAGGCTTACGAAAGCGGCGAGCTAGGGGGGGTAAAATTTCTAGGCGCCAAGCCTGAAGCGATAAAAAAGGGCGAGGATAGAGTAAAATTTAAAGAGGCGATGATTAATATCGGAATGGATCTGCCTAAATCTAAATACGCCTACAATATCGAAGAGGCGATGGCTGCTGCAAATGAGATCGGCTTTCCGCTCATTATCCGCGCTAGCTACACCCTAGGCGGCGCGGGCAGCGGCGTGGCGTACAATATCGACGAGTTTAAAGAGGTCGCGCAAAATGGGCTAGATGTAAGCCCGATAAATGAAATTTTGATCGAAGAGAGCCTGCTTGGATGGAAAGAGTTCGAAATGGAGGTGATCCGCGACCATAAGGATAACTGCATCATCGTCTGCTCGATCGAAAATTTCGACCCGATGGGGGTGCATACGGGCGACAGTATCACGGTTGCGCCCGCTCTGACGCTTACCGATAAAGAATACCAGGCGATGCGCGACGCGAGTTTTAAAATTTTACGCGAGATCGGCGTGGATACGGGCGGCAGTAACGTGCAGTTTGCAGTAAATCCGCAAACGGGGCGGATGATCGTCATCGAGATGAACCCGCGCGTAAGCCGCAGCTCGGCTCTTGCATCCAAAGCCACGGGCTATCCGATCGCCAAGGTCGCTACGATGCTGGCGGTGGGCTTTAGTCTGGATGAGATCAAAAACGACATCACCGGTACGCCTGCGAGCTTTGAGCCGGTGATCGATTATATCGTGACTAAAATTCCGCGCTTTGCGTTTGAAAAATTCCCCGGCGCAAACCCGTATCTAGGTACTGCGATGAAAAGTATCGGCGAGGTGATGGCGATCGGGCGCAGCTTTAAAGAGAGCATTCAAAAGGCGCTGTGCTCGCTGGAGAAGGGCTACTTCGGCTTCGTGGAGTTAAATTTAAGCGAAAAGGATCTTATTTTCGGGCTTCGCAATGCGCAACAAGATAGAGCTTTATATATCGCTCAGGGCTTTAGAGCGGGCATGAGCGTGGATGAAATTTACGAGCTTAGTAAGATCGACCGCTGGTTTTTGAGCCAGATCGAGCAGATCGTAAAATTTGAAGAGCGCATCGATATGGAGATCATCAACGATGCGGCGCTTTTGAGACAGGCCAAGAGCTGGGGCTTTAGCGATAAGATGATCGCAAATTTGATCAACAAAAAGGACAATCTGGGCCTTACGCAAAACGACATCCATTTTGCCTGCGCCAGGCAGGGCATAGGCCTTGAATACAACGAAGTAGATACCTGTGCAGGCGAGTTTGCGGCGCTTACGCCCTATCTATACTCCAGTACCAACATAACGCCTGCCATCGCAAGCCGTAAAATTTCAAAAGATAATAAAAAGGTCCTCATCATCGGCGGCGGTCCGAATCGCATAGGCCAAGGCATCGAGTTTGACTACTGCTGCGTGCACGCCAGCTACGCCCTGCGCGATATGGGGATCACCACGATAATGTATAACTGCAACCCCGAAACCGTCAGCACCGACTACGACACGAGCGATATTTTGTACTTCGAGCCGATCGATTTCGAGCACGTTAGAGCGGTCATCGAGGCCGAGAACCCCGACGGCGTGATCGTGCATTTCGGAGGTCAAACGCCGCTAAAGCTCGCCAAACGCCTAAGCACCGTAGGAGCCAAGATTATCGGTACGAGTGCACGCACGATAGACGTAGCGGAAGATCGCAAGAAATTTAGCGAGTTTATCGCAAGTATCGGCGTTAAGCAGCCTAAAAACGATACCGCTATAAGTGAAGCCGAAGCGATCGAAAAGGCCGCTGCGATCGGCTATCCGGTGCTCGTTCGCCCTAGCTACGTGCTAGGCGGTCGTGCGATGCGGCGCGTACATAGCGAAGCTGAGCTTAGGCAGTATATGAGCGAGGCGATGCGCGTGAGCGATCATTCACCGGTGCTTATAGATAAATTTTTACTTGACGCGACCGAGCTTGATGTCGATGCGATCTGCGACGGACGCGACGTGTATATCGGCGCGATAATGGAGCATATCGAAGAGGCGGGCATCCACAGCGGCGATAGCGCGAGTATCCTGCCGCCGCTTAGCCTAAGCGCGGAGATGATCGATCTGGTAAGTCGTCAAACCAAAGAGATTGCGCTAAATCTCGGCGTCGTGGGGCTTATGAATATTCAATTCGCGATTTTTGAAAACGAGCTTTACATCATCGAGGTAAATCCGCGCGCGAGCCGCACCGTGCCGTTTGTGAGCAAGGCGACGGGAATTCCGATGGCTAAGGTCGCTACCCGCGTAATGTGGCAAGGGGGTCTGCGCGAGGCTTTGAAATTTTACGACGAGTTCGGCGTGCTGGCCGAAGAGAAGGGAATTTTAAAACCGCGCATTAAAAATCATATCTGCGTCAAAGAAAGCGTCTTTCCTTTCAACAAGCTTGCGGGCGCGGATTTGATTTTGGGGCCTGAGATGAAAAGCACCGGCGAGGTGATGGGTATCGGCGAAAATTTCGCCAAAAGCTTTGCTAAATCGCAAATCGGCGCTAGCAACGCACTTCCAAGCGGCGGCAAGGTATTTTTATCGCTAGCCGATCACGACAAGCTGCGAGCCGTGGAGCTTGCACGCGCACTTACGGGCGCGGGCTTTAGTATCGCCGCTACGAGCGGCACTCACAAGCTATTAGGCGAAAACGGCGTGGAGTGCGAGTTTGTCTATAAAATCAGCGAGGGTCGCCCAAATATCGAGGACAAGCTCAAAAATGGCGAAATTTCGCTCGTAATCAATACCAGCGACAGCAAATCAAACTCTACCGACGCCGCGAAGATCCGCCAGAGCGTGCTGCGCTTTAGGCTGCCGTATTTTACGACGATGAAGGCGGCGATCGCCGCTACGCGCTCGATCTGCTCGATAAAGGACGACTCCGCGCTTGAAGTTAAAACGCTGCAGGAGTATCTAAGCGGCAAGTAGCGCGAACAGGCTTCCGCCGGCACCGTGCCGCGATAAAATTTTAAAATTTTAATCCGCTTTTAGATTTAAATTTGCGGCTGCGAAAATTTGGCGCATAAAAAGCGTCTCTGCGGATTAAATTTTACTTGCGCTCTCGCAGTTAGCGGTTGAGCGCAAGTTCGCTGCGGTCCGTTTGCGCGAAAGGAGACATCGGCGGATTTAAAAATTTATTACGACGGCCGGCGGTGCTGCGGCGATCCTTTTAAGATCGGAGATGCGATCAAATGGGACGCGAGCAAATTTAACGTGCAGGATCACTTCGTATTTAAAGACGCCGACTACTCATACGAGGCGCGCGGTCGCAAGAGTGCGAGATAACGGGCGTCGTGACGGGGATTTGGGCGATATATTTTCGCTACGAGGCCTACCGGCAGCGCTGCGGGCAGGTGCTGTACCCAAGCGAGTATAAAATTCTTCAAATTTCACGAAGCGACGCGTATGAGCCGAAATTCGAAGGCTTTGAATTCGGCGCTTATTTGGTGCAGCTACGGGATACGGACTGCTAAAATCTGCCCAAGCGAGTTTACGAAAAGCTTCAAAAAAGCGGCAAATTTAGCGCCGAAATCGCTTCGCCCGATCAAAAAGACGCTAGCGGCGAGACGCTTTTAAATCTCGCTATCGCCGCGGATGATGCCGTAGCGATAGCGCTAGATCGCGGCGCAGGGGTAAATTTAGCGAGCAGAGGGCTTCGCGCCGATACGGCGCGCATGCTTTTGCAAAAATGAAAATATTTTTAGAATTTTACTTTCAAACGGCGCGGACGTGGACGCCGAAAACGATGCGAAGCTTAGCGCGCGCAAATATTGCGAGGGCAGATATGAGGGCGTAAAAAACGCAAGCAAGCTAAGCAGGATCATTAAGAATTTAAGCTTAAAATTTGATTTGCGCTACTAAATGCGAGTGCAACTTATGCGGATGATAAAATTTATAGCGCTGCGCCGCTTTGTTCGCCGCCGCACTGCTTTTATCGCCGCACCGCCTTTTGCTACCATGCGCCGCTTCATTCGTTGCTGCGCTTTTGCTGCCGCGCCGCTTATTCTCACTATCGTATCGTCTGTGCGCCCGCCCCACCGTCCTTCTTGTCGTCGCGCTGCCTTTTGCTGTCGCGCCGCTCGTCTGCTCGCCATACAGCTTTCTTGTTGCCCCCCCCTTAGCTAATGCCGCTATCGTAATTTCGCTGTGAACCGCGCTATCCGCTTCACTACCGCTGCCGCTTTATTTATCGTTGCGCCGTCTTTGCGCGCCGCATAAAACACAATGATTAAATTTAAGTTTTGGTTGGATAAAATTGTCGTTCCAAAACAAATCAAAACAAGGAGAAAAGATGGAATTTTTGCAGCTTTTGTTGGTCCTGATAGCTATGATTATTATCATAGCAAAACCGCAAAAAGAAAAGCTCGCTTTCGGTTTAGTCGTAGTCTCGTGGCTATTTATGGCGTATTTATACATAGGGCACAAATCAGGCGCCCTGCTAACGACGATAAATCTATAAGGGGCGCGGTATGAACGAAATCAAAAAGGCAAAATTTTTCTACGCATTGATGTGCTTGGCGGGATTTTTGATCATCCTTTTGCCGGTCGGGATAGCCAATCTCTTTTTCGGCTACGTGCTCAAGGACAGCCCGTGCACGCTGTGCTGGGGGCAGCGCGAGGGCATGATCTTTATCGGCGTCACGGCTCTTTTTATCGTCAGATACGGGCTAAAGGCCAGATACCTAGCCATGCTGCTTTTGATGGCGGGATTTGGACTATGGCAGTCCTTTGCGCACTACGGCATACACGCGCACAGGGATTTAGATCAGGGCTTTGGTTTGGCGGTTTTCGGTATCCATACTTATTTTTGGGCGGAGATAGTGTTCTGGGCGGTCGTAGTGATGCTCGGGGCGATATTCTTTTTCGCGCCTAAGTTTAGCGCGCTTGAAGAGGAGATGGAGGGCGAGACGATCAGAAGGTTCGGCAAGCTTACCTCCGCGGCTTTCATCGTCTGCACGCTCATAATCGCTTCGAACCTCTTTCAAGCTTTCGTCAGCACGGGCCTTCCGCCGTATTACGGGCAGGGCGATCCGGTGCGCTTCACGCTTGATCCAAAATATATCATCTGGGACGATAGCGGCTATAAAAATCACTGGAAAAACATCTCATTTCGCGGCAAAAGAGAGGTCGAGGCGCCGGATTATGCCTTTGCGCCCGCTAGCGAGAAGCTGGGCGTGAAATTTGACAATGATCCGAGCAACGCTCCTTTGGCGGTGGATGAAAATCTAAGTATCGCCTCAAAGAACGATATAAGCTTTGCCAAGCCTATCAACTCGCTTGATTTCATAAACGGCGAATTCGTCGCGAGCTCGAAGTGGGAAGTGTTTTTTATGGACGAAAATTTTAAAGTTACGAGCGATTTTGAGATCGATCCGTATTTTTCGGCGACGATCGATCCGATCATCGGCGTGGTCCCGTTTATGGGCGATAAATACATGCTCATGGGCTCTAACAAGACTCTTTTGAGATTTGCGAAAAACGGCGGCGCGGACGAAGCGCTTCAATACGCCGATTTCGTGCGCGGTAACGATAAATTTGAAGGGCAGGGTAAAGGGCTCGGACGCAGCAGGATCGATACGGTCAGGGCGAAATTTCACCACGTCGCAAGCATCGCTACCGACGGGACGTACTGCTACCTAGCCACCGTGCCGAACAACAAGGATGCGAAAAACTTCGTCATCTCTAAAATTTTGCTGAGCGATCGCACGCTTTCGGGCGAATTTAGCCCAAAAGCCGCGCTTAAGCAGGACAAGAGCCTGGGCGATCTCTACGTCACGTCGATGAGCTATCACGACGGCTTGCTCTACGCGCTTAGCAAAAACCACAACGTCATCGCGATCATCGATCCAAAGAGCGAGCAGATCGTCAAAACTCTCTCCTATCCGAGCGAGATAAGCAACGCCAGAAGCATCTTTTTCAAAGACGGCGCGATGTATATTTTATCCTATCAGGACGGCAAAAATACGCTTTATCGGCTAAACTAAATTTGGTTGTAAAGTTAGGCGTTTCGGAGCGATTTTTACTATGGATCGCTCTGTCGCCGTTCGGTGTCCGCGCTTAAATTTGTAGCGCAAAAATCCTAGCGTTAGGCGTTAAATTTATCAAATTTCCGCCGTTTCTCGCCAAAACTCAAGCGCCTTATCGTCGTCAGCCTGGACGAATTTGGCGATTTCTTCTGCGCAAGGCACGGCGTTTTTGCTTAGTCGCGCGATATCGATACTAGCAAGCGCTCTAAAAAATCTCTCAAAATCGCTCGCGACGCGCCTGCCGCAAAGCTCTTCGTCTCCAAGCAGCCACGCATAAATCGAACCGTCCGCGCAATCAAGCAAAAAAATCCACGGATCGCCCACGGCAAAAACTATCAAATTTGCAGGACGCGCCGCGCCTGACTACCATTTGCCGCCGTATTCGTCGGTGCCGTTTAGCCGCACTAGTTCGCTAGCGTAGTCGCCTCCGACGCCAAAGCGTACGTTGCAAACTTCAAATTCGCCGAAGTCAAATTTACAAACTAGTTGCGAAAACGCAGGCGGAAATTTGACGCCGAGAGTTTCTTGCGCTTTTTCTATCGCCTGTACGCACGCGCCAGAGTCGCATTGTAGCGACAGTCTCATGCCCGTTATGCCCTCTTGCTCCAGAGGCAGATAGATCTCGTCTAGCTCGCGAGCAATTTGATCTAGCTTTAAAAACACATCTTTTTCCGCATCTGGTTTATCTGAGATTTTTTGTTTCGGCTTTTATGATTTCGCCGTTTTCGCCGTAAAATTTCGTAGTCGCCACGCCCGCTTTTGCATCGGTTACGACCTCTTTTACGAGCTCGCCCTTTTCGTTAAATTCCTTTTGTATTTTAACCGCTTCGTTTAGCGGTTTGCTGGCTGATAGGCGCTGGTCTATCACGCTTTTTAGCTTACCGTTTGGGTAAAAAAACTCAAAAAGCAGCGGGTCGCGCCTAGCTGGTATGTGCGGCTATTTAGGCGTCCGCTATCGTCATATTTTTCAAAAGTCGTTTCTTTTTTGCCCATTCGGACGCTAACAAATTCCTTATACGACGGTTTGCCGTCTTTGCGGTATTCGGCTATGTTATTTTCGGTAAAAAAGCCTAAATTTGCGTCGAAGCGTTTGGTTTTTCGGTAAAGTTTTAGCGCTTCGCCCGCGTCAAAATCCTCCAGTAGCTCCTTTTCTAGTCCGCTCCACAGACATCTCTCGGCCGTGAACGCAGGCGCGTTTCGGTGCTCTTTTGAGTACACTTCAAGTAGCACCCAGCGCTCGTTTTTGCGGACGACGAGCGAGATTTTTAGTTTCGTAGAGGGATCATCGGGGATCTTGCGTTTGTACTTCTCGTTTGCCTCGTCGATGACGTAGCGATTTAGCTGCGCGCCGCTCGCGTCTAGCTCGATGATGTAGAGTCTGTTGCGTATTTTGCCGTTTTCGTCTTTTTCGCCGTTGCGTAGGTCGTATTTAAAAAATATCTCATAGGTTGCGATTTGCTCGTCGTTTTGCTGCCTAGGCGCGTAGTTGCCACCCGCTTGTAGCGAGGTCGCGCAGGTCAAAACGATAAAAAACCTTAATAAATTTTTCATCTATCTCCTTAAGTTTTGCGCTTGCGTTGCGGCGGCGACCTTACGTAAATTTATAGATCGTGCCGCGTTTGTAATTTTTAAAATTTACTCTCGCACTTTGCTATACGTATTGCCCGCTCGTTGAATTTGCCGCGCTTGTTTGTTCGGACAAATTTGGCTTATCGCTCTTGGCCGTTTGTAGCAATTTTTACCTTGTCGGCGCCGTCTGAGTGCGAGGACTTTTTACTTTAAAATCGCAAAGTCGATGCCGACTTTATCGGTGTGGCGGTCATAGTCGATGAGGCTCTCGCCGTATCCCGTGAAGTACTTCACGTAGCCGTAAACGCCGCTCTTGCGCTATCGGCGTTAAATTCTATAAAATTTAATGCACGGCGGCGGATTTTAAAATTTACTGCCTTTTTTGCACTTTGACTTTTGGAGCGGTTTTTGCGCCTTGCGCTTTTGCCTGCGGGCGCTCGATAATGCGGATATTAGCGTTTGAGCGGAGCCTGTCGTTGAACTCAGTGATCGCCTTTTTGCGCTCGGAGGTCACGTAGCCTTCGATCGCCCTATCTTGCACACTGTCAAAATCAAGCGTACGAAGCCCCTTTTTGTCGTTTACGTAAAACATTTCGTAGCCGTTGCGCGTAGGGATTATCGGCGAAAATTTGCCCTGCTCGACGTTCGTGACGATATATTTGAGCCCCTCATCCATTTGATTGGCCTTGAGGGTTCCCTTCATCACATACACGTCGCTTGGGCGGAGCTTCGGATTTGCGCGGATCTTATCGAGCGGAGCTTGCGATTTTGCGATATAGCGGGTGAGCGTGATGCTGTCGAAAGTCGTAAATAATGAACTATTTTGGCTGTAAAATTTTTTAACATTTTCGGGGGTCGTGCGGTGCTGTATGTCTGCGAATATCGAGCCATAGAGCTTTTCTTCAAGCAGTGTGCGGCGGACATTTGCTTTAAAGTCATCGTAGTTTATACCTTGCTTTTGCACAGCGGTTTTGAGCTGGTCTAAGCTAAGCTTATTTTGATCGGCGATCGCTTTGAGTCTCGCGTCGATCTCCGCGTCATTTACCGCAATGCCGCGGCGTTTAATCTCGGATTGTTGCAGCTTTTGCCCGATTAAAATTTCCATCGCGGCTTGCGGCGAAGCACCCGTTAGCTTCTGAACTTTGGCTAGTTCGTAGCCGGTGATGGGCTCATTATCTACCACGGCGATGACGCCGTTTACTACTTCAGCATTTGCACAAACAGCACAGATCATTGCGGAAAAAAGCAGTTTCTTTATCATTTTTAACCTTTATTTAGTCTTTTTGCTTTATAATTACAAGATCGCGATTATAACATTAAATGGTAATTTTTGCAAAGGAATTTTATGATAGTAACTCGTTTTGCGCCGAGTCCTACGGGATATTTACATATCGGCGGACTTAGAACGGCGCTTTTTAGTTATCTTTACGCTAGAGCAAACGGCGGCAAATTCCTGCTGCGCATCGAGGACACTGATCTGAAGCGCAATTCGCAGGAGGCTGCTAAGGCGATCGAGGAAGCCTTTAAGTGGTGCAATCTAGACTATGACGGGCAGATCGTGTATCAAAGCTCACGCTTTGATCTTTATAAACAATATGTACAAAAGCTGCTAGATGAGGGCAAGGCATACAAGTGCTATATGAGCAAGGATGAGCTGGATGAGCTGCGCGCGCAGCAGGAAGCTCGCAAAGAGCGCCCGCGCTACGATAACCGCTATCGCGATTTTACCGGTACGCCACCTGCAGGGATCGAGCCCGTAGTGCGTATAAAAGCCCCGCTTAGCGGTACGATAGAATTTAGTGACGGCATCAAGGGCGAGATAAAATTTAACGCCGCCGATATTTTGGACGATTTCATCATCGCGCGCTCCGACGGTACGCCTACGTATAACTTTACGGTCGTGATCGACGACGCGCTGATGGGCGTCACGGACGTGATCCGCGGCGACGATCATCTAAGCAACACCCCAAAGCAGATCGTGCTGTATAATGCGCTAGGCTTTAAAATCCCGAAATTTTACCACGTCGCGATGATCAACGGCGCCGACGGCAGCAAGCTAAGTAAACGCCACGGCGCTACCGACGTGATGGAGTATAAGCGCATGGGCTATCTGCCGCAGGCTCTGCTAAATTTTTTAGTGCGCCTGGGCTGGAGCCACGGGGATGATGAAATTTTTAGCATGGAGAAGATGAAGCGCTACTTTGATCCCAACCATATCAGCAAGAGCTCCAGTACTTTCAACCAAACCAAGCTTGAGTGGCTAAACGCGCATTATATTAAAAACTCAAACGACGATGAGCTTGCCGCGCAGCTTGTAGAATTCGGCGTCGATATCCGTTCGCATGCAAAAAAACATCTCATCGCGCAGCAGTACAAACAGCGCGCAAAGACGCTAGTGGAGATGGCTGAGGGCATTAAAATTCTTCTAAATCGCCCGAGCTGCTACGACGAGAAGGCGTATAAGAAATTTGTAACCGAAAGTTCGCTAAGCTTACTCGCAAAATTTGCGGATACTCTAAGCGCAAATTTAAACGCAAAGGAGTGCGAGGAGGAGACGATGAAATTTTTGGACGCAAACGGCGCCAAGCTAAAAGACCTGGCTCAGCCGCTACGCGTTGCGATCACGGGGGGAAGCGTTAGTCCGTCGATTTTTGAAATTTGTGAAATTTTAGGAAGCGACGAAGTTAAAACGAGAATTTCAAATTTAATCAAAAAAGGATTATAAAATGGCTAAAGTAAACGTTGAAGCGGCTTTGAAGTACCACATAGGCGGTAAAATCGGAACGAATGTAAAAACCCCGTGCGCTACTGCGGAGGATTTGGCGCTTGCATACACGCCGGGCGTCGCGGAGCCTTGCAAGGTGATCGAAGGTGATCACGAGGCTGCGTTTAAATACACGAATAAGGCCAATCTCGTAGCTGTTATCACTAATGGCACGGCGGTTTTGGGTCTCGGAGATATCGGCGCGATCGCCGGAAAGCCCGTAATGGAAGGCAAGGCGGTTTTGTTTAAAAAATTCGGCGGCGTTGATGCCTTCGATATCGAGATCGACGAAAAAGATCCTAAAAAGATAATTGAAATTTGCAAAGCGCTTGCGCCTACGTTCGGCGGTATAAATTTAGAGGATATCAAAGCTCCCGAATGCTTCGAGATAGAGCGCGAGCTGCAAAAAGCCGTCGATATTCCCGTCATGCACGACGATCAGCACGGCACCGCGATGATTACGGGCGCAGGGCTAATCAACGCAGCCCTTATCAGCGGCAAAAAAATCGAGGATATGAAGATCGTAGTCAGCGGCTCGGGCGCTGCAGGCATAGCGTGCGCAAAGATGTATCGTAATTTAGGCGCCAAACATATCATAATGCTCGATTCCAAAGGGGTGATCCATAAGGGCCGCACCGATCTTACCGAGCAGAAGAAAGAATTTGCCCTAGACACTGCAGATCGTACGCTAGAGGACGCGATGAAGGGCGCGGATATGTTTTTGGGTCTTAGCAAGCCGGGCGTTTTAACTAAAGAGATGGTAAAGACTATGGCGCCGCATCCAATCATTTTTGCGCTTGCAAATCCGGTACCCGAAATTTATCCAAGCGAGGTCGAGGAAGTACGAAACGACGCGATCGTAGGCACAGGTAGAAGCGACTTTGCAAATCAGATCAATAACGTTTTGGGCTTTCCGTATATCTTCCGTGGCGCGCTTGACGTAAGAGCCAAAAAGATTACCGAAAATATGAAAATTGCTGCCGCTCGCGCGATGGCAGATCTTGCTCGCGAAGAGGTTCCTGAAGAAATCCGCAAGATGCTGGGCAAGGATAACTTAAAATTCGGCAAAGACTACGTGATCCCAAATCCTTTCGATCCGCGCGTATTTGCCGTGATCTCGACGGCGGTCGCAAAAGCTGCGGTAGATGACGGCGTCGCTCGCGTCAAAGACTTCGACGCTGCGGCTTATAAAAAAAGCTTAGAAGCCAAAAAGCTATGATTTCTTGCTCCTGCGCGAGGCGAGATTAAATTTAAGAGGCGTAAATGAAAGATTTGGCTTTACTTACCGATTTTTATCAGCTTAGTATGATGCAGGGCTATTTTTTTACAAAGCCCGATCAGACGGCGGTTTTTGACGTTTTTTATCGCAAAAACCCAAGCGGCGGCGGTTACGCGATATTTTGCGGCTTAAACGAGGTCGTGGATTATATCGAAAACTTAAAATTTAGCGAGGACGACATCGCGTATCTAAAAAGTTTAAATTTCTTTAAGCCGAAATTTTTGGAATTTCTAAGAGGCTTTAAATTTAGCGGCGAAATTTACGCTATGGACGAGGGGCAGATCGTATTTCCGCACGAGCCGCTTATCCGCGTCAAAGCAAATATCATGGAAGCACAGCTCATCGAGACCGCGATCCTAAATACTATAAATTTCCAAACTCTCATCGCTACGAAAAGCTCGCGTATAAACTTTAGCGCCAAAAATGATTCGGTGATGGAGTTTGGCTTGCGCCGTGCTCAGGGGCGAAGTGCGGGCATCTACGGCGCAAAGGCTGCGATTATAGGCGGTTGCAGCGCCACGTCAAACGTGCTCGCCGCAAAAAAATTTGACGTCCCTGCGATCGGCACCCACTCGCACTCTTGGATTCAGAGCTTTGATAGCGAGCTGGAGGCATTCCGCGCCTACGCTAAAATTTATCCTAACAGCACGCTTTTGCTCGTCGATACCTACGATACTCTCGCAAGCGGCGTGCCGAATGCGATCAAGGTTTTTGAGGAGCTGCGCGCAAGCGGTCATAAGCCGCTTGGGATTCGCATAGATTCGGGCGATCTGGAGTATCTAACCAAACAGGCGCGTAAGATGCTCGATGCGGCGGGCTTTGATGACGCAAAGATCACTGCGTCGAATGATCTAGACGAATACGCGATCGATCAACTCAAACTTTTTGAGGCTAAAATCGATAGCTGGGGGATCGGCACGAGGCTTATTACGGGCGGAGACAGTTCGAGCCTCGGCGGTGTGTATAAGCTAAGCGGTATCGAAAAAGATGGCGAGATCATAGCTAAGATCAAAATTTCAAACGATCCGCGCAAGATCAACAACCCGGGCTACAAGCAGGTCTTTAGACTCTACGACAAAGATAACGGCATGGCGCTTGCCGATCTGATCACGCTTGATGGAGAGAACATAGACGAGAGCGCGCCGCTTGAAATTTTCCATCCGCTTTATACCTACAAGCGTAAAATTTTAACGAATTTCAGCGCGCATAAGCTCTTACGTCCCGTTTTTAAGGAGGGCAAATTCGTAGGCGTGCGCCGCACGGTAAGCGAGATCGCGCGTTTTAGCAAAGAGCAGAAGAGTAAATTTTGGCTCGAGCACCTTCGCAACGTCCATCCGCAAAGCTATAAAGTGGATCTCTCTCAAAAGCTTTGGGATATCCGAAAATCACTCATCAACGAGTGTAACCTAAATTTAAAGGAGAAATATGTTTAAAGTTCTATCGTGCGCCGCTTTGGCGTTAATTTTGCTAGGATGCGGCTCAAACCAGCTCCGCCAATCCCCGGATAGCGCTATGAATAAGCAAGCACAGAGCGAAAAAACCATAACTCAAGAGAACGCAAAGACCTTCTATTTCGTCGATGATAAGGGCAAAAAGCTTTCGCTTAGCTCAAACGACGATTTCAATACCGCCGTGTTAAAGGACGATAGCGGCAAAAGCTACGACCTCAAGCGCGACCGCGCCGCCGACGGCATCTATATGGAGAACAAGGACGGAGTGAGTATCCACTTCAAAAAAGGTGAGGGCATAGTGGAGTTTAGCAAATACAAATCCATCCCGATTACCGAGGTCAAATAAATTCTGAAATTTTTTGGTTAAATTCCGATTTAGCGCCGGAATTTAGCCCTCTTTTCCTGCGCTAAATTCGGAGAAAGTTATGTTATTAGGCAAAATCGATTATCTAAATTTGCTCCCTTTTCACGTATTTTTAAAATCCCTTCCGCTGCCGTCTTATGTTAAAAAATCTATAGAATTTAAAAAAGGGGTGCCGAGCAAACTCTGCGCCGATCTTTATTATAGGCGTATAGATGCCGCGGTGATCTCAAGCATCGAAAGCCGCCGCGCAAAATACCGTAAGCTGCCTCTTGGAATCGTCGCAAAGCGTGAGGTACTAAGCGTGCTCGTGCGCAAAAACTCGGCGCCCAGGCTCGATCCCGCGTCGATGAGCTCAAATATGCTAGCTCGCGTGCTGGATCTTAGCGGCGAGGTATTGATAGGCGATAATGCTCTAAAGGCGCTGCTTTCGCAGGGCGGGGATAAATTTTACGATCTGGGCGAAATTTGGCAGCAGCGCACGGGCTTACCCTTTGTTTTCGGGCGGCTGTGCTGCGTGAAAAACGAAAAAGTCTACTCACGCCTGGCGACGAAATTTTTATGTTCGCGCATTAAAATTCCAAGATATATCCTGCAAAGCTACGCCCTTTCGCGCGGCATAAAAGAGCGCGAAATTTTAAATTATCTGAAATTTATAAGCTATAAAATCGGCGTCCGCGAGGAGCTGGCGCTGAAAAAATTTATCGCCAAAGCCAAAAAATTAAAATTTAATCCGGTTCAAAAGGAGGAACTATGAAGTCTTACATCGACGGCTTGCTGCTAAATTTAAAGCGTGCCAATCCCGGTCAGGAGGTCTTTATCCAGGCATCGACCGAGATTTTATACTCGCTCATACCGCTTCTAAAGCGCGATGAGCGATACGTGAAAAATAAAATTTTAGAGCGTATTTTGGCGCCCGAGCGCACGATGATGTTTCGCGTCGTCTATATGAGCGACGGCGGCGAGCCCTGCGTGCATACGGGATACCGCATAGAGTTTAACTCCGCTCTGGGTCCTTACAAAGGCGGCCTGCGCTTTCATCCGAGCGTAAATTTGGGCGTTTTAAAATTTTTAGGGTTTGAGCAAATTTTTAAAAATTCCCTCACGGGTCTTAATATCGGCGGCGCAAAAGGCGGTGCAAATTTCGATCCCAAGGGCAAGAGCGACGGCGAGATTATGAGATTTTGTCAAGCTTTTATGCTTGAACTTCACCGCCTAATCAGCTCCAATACCGACGTGCCCGCAGGCGACATCGGCGTGGGCGGTCGCGAGATCGGCTATATGTACGGCGCGTATAAAAAGCTCACCCGCAGATTCGACGGCGCGCTTACGGGCAAGGGGCTAAGCTGGGGCGGCAGCCTTGCGCGCACCGAGGCTACGGGCTACGGATCGGTCTATTTTGCAAACGAGATGCTCGCTACCAGAGGCGATTCGCTGCACGGCAAAATTTGCACAATTTCAGGCGCCGGCAACGTCGCGATCTACACAGCCGAAAAGCTATATCAAATGCAGGCCAAACCCGTCACCGTAAGCGATTCTACGGGCTTTATCTATGATGCCGAGGGAATCGACGTGGCGCTTCTTAAAAAGCTAAAAGAGCAGCTGCGCGTGGGGCTTTGCGAATATATCAAGGAGCGTCCTAACGCAAAATTTATCCCCGTAAGCGCCTATCCCGCAGGCCGCAACGGCGTGTGGAGCGTACCGTGCGACGCGGCGTTTCCGAGCGCTACGCAAAATGAGCTTAATCTGCAAGACGTAAAGACTCTCTATGTCAACGGATGTCGCATGGTTTGCGAGGGCGCGAATATGCCAAGCACGCTTGAGGCGATCGATTTTATGCTCGCGCAAAAAGACTTTCTTTTCGGCCCTGCGAAAGCGGCGAATGCGGGCGGCGTGGCTACGAGCGGGCTTGAGATGGCGCAAAACGCGCAGATGGCGTCGTGGAGCTTCGAGGAGGTCGATAGTAAGCTGCGCGAGATTATGCGCCACATATTTCGCACCAGCTACGAGACCTCGAAGGAATTCGGCGCGGAGGGCAACCTCGTGTTGGGCTCAAACATCGCGGGCTTTCGCCGCGTAGCCGATGCGATGCTGGATCAAGGTCTGGTTTAAGCTTAACTCGCTTTATTTTGTCAAAAGCGGCAGCTCGCTTTTAAATTTAAACTCTTTAAATTTACGGCGAGCTTTTTGGCTGCTTTGATAAAATTTTAATCGTTTGTGCTGAGGATATACAGCTCATCGCTATAATTCACCTTATGTGCCTTACGCTGGCATCGTGTGCGCTGCGTAAATTTTAAATGGCACTCAGGCGCAATGCGGTTTTAAAATTTTAGCTCGTCATAGCGTCGCTTTTAAATTTAACCGCAAGCGCGCAAAGTCCGCCGCCGCCAAATTTTATCTTTAAATTTTGCCCGTTAAATTTAGCTTTGAAATTTGACGTTTAAAATTTAACTCGAAGCCGCTTTAAAATTTAGCCTAAATTTTATCTCAGCTCGCCCGCACAGCGCGTAAATTTAAACCGAGCGCAGGCTGAGCGTTTACCGCAGTTTGGCATAATGGCGCAAATTTTATCCAAAGGTTGCAATATGAAAAAATTTATGATTTTGCTCGCCGCTGCGGCGCTGTCGCTTGCGCATGCGGACGTGACGGATATTTTAAAGCAGGGCGCGGACGTGCTCGGTGCGACTCAGAGCGGAAACTACAAAGAGCTGCTCGCTTCCGCCACGAACCGCGCCGTAGCCGAGCTCGCCAAAGGCTACATCCACAGCAAGACCGCTAAAATCGAGCTTCCTCCTTCGCTGAAGGCTGCTGCGAAGCTTGCGAGAAAGGTAGGCGGTGATAAATGGGAGCGCGAGCTCGTCGTGAGTATGAACGATGCCGCTACCAAGGCGGTGAGCGGCGCGAGCAAGATATTTTTGCAAGATCTGAAATCGATGAGCGATGCCGACGTTAAAAAGCTCATCGGCGGCGGCGACACGGCGCTTAGCGAGTATTTGCAGAGCAAATCGGGCGCGAAGCTGCGGGCGGTTTTTAGACCGATCGTAAGCGACATGATGAGCAAAAACAGCTTTGCGACGGCGTATAACGGGCTAAATTCCTTCGCGCAAAATAAGATCGCGGGCAATGAGGCGGTGCAAAACATCGCGCGCGGGCTGGGTGCGAGCGAATATCTGCCTAAGCAGGGCGAGGACTTGAATGATTACATCACGCAAAAGACGCTGGATGGGCTATTTGCGGTGATGAGGGAAAAAGAAAGCGCGCTTCGCGGCAGCGCCGTCGGCAAAGGCGCAGGGATTTTAGGCAAGGTGCTTCAATAAAGCTCGCGGCGAGGCTTTGGCGTAAATTTCGCCGTATAGCTACTTAAATTACTTTGCGCCGCTAGTTTGAGTAGCTTAAAGCCTGCGCGCGAAGTTGCCCGCTCGTGCAAGACAGCTAGCTGCTTGCGCCAAAGCGGGCGCGCGACGGAATTTAGAGGTTCGTTTGTGGCGTGCTCGCGGCAAGCTGGCTTTATACGATAATCTTATGCGGAATTTAGTTTGCGAAATTTGAAACTGTAAAATTTAGAAATTTAGCAAGACGTAAAGGATTTGAAATTTTAAAATTTCACGCGGAGTTTTAGAATTCCATGCAGTATTTAAATGCGCGCATAAATTAGCGCTACGTCTGAAATTTTAAAAAACGGCGGAGTATCGGGATAGTAGCGGTAACAGATAAGCGCGTAAAGATAAAGCAAGAAAGTCGTCTTGTAAATTTCGCTTCTTTCATATCTCTTTTTATGTTCCGCAAAAACCGGTTTACTCATTAGTTCTGTTATTTTCCGATTCCATTTTTCTTAATTCTTTAAGCGCTCTATTATGGACATCGGCTTTCTTGCAAACTCTGCCCTGGACGGCAACATATCTTACTAAATTTATATCATTTGTATCGATTGCTATCAATAATCTACCCATAAGCCTCTCCTCTACAAAAAACGTATAATCGCACTTTGCACACAAAGTACTTTCATAAATTATAAATAATAACAAAACTACTACAGTGCAAATTATAAATTTTAATACTTTAACCATATTTTCTCCTTGTGTGTATTCTTGCCCGTATATATTGATAATGTCGATTGGCGAGGCATTATATCACTTCTTATTTTTAAATTTTAATCTCTTTCGCTTTATTTTTATAAAATTTTCCAACTCTTTATCGGTAAAATTTAAAACCTCCTTTCGGTTTTGCAAATTTACGTAGGTGTGCCTTATATCACAGCACCTATAAAAAATATATTTCCAATTTTTAATTAGCCAGTCCGCTTCTACCATATTTTTATCTGTTTTAAATAAAAACGGCAGAACCCATAAACCTGCCTTGTAGCCGCTAATTACGATCAATTTTATAAAATTTACTCCATCATCGTCTTTTGCTTTTACTACGACAAAATTTACATTTTTCTCGTATGGATAGCAGGATTTTCTACATTCGATAATATCTCCGACCTCGATCTTTCCGCGAAATTTCAATAGAGGAATACTAAATTTTTTCATTAGATTCCTCTTTATGCGTCTATTGCGTCCAAATTTATCCCTAGGTTTTATCAGTCTGAAACCGGGGATTGTTTCGTCGCAGTCTTCTTTGTAATCTTTCAGTTCATCGCTACTAAGGTAATTATCGGAGCATATAAATACCTCCTGGGGGATCGCATTGATGCCGAAATTTGCTAAATTACGAATCAATTGCCCCTTATCCACTACAAACCCCGCTTTGCTTGATAGCATCTCATCAGAAAGCTCAAAATATCTGTTATCTTTTAAATTTAAAAGGCAAGGATTTTCTGTCCAGAAACAGCGCTCATCGCAGACCATAAGCTCATCGTCGTTAAATTTTATAATATCGCCTCTTTGTAAGTCATTGTCGAAGGTTGATATTGGTAAGATGGTCATTTGAAGTCCTTTTTGCTTGCTAGATTAAACATGTTCATAATAAATTTTTCGTTATTTGTAATCGCTAAATTACACCTCTATACTCACATCTTTATACTTTTCATAAAGCCTCGGCTTTAAAATTTTATCACGATACTCTTTGCCCGCCTTAGTCATACACATCCAGTGGCTAAATCTACTCCAGGTATCGGGATTTTTCCAGGTTATCTCTGCTTTGGGAGTTATGTTATCCTCCTCTAAAAATTTATACCCAAAAAAGAAATTATCTCTAAAATAGATCCACTTCTCATAAAGCGACATCCCTAGATCGATCTTGGATAAATTCGTATCGAAGTCAGCCCATTTCTTTCTTAAATTTTCGCCCTCTATGCCGAAGTCTATCATACCCCCTAAAAATAGCTGTCCCATTACTCCGAAGTATTCTCCCGCGTATGTCGGATAGGCTGAAATTTCAGGATTATCTTCGTCCGCTAGCTTATAGTCGCTTTGGATAATCCAATGTAGTTCAAACCATTCGTACCAATCAAAGATTTCATATTCAAGGTAATCCAAAATATCTTTTTTTCTGGTACCGGGAATTTGAGCTAATATGCGAATAAACGAATCCATCCAGCAATCAAATCCTAAAGCCTTATAAAGTTCTTCATCTTTGTTAAAAACCCAGCCGTATAGTTCATTCGGTTTTAAAATTTTAAATTTCATAGTATCTCCTTTTTAAATTTAATCGGTTGGCGATAGAATTTACCTCATCGATCTGTTTGGTTGATCTCATATAAACTCGCTAATATAAAAATTATTTGATTCCGAGAGTTTAGGCATACTTTTTAGTATTTCATCTAAATCGACGCTCTTTATTTCGGCGCAATTTTTTATATCGCCGCAGATGCCGATAAAAACAAGATCGCCGCTGTTTTTGCCTATAAATTTACCCTTTGCGTAATAGCCGCCTTCAAATCTTTCATAGGCTATATAATATAATATTTGCTTTAAAATTTCACTTTGATCCAGCTTAAAATAGGTGCAGAATTCCACGCCCTCCATATCTTGCGATATGTCGGTGGCGCCTACGGAGCTTTTTTCATATTTTTTAAGATCTATTTTTCGGATATTGTTTTCATCTCCTTCGCCAATTGCTCCAAGCACGCGAAAATCCCTATCTATCTCGCCGTAAATATCAAAAAACAGATAGCTGCCCTTAAAGCTTTTATAGGCGGATTCCTGTACGGCGTCCTTAACAATTTCGATATTTGCAAGCGTAACTTCAGTCTTTTTGCAAGATTCATTTTTTATCTCGACTTCGATCATCTAGGCTCCTTTATTTGTCTTGCTAAATTTTAATCCATAAGCCATTTTACTACATGCTCCAATAATTCCTCTAAATTTTCGGCTCCGCAACTTCCTTTGAGTTTGTTTTCCGTGGCATTGACGAAAAACCAATCCTCGTCATCTCTATCGACATTTATTTTTATCGGCTTTTTCCCGCTCTCGCCATCGATTTCGATCCACCAGCCCGGGTTATCGACCGTTTCCAGCGTAAGGCCGTATTGATGTTCCCATTCTCCGTCGCATTTGGAAGCATACCAGTTTTGTATGAGTTTTAGATTATTCATTGCTCCTCCTTTAATTTTATAAATTTTAAAATTCTAAATTTGTTAGGCTTTGATATTGCAATTGAAGCAGGGCTTCTTTGCTATTTAAATTTAATCGCTTATTAAAAATTTCTTTTCTACGCCGTCTTTATTTACGGTGATTATCTTCGAGTTCGGAATATTTAAAAATTTTATAGCTTTTTCGTCCAGCTCTGACAATGGCTCCTCAAGATTAAATTTAGTTTTATAGTAATATAGCGAAAGATCTCTTTTGTTGCCCTGCTCCATAAGTTGCATTATGCACCTATCGTTTGAATCACCGGTTATATGGCGGTTTATCATCATAAACGCCTCGCAGCTATTATGAAACGGGAAGTGCCCGAAGTTAAAAAGATTGCCGACGAGCTCAAATACAAGGACAAAAAACAGAAATAAAATGAATAGCTTGATCATTCTGCGTTTCATTGCGGCGTTTCCTAAATTTTGAAATCAAAAATTCGTTTGTGTTTTAAATGCCAGACGGTATTTGCGCTTAAGTCGCGGGTGCGTCCAAGCGCTAGTAGCGGCGGCAGGGCGCAAAATTTACGACGCTATCTCGCCTTTTGCCGCGCCAGCTGCGGCGGATTCGCTTTCGTCCATAATGATGAGCTGTTTTGCGCGCTTAATCTTGGCATCGTCGCGAAACGCCGCGCGCACCTTGTCCATGCCGGTGTAAAATTCCTTCATCAAAACAAGGCACAAATACGCGCCAAATTCCGTCGTGTGGATGATCTCACCCTCAATACGCACGGCTCCTGCAAGCCTTAGCAGGCTAAGCTCTCTGCCCAATTCGCGGCGCAAATTTAGATCGTTTGCGGCGTTAAATTTAGCGATATCGATCTCGCCGTTGAAAAGCTCGGTCAAAAAGAGGTATTTTGTGCGCTCGGATCTGCTAAAATCGCAAGTGGCGATGACGGTGCTTTCGTTTTTGCGCACCCTGCTTGCGTACTCTTCGAGGTTGAACGCATTTACGAGCAGCCTGCCGTCTAAAAAGCTAAACGCGCCGCTTCCGATGCCTACGTATTCGTGGTTTGTGCCTACGTACTCGTCGCTCATATTTGATTTTTCGCGAGCGAAAGCCCATGCGTTGCTGCGGCGCCAGCTTGCAAATTCCTTGCAGATGATAGAGTAAAACTCCTCCTCGCGGTCTACATTGCTAACGCCGAGGCTTCGCGCTATTTGATCGCGCATCAAAGGCGATTTCATCAGCGGATACAGCGTGATCTGCTCCGGTTTTACCGCCTTTGCCGCTTCGATGTCGCGAAGTAAAATTTCGCGCGTTTGAAACGGAAAATTAAAGATCAAATCCAGGCTTAAAATCGGCAAAATTCCGACCGCTCGGGATAGCTTTTCTTGCAAAATTTCGCCCGAGCCGAATTTGTCGTAGCGTGAAGCTTTGCGTAAAATATCATCATCAAAGCTCTGCACCCCCACGCTTAGGCGATCTATCAGCCCGCGAAATCGCAGCAAGCTCTCAGGCTCGATGTGGTTAGGGTCGCTCTCGCACGAGACCTCTTTGATGCTAAAAAGCGACTTGGCAAGCTCCAGCGTGCGCGCTAGCTCATCCTCGTCGATAAGCGTCGTGCCGCCGCCGACATAAAGCGTCTCAAAGTCGTAGCCCGCGTCCTTCGTGCGCTGCATCTCGGTGCGTAGCGCGCCGAAATACGCCTTGCACGCTCCGCGCTCGTAGGCGTATTTGTGAAAGGAGCAGTACGGGCAAAACGTGTGGCAGAATGGCACGTGCATGTAGAGCATATATTTTTTATCGGGATTTGGAATTTTAGCGATATTTTCCTGCGTGATGTCGATTCTAAGGGAGTTGTATAGGGATTTTTGCATAGTTTCGGCGGCGTATTTTTTGGCGAAGCTATGCACCATTTGACTGATAAAATTCATAAAACTTTAACCTTTTTTAAACTTAAAAATTAATTTTTGAAGTTTATCGAAAACTAACTTATAAATTTATCAATAATTCAATAAAAAGCGTAGCGCCGCCATATATATTAGCGTAGGAAGCGCTATCGTAACGAGCGAATTGCGGAATTTAGCATGCACGACAAACGCCATAATCAGGCAAAGTATCAGCGCTGCCGTTTGCAGCACGTCTGCGCTAAAAGTCCGCTCGCCCGAAAAGCTAGGCAGCATCGTCTTAAGCGCATAGATCGTCAAAACGACCATTATCAAAAGTCCGGAGTTTTTCTGCAGATACGCCAGATTTGGACTCGCAGTCTTTTTCTTAAAAAGAAGCAGCGGCAAAAATCGCGTCAAAATCGTAGCGATCGAGGCTAGAAAGATATAGGGCAAAATTTCCACTACCTGCTCCTTTTTAGGAACTTTCGCAGCCTGCGTCCCGCGTGCGAAGGTCGCTCGAAGTATTTGCGAAAGAGCAGCAATACCGCTGTGCCGAAAATCAGAGTGCCGAATAAAAAGTATTTTGTAGGAAAGATAAAAAGCCCCGCAAACGCGCAGGCAAAGCCCAGAAATAGCACTTTATATTGCGGATTTGCTTTGAAAACCTCATAGGTTAGAATCGCAAAAAGCGCCGTCAGGCTAAACTCGACCCCGCTAAAATCAAGCTTTAAGTTTGCTCCCAAAACAGCCCCTGCAACGACGCCCGCAACCCAGTAGGATTGATTTAAAACCGCGGTTAGATTATAGAGCAGATCAAGCTCTTTTAGTCTTTGCGGCGTTACGGGCTGCTTGCCGCTAAGCTCCTCGGGGCGCAAAAAAGCGTGCGCTTTTAGCAGAGCAAAGGTTTCGTCCGTAAGGGCATATACGGCGTAAATTTTATGACGCACGAAGCGCAGCTCGTCCAGCAGCGACATCGTGTAGAAAAAATGGCGAAAATTTAGCAAAAACGCCACGACGAAGGTATCTACGAGCGAGGCGTGGGTTACGATGAAGGCGATCAGCACGAACTCCACGCTTCCTGCGTATATCAGCAGCGAGGTTAGCGCCAGCGCCCATACGGGCAGGTCTTGGCTAATGCCGTAGATGCCAAACGCCAGCCCCAGCGGCACGTAGCCCATCATCACGGGGAGGGTCGATCTGAAAATTTCAAATTTACTCATAGCTTTCCTAAATTTCAAAGGGCGATTGTAGCTAAAATTTTATTAAATTTTACAGGGCATGTGGGCAAAATCTGTGCCGATGCGAGCGAGTTTTATGCGGTGTGCGGTCGCAATAGAAGCTGTAAAATTTACTCGCTTCGGCGCCGTGAAATTTTAAAATTTAGCCTGCGTAGAAATTTGCGAAATTTTAAAATTTCAGGGAGCGGATTTTTAAATTTAGCCTAAAATACGTGGCGTAAAAGCACGAATGCAAACGCCGAAAGCAGCGCCGAAACGGGTAGGGTGATAATCCACGCTAGCCCGATCGGCTTCATCAGCGACCAGTTCGTACTGTGATTTACCAAGCCGATACCCAAAATCGCACCGATTAGCACGTGTGTCGAGGAGATCGGAAGCCCCAGCACCGATGCCGCCATTACGACGACGGCGCTTGCAAGCTCGGCGCTAAAGCCAGAGGCTGGGTGGATTTTCGTAAGATTGGTGCCTACGGTGGCGATTACCTCTTTGCCGATGAACCAAAGTCCCGCTATGAGGGCTACTGCGAACATTATCATAATCTGCTGCGGCACGGGAGTGGAGGGATTGATACTATTCGTAGCCATCGTATCGATGATGGCGGCAAACGGGCCCACGGCGTTTGCGATGTCGTTGCTGCCGTGCGAAAACGCAAAGCCGCTAGCGGTGAGCACCTGCAGCCAGCTAAACATCAAAAACGCGGATTTGTTTAAATTTGAGCGGCGCAGGGTTTTAGCGAAAATAAACATTAAAAGCCACGTAATTAGCGTCGACATACCGATGATGAGGTAGTTGTAAAAATTTGTAAGCCCGAAATTTAGATTATGCAGCCCCTTAAATATCAGCATCGCTGAGATTACGAAGGCGCCGATACCCGCTACGGCAGGGATTCCGTACTCTAGGGCCTTGTGGGATTTTAGCTTCTCTTTTTTAGCGTCAAGCTCGATTACCTTTTTATAATACTCGCTATCCAGCTCGCTTGGGTCAAAATCGGGATCGCGCATAGCGTAGATATCGTGATTTAGCGCTTCTGCATAGGCGATCTTTTGAATGTCGTCCAGGGTCTCGAAGGTTTTTTTGTGCAATTTGCGGAGGGATTTTTTTTCGCGCTTTATGCGGTCGATCTTTATTTGAGCGTAGCGGTTGTAATCCAAAATATAATGTTTGATTAGCCAGAAAATTCCAAAGGAGATCACTCCGCCCAAAATCGGCGAGAGCACCCAAGAGATCGCTATTTTGCCGATCTTATCCCACTGCACGAGCCACAATGCGGAAGTCTCTGCGGTATTAAGCAGGGCGCCTAGCGTAAGTCCCGAGCCCACGATACCGCCGATGATCGCATGAGTAGTGGATACAGGCAAACCCTTTCTGCTGGCAAAAAGCAGCCACGCTCCCGCTGCGAAAAGCGCACTCATCATTACATAGATAAAATCCCTAGGATGCACGTCCATTTTGCTAAGATCGATTATGCCGCTGCGGATCGTCGAGGTTACTTCGCCGCCTGCGATTACCGCGCCGCTTGCTTCAAATACCGCCGCGATACAAAGGGCTTGCGCGATGCTAAGAGTGCCGCTTCCGACGCTAGTGCCGAAGGAATTTGCCACGTCGTTTCCGCCGATATTAAAGGCCATAAAGATGCCCAAAAATACCGAAACTAAAAATAGCATTTTATCGCCGCTTCCTATAAAACCGAATCCCCAGATAAGAAAATAGATTGTTACGCCGCAGAATATGCCGTAGAAAATGAGACTTATCTTGCTAGATTTCATAGCTCTCCCTTAAAATCCGCGAAATTTTACCACACGCGCCTTAATCCCCACTAAATCGCACGAGAGAGGTATATAAATTTTAATTTTAAAAGCGAATTTAGTGGCGCGCGCTAAGCTTTATTAAATCAATACTTCGTTACAATCCACATTAAATTTTAAAACCGAGGCGAAAAATGTCTAGAATTCCGCTGCAAAGCCCATATTTCGGAATATTCGTAATGCTAATCCTGGCTTTTTGCGTCTTTTCGCTCATCGTTAAACTATCCTCTTTGGTAGGCTCGCGTTTGGCAGATAGGCGCGACGAGCGGCTAAAGGGCGAAATTTACGAAAGCGGCCCCGAGGCCGTCAAACAGCCCAACCGAATGAACTCCCACTTTTTTTTGATAGCCGTGCTTTTCATACTTTTTGACGTCGAGATTATCTTTATGTTTCCGTGGGCGGTAAATTTTAAAATTTTAGGCGTGTTCGGGCTCGTGGAGATGGCGTTTTTCATTATATTATTAGGCATCGGTTTCATCTACGCCTGGAAAAAAGGAGCGCTAAATTGGCAGAGCATAAGATAAACTACGCGCGCGAAAACGGGCTTCCCGTAGTTCTCACCACCGTCGATAAGCTGATCGCGTGGGGCAGGAGTAACTCTTTGTGGGCGATGACGTACGGGCTTGCGTGCTGTGCGATCGAGATGATGGCCGCGGGCGCGGGCAGATTTGACTTTGACCGCTTCGGCACGATATTTCGCGCAAGCGTAAAGCAGTCGGAGGTGATGATAATCGCAGGCACGCTTAGTAAAAAGCACGCCGAGTTTACGCGCCGCTTATACGACGCGATGCCCGAGCCCAAATGGGTCATCAGCATGGGCAGCTGCGCCAATACCGGAGGGATGTTTAATACCTACGCTACGGTGCAGGGCTGCGACCGCATAGTGCCCGTGGATATCTATCTGCCCGGCTGCGCGCCGCGCCCCGAGACGCTACAGTTTGCGATGATGGTGCTGCAAAAAAAGATCCGCTCTCAAACCCCGCGCCGCGCGCAGAAAGCAAAAAGGCTGATCTGATGAGAAAATTTAATCCCAAAGGGAATCAGAGTAAAAAAAATTACTACAAAGACAGATTTTTCATCCCCGAGGAGACGCCGAAATCCAGCGCAAACGAGAGCGATTTCAAAGACGATCTGGACGCGCTTGAAGGCGTTCAAATTTTAAACTCATACGTAGAATTTAACACTCTCGTACTCTACGTGGAGCCTGCGCAAAATTTAGCGGCGTTGCGTGCGCTTAAGAGCGCCGGATATGAAATTTTATGCGAGCTAAGCGGCGTGGATTTTACCGAGGCTCGCGGCGGCATTGAGGTTTTTTATCAGCTTTTGGATATCAAAAGAGCGCGCCGCGCGCGGCTAAAGTGCTTCGTGCCGAACGAGAGCTTTTTGCAAAGCGCTGCGGGCATCTACAAAAGCGCGAACTGGGCGGAGCGCGAGCTATACGATATGATGGGCGTTTGGATAGAGGCTCATCCGAACCTGGCGCGCCTAATAATGCCCGATGATTGGTTCGGACACCCGCTTTTAAAGTCCTATCCGTTGCAAGGAGACGAGTTTGCCAAGTGGTACGAGGTGGATAAAATTTTTGGGGTCGGCGCGCGCGAGCGGATCGGCGAAGAAAACCGAAATTCCGCATTCGTAGATGAAAAGGATACCTTTAACTTTACGCGGCTCTATCACGAGAGCGGTTACGGCGAGCCGCGGCTGCAAGAAAAAATTTTACAAGAATATCAGGAAGAGGGCGGCGTGCGCTTCGTAAAACGCGCTAAACGCGGAATTTACAAGATCATCACAAAGAGAAAATAATGCAAAATCCAAGCAAGCTAAGACCGTTTTTCGAAAACATCGAGTACGAGCGCGATGGCGCGAATATGATCTTAAATTTCGGTCCGCAGCATCCAAGCGCGCACGGCCAGCTAAAGCTCGTGCTGGAGCTTGACGGCGAGCGCATCGTGCGAGCGCGTCCGGGCGTGGGCTATATGCACCGAGGCATCGAAAAGATGGCCGAAAATATGATCTACGCGGAGTTCGTCCCCGTAACCGACCGCATCGATTACGTCGCATCGGGCTCGAACAACTACGGCTTTTGCGCCGCGGTCGAGAAGCTTTGCGGCATCGAAGTGCCGCGCCGCGCGCAGATCATCCGCACAATCTTGCTTGAGCTTAATCGCATCAGCTCGCACCTTCTGTTTTTGGGGACGCACGCGCTTGATATCGGTGCGATGACGGTATTTCTCTACTGTTTTCGCTCGCGCGAGTTCGTACTCGATCTGATCGAGAAATACTGCGGCGCGCGCCTTACGCACAATAATATCAAAATCGGCGGCGTATTTTTGGACCTGCCTGCGGGCTGGATAGAGGAGATGTTGAAATTTTGCGACGAATTTCCAAGCGATATTAAAGAGCTTGAAGATATGCTCGATACCAATAGAATTTGGCTGATGCGAACCGAAGGTGTGGGCGTGATCTCGCACGAAGCGGCTCTTAGCTGCGGCTGTAGCGGAGTAACGCTGCGCGCTAGCGGGCATGCGTGGGATATCCGAAAAGAAGAGCCCTATCTCATCTACGACGAGCTTGATTTCGACGTACCGTATGCGAGCGAGGGCGATTGCTACGCGCGCTATAAGTGTTATATGGCGGAGATGCGCGAGAGCCTTAAAATTTTGCGCCAGTGTGCGAAGCACTATCCGCTAAGCGATCCGCAAATTTTAGCGATCGATCCCGCTTACGTAAATCCGAGCAAAGAGCAGATCATGACGCAAAACTACTCGCTGATGCAGCATTTCGTGCTGGTTACGCAGGGTTTGCGCCCGCCCGTGGGCGAAATTTACGCCGCGAGCGAGAGTCCTAAGGGCGAGCTTGGATTTTATATCCGCTCGATGGGCGAAAGCCGCCCGTATCGCCTTAAGATCCGCACGCCGAGCTTTTGGCATTGCGCGGTCTATGAGGAAATTTTACCCGGGCAGTATCTTGCCGACGCCGCGGCGATCATCGGCAGCACGAATATCATTTTAGGCGAGGTGGATCGATGAAACGCTACGATTTGAGACATCTGGGCGATAAATTTTTAAACCGCATGGGCGAAATTTTAAAAAATTCCGCTCGCGGCGAGACGATGATCTTTATGTTTGAGATGGGCGATTTCAGCGCGGTTCAAAAGAGCGCCGATCTGGTGGAGGGGCTAAATTCCACGCTTTTAAGCTCGATACGCTATAACCAAGTCGATTGGATGGTCGTCGCCAAAAAGGGAAGAGGATGAAAATTTTAAATTTCGCGTCGCTGCTTAGCCTTCAAAATCCCGCGCTCGCAGAAGGTTTTAAGAGCGCTGAAATTTTAAGCGTATCACCGCTGCAAGATCCGCATCTTCCGGGCGAGCTGATAAAATGCGAGATCGGCGCGCAAAGCTTCGTGCTGGCGCTAATCTGCGCTAGTTTTTGCGACGAGCCCTATTTCGCGGATCTGGATCTGGAGTATCTAAGCGGCGAAAGCAGCGTGGGCGAGGAGGAGATCGAGCAGATCGCGGAGTTTTTACAGGGAGGCTGCGACGCGCTATTGATCGACGATGCGCTTATTAAAACCCATCCCGACGCCGAAAATATCAAAGCCTTTCTATCTCTCATAGCGGCGAAGTTCGAGGTTAAAATTTTAAATTTACGCGGCGAGCGAGCGGATTTGGGCGCACAAGAGCGGTTAAATTTAAGCCCCCTTAAAGAACCTGAGAATTTCGACGGTGCCGTGGTTTTCAAACACGATGCGAACGACCGACTAATCGGCGGAAGGTATTTTTGCATGGTCGCAAAGATCAAGGGCGGCGATCGCGTCCGCATCAAAACGCCGCATTTAAATTTGGAAAAAGAATTTATTTTGGATGAGGAGCTAAAGGGCACGATCGCGCTTTTGGGCTCGAGCGGGCAGGGCTTTGGCGGTTATAATTTCGAACTCGCAGAAATTTCTAAGGTTTAAAATGGCAAAGATCACAATCGACGGTAAAGCTTGCGAGTGCGACGAGGGCGAGTATATCTTGCAGGTCGCGCGTCGCTGCGGCGTTTTTATCCCAGCGCTTTGTTATCTAAGCGGCGGTACGCCGACGCTCGCATGCAGGCTTTGTATGGTCGAAGCGGACGGCAAGCGCGTCTATAGCTGCAACGCCAAAGCCAAAGACGGCATGGTCATCTACAGCCGCAGCCCCGAGATCGACGCCGAGCGCGAGGCGATTACGCAGGTTTATTGCATCAACCATCCGATGGCGTGCGGGGTTTGCGATCAAAGCGGCGAGTGCGAGCTTCAAAATTTAGCCCATCTGATGCGCACAAATGCCCAAAGCTATGCTATCCGCGATACAGCGCGCGAGGTGCAGGATTGGGGATATTTGAGCTACGATCCTAGCCTTTGCATCGTTTGCGAGCGCTGTATCACCGCCGCGAAAGACCGCTTGGGCGTAGATGCGTTTAAGCTCGTTCCGCGCGGCGGAGACGCGCCGAGTAAGGAGCAAAAGGACGCGATGCCAAAAGACGCCTACGCCGTGTGGAACAAGCTGCAAAAAAGCCTAATCGCGCGGGTTAACGATGAGGATGATTGCGTAAACTACGGCGAGAGCGCGGCGGTCTGCCCGACTGGGGCTCTGGTAGAGAGCGCGTTTAAATATGTTTCAAACGCCTGGGAGCTGCGCCAAATCCCCGCTTCCAATCCGCACAGCAGCGACTGCGAGCTGCTTTATTACGAGGTCAAGCGCCGCGGTATAGGCGACGCACGTGAAAGAATTTATCGCGTTAGTAGCGACATAAATTTTAGCGTTCTGCATGCAGGAGCGCGCTTCGGCTGGGATTTTTCAAACGAACGGGCGAGCAAAAACGATGCGGTTTTTAACCGCATCGTGCGCGGCATCGAGGACGGCGAGATCAAAAATATTAAATTTAATAGCTTCATCACCAATGAGGAAGCTCGGATTTTAGAGCTTTTGCGTCAAAAATTTAAACTCGCTTTGATCAACGACGAAGCGCTTGCCTATCAAAAATTCCTGCGCGAATTTTCAAAGCTTAGCGGCACGAAATTTTATAATGCGGATTCGCATGCGATTAAAAATAGCGATTTCATCGTCGTTTGCGGCACATTTTTGCGAAGCGACGCTCCAAATCTGGGCTATGCGGTAAATAGCGCCTGCAAGCTAAATAAGGCAAGCGGGATCTATTTTCATCCGTTTTGCGACGAGGGCATTAAGGGCTTTGGCAAAAATTTTATCTATCAGCCGCACGCTGCGGGGTTGGAGGCGCAGATCCTGCTTTGGATCTTGCAGAAATTCGGACGCAATCTGCCTGAGTGGCTGGATGCGAAACTCGCGGCGGAATTTAAAATTTCGCGCGCAGCGGCGAAGGAAGATTTATACGAGAAATCCGCAGATTCGCAAAATCTTGAGAATTCTACGGAGGCAAATGGCGCTGGGAACGTTGCGAGTGCGAGCGGTGCCGAAAATTCCGCAAGCACGGACGGCACTGAAAATCCCACAAAAAATTCCGCGCAGAATTCTGAGAATCCCGCGGAAAGTAAAATTTCAAATTTTGCCGCAGCACTCAGGATGGACGAGCAGAAAGTGGATGAGCTTTTGGCTAAAAAGGAAAGTTTTTCGCTTATCATCGGCGAGGATTTTATCCGCACGCCAAATAGCGCCACGCTCGCGCGCCTAGCGGGTTTGGTGCAGCGCTACACGCCGCTAAAAGTGCTAGTGGTGCCGCCGCGCACGAACAGCCTTGGCGTCGCGCTCATCTGTGAGCTTAGTGCGCAAATGAGCGCGGGTGAGACGCTAGGCTACAACGAAGCGGGCGATATAAGCTTTGGCGTGCTGGAAGCCGATCTGGACGCACCTAGCTTGGTGCAGCAGGAGGGCACATTCACGAACTACGACAAGCGCGTAGTGCCTACGAATGCGGCGCTTGATTATGGCGGATATGAGCTAAACGACATCGCCTGTGCGCTGGGAGTTTGCGCGGAACACGCGATCAGCTATACGTCAAACTTGGGCGCAGATTTTGAGCAGGTTAAATTTGACGATTTAGAAAATTTTTACGACAACGGCGGCGCAAACCACCGCGGATATGAGCTGCGAAATGAGGAGTTTGCCACTAGCGAGGAGGAGTTTGAAATTTCGCCTTCCGCGCCGATTAGAGCAGGCGAGGGCGAAATTTTAATCTATGAGGCAAATCCGCTGCATCAATTCAATAAATTTAGCGGCGCAAGCAGCGGACTGGGCGAAGCGGGCGCACTATATCTAAGCTCTGGCATCGCCGAAAGCTTGGGCGTGAGCGCGGGCGACGTCGTTAAAATTTACAAAGCAGACGGCGCGAGCAATGATGAAAAAACTAGCGGCGCAGGCAAAACTAGTGCCGCTAATGATAAAAGCGGTGCTGCTCATGCGAAAAAAACGGATCGCGCAAGTGCCGCGCATAAAGCCGGCGGTGCCGGTAATGAAAATAGCGAAAGCGGCGAAAACAGGCTCGTAAGCTTAAAGCGCGAAATCGTCGCTAGCGTAAAGATCGATCCAGGCTTTAGCGGCGCGTATCTGCCGTATTTTGACGAGAAACTGCGCGGCGAGATATTTTTCAAAACTTCGCGCTACGCCATTGTAAAAATCGAGAAAATTTCAAATTCCAAAGGAGAGGGCAGATGAGCGATAGTGCATTTTATTTCGTAGCCACCGTCTTAAAGGCGCTCGTGATTTTAGCCGTCATCGCGCTGCTCTCGGGGCTTGCGACCTATGCCGAGCGCAAGGTACTTGCCTTTATGCAGCGCAGGATCGGGCCCTCTATGGTCGGGCCTGTTGGGCTTTTGCAGGTGGGTGCGGATATGATAAAGCTTTTTACCAAAGAGGACGCGATCCCTGCGCGGGCAAATAAGCTTCTTTTTAAAATCGCACCGATAATCTCGGCTACGGGAGCTTTCGTGGCGCTTTCGGTAGTGCCGCTGCTGCCGGAGTTTACTATCGGCGGGCGGACTATACAGCCGATTTTAAGCGATATAAATGTGGGAATTTTATTCCTACTCGGGGCTAGCGGCACCTGCGTTTACGGACTGCTGATCGGAGGGCTTGCGAGCTACAATAAATGGGGCACTATAGGCGCGTTTCGCGCGTTTTTGCAGATCACCTGCTTTGAGGTGATAAACGGGCTTAGCCTAATCCCTATCGTGATGATCACGGGCTCGCTCTCGCTCATCGACATCGTAAGCGCGCAAAGCGGCGGCATTGATAAGTGGTTTATCTGGAAAGAGCCCGTCTGCTTCGCGCTCTTTCTTATCGCAGCCTTTGTAGAGTGCAACCGCACGCCGCTATGCCTTACCGAAAACGAAACCGAGATCGTAGCGGGCGCGGGTACGGCGTATTCGGGAATGCGCTGGGGTATGTTTTTTATCGGCGAGTACGCCAATATCATAACCTACTCAGTTGTTACGACGCTGCTGTTTTTGGGCGGATTTAACGCGTTTTGGTTTATCCCCGGCGGCATTATGATGGTATTAAAATCAAGCCTCGTGTTTTTCTGCTTCCTATGGGCGCGCGCGGCGTGGCCGCATCTGCGCCCCGATCAGCTGATGGGGCTTTGCTGGAAAGTCTGCATGCCGCTAGCTCTTGCTTGCGTGCTAATTACGGCGCTAGCGATCGTTTAAGGAGGGTTGCGATGGCAAGATACGCCCAGATCGATAAACGAGCCCCTATTAAATCCGGCGGCGATAAGTTTCGCAGATTCCTAACCCGCACCTTTAGCGGCGAGCTTTTCGTGGGGCTGTGGGTGGTGCTAAAAAATATGTTTAAGCGCGGCGGCTCGCATACGCTTCGGTATCCTATGGAAAAATTTGTCATGCCGCCTAGATACCGTGGCGTGCACAAGCTTATGCGCCTGCTTGAAAGCGGCAGCGAACGCTGCATCGGATGTGGCTTGTGCGAGAAGATCTGCGTGGCAAACTGTATCGCGATGGAGACCAGCCTCGGCGCCGACGGCCGCAAAAAGGTAGATAACTATTCGATAAATTTAGGGCGCTGCGTCTATTGCGGGCTCTGCGCGGACGTCTGCCCCGAGATCGCTATCGTGCACGGCTGTGAATATGAGCTTGCGAGCGAACAGCGCGCGTATTACGGATTTAAAGAGGATCTTTTAATTCGCGGTGAAAATTTATGTTTAAACGGCGCGGCGCAGGAGTTTGCAGGCTATGGTAGCCTGGATGAAAACGCAGGCGCGCGGATCAAGGTGACGCCGAACGCTTATATAAAAAGCGACGCCGCAAGCGATGAGCTAAGCTTAAAGAGCGCGGATTCAAATTTAAAAAATAGCGCCGCGGAAAGCTCTAAAAAAGAGGGCGCCGCTAACGATAAAATTTTATTTTCAAAGGGTGCTGGCTTAAGCGGCGAAATTTTAGCCGAGCGACAAAATACCAAGCTGGCGAGCTTAAAGGAAAGCTCCGCCGCGGACGCCGAAAATTCTAAAGAAAATTCCGTTACGGACGCTCAAAATTTCGCGCCCGATTCGCAGCGAAATTCCAAAGAAAATCCCATCTCTCAAAGCGCCGAAGATTCCGCCACGGATAGTAAAAATTTGGCGGAAAATTCTAAAGAGAGTTCCGTTGCGTCGCACCCTGAAAATTCTGTCGGCGATTCTGCGGAAAATTTTAAAAAGAATTTCGCTACGGACGACGATTCTTTGGAGAATTCCAAAGAAAATTTCGTTCCACAAGACGCGGGAAATTCTGCCGGGCGAGGTAAAAAATCTAAGGCAAATTCCAAAAAGAATTCCGCCGCGGACGCTGAGAATTCTACGCAAAGTTCCGCGCCGGATTCCTCAGCGCAGGGGGAGGAGCAATGATACAAACGCTTGCATTTTATTTTTTCAGCGCGGTTTGCCTGGCGCTTTTCGGTATCAGCGTTTTTAGCAAAAACGTCCTTTACGCCCTTAGCGCGCTGGCCGGCGGCATGGTTTTTATGAGCGGATTTTTCTTCTTGCTGGATGCGGAGTTTTTAGGCGTGGTGCAGATCATAGTTTACACGGGCGCCGTGATCGTGCTTTACGGCTTCGCGCTGATGTTTTTGGGTGCGGATAAAAACGTAAGCGAGCCGAAAAAGGGCGCAAGGCTATTTTTCGCACTTAGCGGCGTGATTGCATTTTTGCTCGTGATTATCGTGCTCGGCGCGGTGGTTGCGAACAACGTAGAAACGCTTAAAATTTTAAACACCGACGATACCGAGGCGCTTGGGATGATTATCTTTACAAAATATCTGGCGATTTTCGAGCTTGCCGCCGTGATGCTGCTCGTGGCGATGATCTGCGCTATCGTGCTTGCACATAAGCAGATGGACGCGAGTCTGACATACGAAGAGAGCGAGGGGTAAAATGGGTCTAAATCACTATCTGATCGTCGCTGCGATGATGTTTGGGCTCGGGCTTGCGGGTATGATGAAGCGACGGAATTTAATAATGCTCTTTTTTTCGAGCGAAATTTTATTAAACGCCGCAAATTTGGCCCTCGTCGCCGTGGCGAAATTTTACGACAACATAAACGGCGAAATTTTTGCGCTTTTCATCGTAGCGATCGCCGCGAGCGAGATGGCCGTGGGGCTTGGGCTGCTCATCTTGTGGTATAAGAAAACGGGCAGCATCGAACTTGACAGTTTCGTAAATTTTAAAAATCCTTCTAAGGATGGGCCGGATGCTTGATACCGTTTTTGTATGGCTCTTAATCGCCCTTTTCGCACCGCTTGCCTCGGCGATCTTCGCAGGCGTTTTCATTCGCGCCAAAGATAAGATGTTTATTGGCGTAGTCTGCTCGGCGCTGGTGATTTTAAGCACTATCGCGTCGCTTGCTTTGATGGAGCTCGTCTCTGACAACCGCCTAATCAGCGTAAGCTTAGCCGATTTCATAAGCACCGGATTTTTGGACGCAAAATTTAGCTTTCTCATAGATAGCGTAAGTTCGGTAATGATGGTGGTCGTAGGCATCGTTTCCAGCGTCGTGCACGTGTATTCGATCTACTATATGTGGGATGACGAAAACTTCGCTAAATTTTTCAGCTTCATGGGGCTTTTCGTTTTTTCGATGCTGGTTTTGGTAACGAGCGATAATTTTTTAGGACTTTTTATCGGCTGGGAGGGGGTCGGACTCTGCTCGTGGCTGCTAATAGGCTTTTGGTATGATAGGAGCAATTACAGCTGGTGCGCCAACGAGGCTTTCATAATGAACCGCATCGCAGACCTTGGGATGTTGCTTGGAATTTTTCTGATCTATTTAAATTTCGGCTCGTTGCGCTACGAGGTGGTATTTGCGAACGCAGCGAGCTTGGAGCCTGAAATTTTAACTCTGATCGCCGCACTTTTATTTATCGGTGCGATGGGCAAGAGCGCGCAGTTTCCGTTCCATACCTGGCTTGCCGACGCGATGGCAGGTCCGACGCCCGTGTCCGCGCTTATTCACGCAGCGACGATGGTTACGGCAGGCGTTTATCTGGTAATCCGCGCAAACGCGATTTTCGCGCTCGCGCCCGAAGTAAGCGGCTTTATCGTCTGCTTGGGCGCTTTTGTGGCGGTCTTTGCGGCGTCGATGGCGCTGGTTCATAACGATCTTAAAAAAATCATCGCCTACTCCACGCTTTCGCAGCTTGGCTATATGTTCGTAGCCGCAGGGCTCGGGGCGTATTGGATTGCGCTATTTCATCTGGCGACGCATGCGTTTTTCAAAGCGCTTCTATTTTTGGGCGCGGGCAACGTAATGCACGCGATGAAGGATGATCTAAATATCCAAAATATGGGCGGATTATATAAATTTATGCGGCCTACGGCGATTTTGATGTGCATAGGCTCGCTCGCGCTTTGCGGATTTTATCCGTTCGCGGGCTTTTTCTCAAAAGATAAAATTTTGGAAGCGGCGTGGAGCGCGGACGCGTATTTTATCTGGGCGCTGCTGTTTGCGGGCGCTGCGATGACGACGTTTTACAGCGTGCGTCTGATAATGCTCGTGTTTTTCGGCAAGCAAAAATTTACCCACCATCCACACGAGGCGAAAGGCTTTGCCCTCATCGCGATGGGCGTATTAGCCGTGCCTGCGGTGATCGCGGGCTTTTTCGAGCACGATTTTGCTGAGTTCGTGCTTAGCATACTGCCGGGCTTTAAAGCTTCGATCCCGCACGGCGTGGAGGTAATTTTGATCGCCATAACGCTAGCGATGATAAGCGCGGTGGCGATCGGCACGATTTGGACATACGGCAAGGGCAAATTTAGCCAAAATTTAAAGAACTGCAAATTTTATAAAATTTTGATCGCGCAGTATTTTGTCCCGCAAATTTACGAGCGCGTGATCGTGCGCGGATACGCTAAGCTTAGCGAGATCTGCGCTAAATGCGACGGCGCGATCATAGACGCCAGCGTTGATCTGATCGCTCGCATCGCGGTAAAAGGCGGTGAAGGAGCGGATCGCGCAAGCAATAGCGGAGATTTGAGCGCAAATTTAAGGTGGATGGTTTTGGGATCTTTCATTTTGCTGATTTTGGCGTTTGCGCTGTGAGGTGGGCATGGAATACTTTTTAAGTTTGGTTATATTTTTTCCGGCGGTAGCTGCGGTTTTAGGCTTTTTGATCGACGAAGCGAGCATTAAGACCTACGCCGTTACGATGAGCTTTATAGAGTTCGTGCTTTCGCTCGTTTTGTGGATACTCTACGAGCCGGTGGACGGCATCGCGTTTAGCGTGCTGCACCCTTTCATAAGCGAATACGGCATCAACTACTTCATCGGAGTGGACGGAATTTCGCTGTTTTTAGTGATCCTAAGCACGCTGGTTACATTTTTGGCGCTGCTTAGTCTAAGCATTAAAGAGCGCGCCAAAAATTTAATCATCTGCATTTTGTTTTTAGAGATGACGATGGTGGGCGTTTTCGTGGCGCTGGATGCGATTTTGTTTTACATCTTTTGGGAGCTTTCGCTAATTCCTATGCTCTACATCATCGGCGCGTGGGGCAGCGGCAAGAGAATTTACGCCGCGGTGAAATTTTTCATCTACACCTTCCTCGGTTCGATGTTTCTACTCGTAGGACTCGTAGCGATGAGCTATTTCTATCACGAGGCTACGGGCGAGTATAGCTTTAATATCCTAAACTGGCAGAGCCTATCGCTGCCGCTTAGTACGCAAATTCCTCTATTTTTGGCATTTTCGGTCGCTTTTGCGATCAAGACGCCTTGCTTTCCTTTTCATACCTGGCTTCAGTACGCGCACGGGCAGGCCCCTACGATAGGCTCGGTTCTGCTTGCCGCGGTGCTTCTTAAGATGGGTACCTACGGCTTCGTGCGATTTTCGCTACCGCTATTTCCCGACGCGAGCGTCTATTTTAGCGGGATGATGTGCGCCGTAGCGATCGTTATGATCATCTATGCAAGCTTTATCGCCTTTGCGCAAAAGGATATCAAACAGGTTATCGCTTATAGCTCGATCGCGCATATGGGCGTCATAATGCTTGGAATTTTTTCAATGAGCCGCGAAGGAATGAGTGGCGCGGTATTTTTGATGATAAGCCACGGTATCGTGAGCGGCGGGCTTTTTATGCTCGTAGGCTTTTTATACGACCGCAGGCACACGAAGCTTTTTAGCGAATTCGGCGGGCTTGCGCGGGTGATGCCGCTTTATGCGTTTTGTTTTTGCGTCGTGCTGCTAGGCTCGATAGGCCTTCCGCTTACCATCGGCTTCGTGGGAGAATTCCTAAGTCTTGCGGGGATTTTTAAGATCAGCTTTAGCTATGCGCTTTTGGGCGGACTCGGCATCATAATGGGCGCGATCTATTCGATGAATCTTTATAAAAAGACCTTCTTCGGCGCGCTCGTGCATGAGGAGAATAAAAAGCTACGCGATCTAAACAGAACCGAGCTTTGCTCTATCGTCCCGATCTGCGTGCTGGTCGTAGTGCTCGGCGTCGCGCCGAATCTGATGTTAAAGAGCATCGAGCCCAGCGTGACGCAAAGCCTTGAGTTGATGTTTAACAAAGCCTCTCAAACCGCGACTCGCGCCTATATGGAAAAAGCAAATTTTAAGGTAAGAAGCGATGCAAAATAATCTTTTAAATTTAGCCTCGATCGCACCTATGGCGATACTCGGAGGATTTGCCCTGCTGATGCTCGCGGTTTCGCTTTTTGCGCGCACGCTATCGTATAAATTTTACGCCGTCATCACGATACTGGCGCTAGCTCTGGGCTTCGGGCTCGTTTTTGGATACAACAGCGGCATACGCGGGCTTTTCGACGTGATGCTGGTGGACGGAATCGCGACGCTATCGATGCTTATCATGCTCGCAGGCTCGATATTTTTCATCTTTCTGTCTTTGGGCGCAAGAAGCGCGCACGAGTACCACACGGCGGAGTTTTTCGTGCTGTTTTTATTCGTGCTCGTGGGCTATGAGTTTATGGTCGCGAGCGAAAATTTAATGATGATCCTCGTTGGGCTTGAGACGGGCTCGCTGGCGCTTTATACGCTAATCGCGCTTCACAACCGCGCCAGATCGGTCGAAGCGGCGCTAAAATACTTCATAATGGGCGCGCTGGGATCGGGCTTTTTCGCATTCGGCGCGGCGATGTTTTTTCTATCGACCGGCTCTATGGAAATTTCAAACATCGCGCAGATCGCCAAGAGTTCAAATTTACAAACCAACGTCCTGCTTTTCGCCGCCTGCTCATTTATGATCGTCTCGATAGGATTTAAGCTCTCGCTGATCCCGTTTCACACCTGGACGCCCGACGTTTACGAGGGTGCGAGCTCGGCTATGGCGGGCTTTTTGTCCGTCGTGCCCAAGATCGCGGGCTTTGTCGTGGCGATCAGGCTGTTTGAAGCGCTGCAAAGCATCGGCGTGCAGTGGCTAAACATCGTGCTCTACGCCGTAGCGGTGGCTACGATGAGCTTAGCAAATCTTATGGCGCTCGTGCAGCGCGACGTCAAACGGATGCTCGCTTTCAGCTCCGTTTCGCACGCTGGCTTCGTGCTCTGCGCGATCGTGATCGGCTCGACACAGGCAAACGCCGCGCTTTTCACCTACTGGATCCTATATGCCGTCGCGAACCTCGGTGCGTTTGCGTTCATCTGGTGCGTGCGGCAAAGGCGCGCTCGCTCGTTAAATTTAAAATTTAAAACCCAAAGTCCCGCTTTAAATTTAAATGCAAACGACGAGAGCTTTATCTCAAATGCAAAGCCCGCTTTTTCACAAAATCATGAGCCGAGCTTTGCCGGCGAGTTAAATTTAGGCGCGAGCGGGCAAAATTCAGCCTGCGACGAGTGGAGCGTTAAAGCGAGCGAGCAAAATTCTAAAGCAAGCGGGTCAAATTTGAAAGCGATCGAGCCCGACGCGGAAGCGACCCCTTTCGGCACTGAAACTTGCGAGCCAGGCGCTAAAATTTGCGAGCAAAGCTCTAAATTTGCGGCTCGCTTCGAGCATCCTTTTGAGAAATTTGACGGGCTGATCCGCACCCATCCGCTTTTTGCGCTATGCGCGGCGATCTTTATGCTCTCGCTTGCGGGCATTCCGCCGTTTAGCGTGTTTTGGGGCAAGATGTATCTGCTAAGCGCCGCGGTCAATTCGGGCTACTTCGCCCTCGCCGTCATCATGGCGGTAAATAGCGCGCTTGCGCTGTATTATTACCTGCGCCTTATCGTGCGTATGTTTTTGCATGAGCCGCGAAAGGACGCAGAGCTTGACGGCTCGCTGAGCGCGGTCTCGGTGCAGATAAAATTTGCCGTCGTGCTAGCTAGCGTAGCATGCGTGCTGGCGCCGTTTTTGGTGAAATTCCTAACCGGCGCGGTAAATAATTTCGTCTTTTTAAGCGGGTATTAAGCTATTTTTTAGGGGAATGAGATGAAAAATTCCAAAGAGCGGCTAGATGATTTAAAATCAAGAGGGTTTATAGGTAAAGATGTAGAGCTTGCCAATATCGCGGAACATATTGATGAGGAAAATGGAAAATATATTATTAAAAATTTCTATGGCCCTCGCGCAATAGATCGCGTATTGAATTTGACTAAAATTATTTGCGAGCTTGAGGTAGAATTCCAAAATTGTGATTTTTATAGTCTAAATATAACGGGAGTTATAGGAGAAAAAATAAGTTTTATTGGTTGTAAATTTAAAGAAGTAATCTCATTTGAAAATTCTAAATTTAAAAAATATGTTTCGTTTGAGAAATCGGAATTTAATAAGATTGCCAATTTTTCAAATTGCATATTTGAAAAGGCGGTAAGTTTTGATAAGTTCGGTAAAAAGGAATATTCAAAGCCTATAAATTTTTCTAACGTTATATTTCAGGATAATGCTTATTTCAATAATATCGTATTTGATAATTGCGTAGATTTCCATGGGAGCATATTTAAAAAATTAGCGTCTTTTTACGGCACTCGTTTTAAAAACTTCATAAATTTTTCCGCTACCATATTTGAAGGGGATTTAAATTTAATAAATTCCAAGCTAGACTTTGAGTATAAGGACTTGAAGCGGACTATAACTAAAGCTGCGAGAAATAGTTCGGTTAAAGAAGCGGCGAATGACTTCCGCGATAGTTTTAGAGTTTTAAAAAATACAGCGACTAAAACGGGGAATCATCTTGATGCTATAAGATACTGCGTTTCCGAATTATATTGTAAAGAGATAGAGCTAGAGGACGACCTTAAAAATAAAGAATCCAAAGATCCGGCAAGAAAGAATATTAAAAATTTTATAGATTTAATGCTATTAAAACTTTATCGTGTTACGAGCGACCATCATTCAAATCTCGTAAAGATCATTAATTTTGCCGTCACTATTGTAATGGTTTATGGAGTCTTAAATTTGCTTTTTCCTTGTTTGTATGTATGTTTAGAAGTCTGCTTGGAAAAAGAGGAGCTTAATCTGTTATTTCCTTTATTTGCTTTTATCTTTATAGCAGTTATGTTCACAATTCGGATTAGAGAGACAGACACTCAAATGTGGAAAGATCTCATAATTATCCCAATATTTCCAATCTTTCTTATCGATATGTTCCAACTTATTTCCAGTTCTTTTTTACATTATTCATTTTTATCGGAATTAAATGATATCATCAATACTACAGGCACATTTATTTTTATATTTTTGTTCCTTATTTGTGGATATACCTATATCTCTGAGAAGATGGGATACAAAATCTCTTACGTTTTTCATATTTTTATTTATGTTTGCTTTATAATGTTTTTATTGGTTAAACCAGAACTTTTTAATCCATTTAGCGGGATATTTCAAAGCACAAAAATAGAGCCCGATAAATTTAGAAATTATGTATTAGAAAACAATGAAAGTGCGCCAAAGGAAATTTTGAATTTAATAAAGATTAATAGCGGCAAAAGTGTGGATTATGATATTAAACTAATTGCGAATCATCGCCTTGCAATTCTAAAGCAAATAGACAGCGAAAATAACCAATCAAAACCCGAAGAAAGATTAAATGTATTCAGTTATTTTTGTCCTTCCGCATATTTAGAAGAATCTACGAATGATAAAAAATATGTGCAAATTTATAACATTCTTTTGGATGATGAAATTTCGGAAATATCTAAAAAAATATCAAAAGCTGGCTATTTGGTTTATGCTTTTATCATGCTTTTGATTATTTACTCTCTTACAAAAACGGCGCGTCGTAACTCCATCGTACCTAGTTAAACAGCATGGGTCTTTTAAATCTTGCGGCGAAGAAATTTTAAAATTTCACGCTCCAGCTCTTGCGGCGGTGCTGAAATTTTATCCGCGAACTGCGAGCGGTTGAAGGTGCGTTGGCGCTTTGCAAGCTGTGTCGTGTGCAGGCTCACGAGCTGCTCGCACTGCGCCCGTGAGATCTGCCCGCGCAAAAGCTGCCCGCACTCCTTTAGCCCGATGCAGCCTAGCGCCCTGCATTCCGTACCGTAGCGAGCAAATAAAAGCTCCGCCTCCTCCAAAAGCCCTCGCTCAAACATCGCCTTCGTGCGTGCTTCGATACGCTGCGCAAGCCATTGCTTGGGCGCGTCGATCTCAAAAATTTTAATATCCGAAATGACGGGCGCGGCGGTGTTTTCGCGCAGAAATTTACTCGGCGCCCCGCCGCAAAATTTATAGATGCTTAGCCATTTTTTTAAACGAAAGCTGTCTGCCGCGCTAAGCTTTGCGGCAAATTCCGGATCGATCTGCTGCGCTAGAGCGTAAATTTCATCGTTTGAAATTTCGCTTTTAAAATCGGGAACCTTCGGCGCCAGCCCGCTTAGCATCGCTTTGAGATAAAACCCGCTGCCGCCCGTTATTATCAAAGGCACGCCGCTACGCCCTGCAAAAGCCCGCACGGCTGTGTATTCTTTGATAAACTCGCCGACGCTGAAGTACTCGTTTGGGTAGATTAAATTTACGCCGAAGTGCTTGATCTCGCGCAGCTCCTCCTCGCCTGGCTTAGCGCTTGCGATGTCGATCTGCCGATAAATGCAGAGTGAGTCAAGGCTCAAAATCACAGCGCCGGTTTTTCGCGCGATGCTTAGCGCAAGATCGCTTTTGCCGCTTGCGGTAGTGCCGATGATCGCGATCTGTGGGCTTGCGTGCGAGTTTTGATTTTGGCTCAAGGCGTTTCCTTTCGTAAATTTTTCGTTCAAATTATATCAAATTTAGAGCTATTCTTACTTTTTTTTGATACAATGGTGCCCAAAATAAGGGGCAAAATGGCTAAATTTAAAGAAATTTTATCCGATATCAACGAATTAATAGTTTTTAAACACTCGGTTTTCGCGTTGCCGTTTATCTTTACGGCGATGATTACCGCGAGCAAGCTGCAAAGCGGCTCAGTATGGTTCGGCTGGAAATTGCTTTTTTTGGGGATTTTATGCGCGGTGAGCGCTAGAAGCTTCGCAATGGCTCTAAATCGCTACTTGGACGAAGATATCGACCGCGCCAATCCGCGTTGCGCTTCGCGCCCCAGCGTGGACGGACGGATCGGACGCGGGAATTTGCTGCTTTTCATCATCGCAAACGCGGTGGTTTTCATAGCGGTTTCGGCGCTTATAAATCCTTTGGCGCTTAAGCTTTCGGTGCCGATTTTAGCGGCGTTAGGCGGGTATTCATATTTTAAGCGCTTTAGCGAGACTGCGCATTTGATGCTCGGCTTTTGCCTGGGGCTTGCGCCGATTGCGGGGGCGATCGCCGTTAGTGGCGGAATTCCGCTCTGGTCGGTGCTGCTATGCTTTGGAGTAGTATTTTGGGTAGGCGGCTTTGACGTGTTGTATTCGCTTCAAGATATGGAATTTGACCGCACGGCTGGGCTTTACAGCATCCCTGCGCTTTACGGCAAGGAAGCGTCGATGTTTATCTCTAAAATTTTTCACGCCGTGGCGGTGCTTTTTTGGCTGCTGTTTTGCGCAGCGGCAAATTTAGGCTTTTTTGCCTATCTGGGCGTGGCTGCGTGCGCGGCGATCCTGTACTTCGAGCATAAGATCGTGCAGAAAGATTTTGGCAAGATCGATCGTGCGTTTTTCACGCTCAACGGCTACTTGGGCATTGCGTTTTTCGCTTTTATTTTTGTAAATTTATTTTAAGGAACCCCTATGGATCTTAACACTATCATCATTTTAGGACTCTGCGTAGTTATATTTTTGATGTTTTTCGTCATATATTTTAAGGATAAGCAAGCGGATAAAAAATTCGAGCGCTTCGATCAGGTGTTGACCGATGCTATGCAGGAAAATTATCTGCTTAAAAAGAAGGTCGAGGAGATAAAAGAGATGATCGATTCGGGCGGCAAAGTCGCTCCTAATATCGATATAAACGCGATTGCCGACGTAATCGACGAGACGATAGAACAGAGACTAGATGTAGTGCCTACGATGATCGACGAGCGGGTAGAAAAGCAGATCAGACCGCTACTAGATCAGCTTAAAGAGCTCATCGGCTCGGTAAGAAAATAGCCAGAGCAATATAAAAATAAAATTTTGCAAAATCGCTTTGTTTTTTATATAATCGCCGCAAATTGATATTAAGGCAAAATATGCTAATTGATAAATTTGGACGAACGATCGATTATTTGCGCATTTCGGTTACGCAGCGGTGTAATTTCAGATGCAGATATTGCATGCCGAGCACGCCGTTTAATTGGGTGCCGCGAGAGAATATTTTAAGCTTTGAGGAGATGTTTTTATTCGTCAAAGTTGCGATCGACGGCGGCGTAAAAAAGATCCGTATCACCGGCGGCGAACCGCTGGTGCGAAAGGGGATCGAGGATTTTATAAAGATGATCGCGGATTACGCTCCGGGTATCGATCTTGCGCTTACCACCAACGGATATTATCTCAAAAACTACGCACGCGCCCTGAAAGACGCCGGGCTAAAGCGCATCAATATGTCGCTTGACTCGCTGCGTCCGGAGCGGGCTAAATTTATAGCTCAGCGAGGCGTGCTTTATAACGTCTTAGAAGGCCTTGACGCTGCGCTTGAAGCGGGATTAAAAGTCAAGCTAAACACTGTCGCGCTAAAAGGCATCAACGACGACGAGCTTATTTATTTGCTAGAATTTGCCCGCGAGAAGGATTGTCAGATTCGCTTCATAGAATTTATGGAAAACACCCATGCCGGCGATCTTACAGGCTTAAAATCGAGTGAAATTTTAGATATTTTAAGGCGTAAATTTATCTTTACCGCTCTGCCGAAATCACAAAGTTCGCCCGCGTCGCTTTACGCGCTCGGGGACGGCTACACCTTCGGCATCATCGATCCGCACAAGCACGATTTTTGCGAGAGCTGCAACCGCATCAGACTAAGCGCCGAGGGGCTTTTGATCCCGTGTCTTTACTTCGAGGACGCGCTAAGTATCAAAAAGGCGGTCAAAGAGGGCAACATTGGCGCAGCCGCCGAAATTTTGGCTAAAATTTTAGCGAATAAGCCCGAAAAAAATCGCTGGCAAACGGACGCTTCGAATGAAATTTCAAGCCGCGCATTTTACGAGACGGGCGGATGAGGCTCGTAGAGAGCTTTTTAAGTATCCAGGGCGAGGGCAAATACGCAGGCAGGCTCGCGTTTTTCTTTCGTTTCGCGGGCTGTAATCTGCGCTGTGCGGGCTTCGGCGGCGCGCGCATTTCGCCAAAGACCGGCGAGATCTTGCGCGGCTGCGATACGATCCGCGCGGTTTTTACGAGCCACTTCGAGCACGAAGAAATTTTAAATTTAGCGCAGCTTTTGAATAAAATTCCAAATTTATCTGATTTGTCCTGTTCTGAGCCCGTGTGCTCTGCGCAGGGTTTTTGCGCCGCCGAAGCTTTTTCTAAAAGCGATACGTTAAATTCCGCCGCCGCACAAACGCCTCCTCGCTCAAACGGTAGCGCAGAAAAATCTTTAAATTTAACAAGTGAAAATTCTTTAAATTTTGCGGCGAAAAATTCCTCAAATTTAAAGCCGCAAAGCTCCGCCTCGCCGCAGAGCGCTAAGCTTTATCAAAAGCCGATCGTCGTTATCACTGGCGGCGAGCCGATGTTGCATCACAAAGAGGCGCTATTTTACGAGTTTGTCTGCGAGCTGCTAGCGCGCGGATACGAAGTGCATTTTGAGACCAACGGCACGATTTTAGTGGATTTTGAAAAATTCTCCGCCTATAAAAGCTGTGTTTTTGCGGTCTCGCCTAAGCTCTCAAACTCCGCCGAGCCGCGCGAACGCAGGTTAAACTTCGCCGCGCTACGAAATTTAAAGAAAAACGCAAAAGATAGCTTTTACAAGTTCGTCATCTCGCCCGAGTTTGACGCGCAGCCCGAGATCAGAGAAATTTTAGCGGCGTGCGAGAGCGAGGTTTATTGCATGCCGCGCGGCGCAGATCGTCGCGAGCTGGAAAGCGGCGCGCAATTTTGCGTGGATTTTTGCCTAAAAAACGGCTATAATTACTCCGATCGCCTGCATATTAGAATTTGGGGCGAGAAGGACGGGGTATGATAATTAGGAAATTATACGAATTCGAAAACGCTCACATCGTGCGCCTGTGCGGCTCGAAGCGGTGCCGCACGAGCATCCACGGCCACTCCTACAGATGCGAAATTTTGCTTAGCTCAAATTTTTTAGATGAGGCGGGTATGGTTTACGACTTTGGCTATATGAAGCTCGGTATCCGCGAGCTTATCGATAGTTTCGATCACGCCACGACGATCTATGCGCGTGACGATGCGGGCTATATCGCGGATCTTAAAAAACACAGCGCGCGCTGGGTGCAGATACCGCTAAATCCGAGTGCGGAGCAGTTTTGTAGAATTTTTTTCGTCCTTGTGGACCGACTTTTGAGCCTAACTCAGATGCAAAACGGCGAGCGCGAAGTAAAGCTTCACAGCGTCATCGTGCACGAAACGGCCACCGGCTACGCGCAGTGCTTCCGCGAGGACGCCTACAATGCGCAGATGGGCGAGATCGCGCTGGAAGAGATAGAATTCTCGCCGGCCGTGCGCGAGGAGTGGAGGCAGCCGGAGCTTTGGCAAAAGCTACTGCGCGGCGAAAAAATCATCTATCCAAAGGATTGCTGATGAGAAATTTCTTTAAATTTGGCGCGGGATTTGTGCGCGTTTTTGCCACATGCGCGATCTTTGTCTGCGCGCTTGCTTTGGGCGGCTGCGACGATGAGAAAAAGGACACCTTGCAAAAGCCGCCGGTAGATAGCGAGGTGCCAAAGGACGTGCCTATCGCGCCTAGCGAGCCCAAAGTCGATATAAACGCCGATATGCCGCCGCTTCCGGTGACTGAATAGGACGGAGCGTTGAAAAATCGGCGGCTAAATTTGAAAATTTTTAAAATTTGCGTGGTTCGTATGCGGCACGCAAGCGCGATTTTAGCGTCATTTTTACCCGTGCGATCTACGCAAAGAAATTTTAAATTTCATAAAGCTCTATCCGCAAAATTTCATTCTTGGCACGAGAAATACTGCGCGAAACAGCGATTAGAAGCCAGCAGGATAAATTTTAAAGCAATAAATATCCGCAGCCGCTTTGAATGGTTTTTAAAATTTCAAAGGCGCGGAGCAGGTCTGCTTTATCTCGCGCCGAAAAAATTTGCGTTGAAATTCGGTCGTTTCGGCTCTAGCCGCGCAAAATTTTATACTGCAAATTTAACCCCTCGGCGGAAGTGATGGATTATCTGTATCAAAGCGCCCTGGGTTTTCATAAATTTTTCGCGCTAGCTGCGGCGATTTTAACGATAATTTATCTGATTTTTACCCAGCTTAAGATCGATGCGGCGGCAGAATTTTGCCCGCGCAAAGAGGCTTTAAATCCCGCCGCTTCCGCGCCGCAAGCTGAAAATTTAAAGCAAAAGAGCAGATCGGGACTTAGATTTCTTAGGCGCATCAGGCTGTTTTTGCCGATATATTATGCGACTCTCGCGGCGCTTATAATTAGCGGAAGCGTGATGCTGCCGGTGCTGCGCTTTGATCTGAGCTTTAAAATTTACTTTATGGCGGTCGGATCGCTAGCGATGATCGCGCTTAGCGCAGCGTCTTTCAAACGGCTAAAAATCGCGTATCTAAGCCAAAACTTTGCGCCGTATCAGCGTAAAATGCGGCTGATTTTGGGGCTAAACTTAGCGATAATTTTGATAGCGAGTGTTATTTGATGGTATATTTTTACGATAAGCTTGCAGGCGAACAGAGCCTGATTTTGCAGAATGATCAGTTTTTGCACCTAAAGGCCAGGCGAGCAAGGGCGGGCGAGCGCATAGACGTACGAAACCTAAAGGACGGGGCGAGTTATCTATATGAGATCGCCGAAATTTCGCGCAAGGGCGCGGCTCTGAATTTAGTTTTTAAAAGCTCCGTTTTTATGCCGAGCCACGATTTTTGCGTCGCTTGGGCGGTCGTCGAGAGCGCCGTGATCGAAAAGAGCCTGCCTGCGCTAAACGAGATGGGCGTCGGGCGGCTTGTTTTGGTATATGCCGATCTGTCGCAGAAAAACGTGCGGCTCGATATGCAGAGGATAGAGCGGATTTTGATCAACTCATCTCAACAATGCGGGCGAAATTCCATCATGCAGATCGAGGTCTTAAGCGGCTCGGACGAGCTAGCGCAAAGATATGAAAACGTAAGCCTGATCGATTTTGGCGGCAAGAACATCGACATTTTCGGCGGCGATGAGATCGCGTTCGTAGGCCCCGAGGGCGGATTTTCGCCGCGCGAAAGGGAGAAATTTAAAAACGCCTATGCGCTTAATAGCCCTTATATTTTGCGCTCAAACACCGCGCTGATCGCAACTTGCGCGAAGCTGATGTTTTAAACGCTCGGAAAATTTTAAAATTTAAAAAGTCGTGCGCTTTAAATTTTGGAATTTAAATTTTGCCTTGCGCGACCTGTTATGTTTATCAGCGGCTTAACGCGCGGCACGTATTCGCTGCGGCGTATCTTTGCGCGCTGTATTTTGCATGCCGCGGTAAATCAAAATTTTACTCGCAAATTGGGCTAAATTTTAAAATTCTTCGCGCTTAAAAAGCATGATCGAGAAAAAATTGCCGCTTTACCGAGAGTTTTTTAAAACCCTTTAAATTTGCTTTTTAGATAAAAAAGTTGTATAATCGCTGCCTTTTAAAATCATCAAAAAGGATCAAAAATGAAAAAAGATATCCATCCAAACTTTGTCGAAACGACCGTTACCTGCGCTTGCGGAAACACCTTTAAAACGCGCTCGAACAAGCCTGAGATCCGCGTCGATATCTGCTCCAACTGCCATCCGTTTTTCACAGGTAGCGAGAAGATCGTAGATAGCGCGGGCCGCGTCGAGAAATTTAAGCAAAAATACGGAATGAAATAGTTGCTATATCTCATTCCTACGCCGATAGGAAATCTAAGCGATATCTCGAGCCGCGCGCTTGAGGTATTGCAAGGCTGCGAAATCCTAATCTGCGAGGATACGAGGGTTTCAAAAAAACTTCTAAACCTATTATCCGATAAATTTCAAATTTCATTTAAAATTTCACAATTTTACTCGTTGCACACGCACAACGAAGCGGAGTTTTTCGCGGGCTTTGATTCGTCGCTTCTGCGCGAAAAAGCTTGCGCATACGTAAGCGACGCGGGAATGCCATGCATCAGCGATCCGGGGATTACGCTCGTAAAATTTGCGCAGCGAAGCGGCGTAGCTTACGAGGTGCTTAGCGGTGCAAACGCTCTGCTGCTCGCAGCCGCCGCAAGCGGACTGGTGGAGAAAGAATTTAGCTTTTTAGGCTTTTTGAACAATGACGGCGCGCAGCGCAAAGCTCAGATCTTAAATTTAATGCAAAGCCCCTATCCATGCGTACTTTACGAATCCCCAAAGCGCGTGATAAAGCTAATAGAGCAGATCGCAGGGATCGACGCGCGGCGCAAAATTTTTGCGATCAAGGAAGTTACGAAAAAATTTGAAACCAAATTTTTCGGTAGCGCCGCAGAGGTCCTATTCAGCCTAAACGGCGCAAATTTAAACGGCGAATGGTGCGTCGTGATTGACGGCGCGGGCGAAAAGAGTTTTGAAAAAATCACGCAAGAAGATATTCTTTCGCTTGAGATCGCGCCGAAAATAAAAGCGAAACTGCTCTCAAAAATAAACGGCGAACCCGCCAAAGAAATATATAAAAATTTGATACGCTAAGTCATATTTTAACCGTTTTTCGCTAAAATCCCAAAATGATTATTTACGGCAAGCAGCTGTTTTTGCACCTTTTAAACCGGCATCCACAGAAATTTATCCGCATCATCCTTGCAAAGGAGTGCGAGAAAAAAATTTTTAAAAAGATCGCCGCGACCGGCGTAAAAATCGAGCGCGCCGATGCGAAAAAAGCTCAAGCCCTCGTTCGCGGCGGCAACCATCAAGGCTTTTTAGCCGAGGTGGAGGAGTTTAGCTTTGGTGATCTAGCTAGCGTTAAAGACGATAAATTCGTGCCGATCCTTTATGGGCTTACCGATGTCGGAAACATCGGCGCGATAATGCGTAGCGCCTATGCTTTGGGCGCGGACAGCGTGATCGTCGTCGCAAATAATCTAAATATGGCGGGCGTAGTGCGCGCAAGCTCGGGCGCGGCGTATGAGCTAAACGTCGTTAAGGCCGCAGACGGGCTTAGCGTGCTAAACGAGCTTAAACAAAGCGGCTTTGAAATTTACGCCGCGAGTGCGGGCGGGACGAGCTTTAAGGAGTTAGAGCTCGGCGCGAAAAACGCACTCGTAATGGGGAACGAAGAGGAGGGGATACCCGCTAGAGCGCTTAAAAAATGTGACTGCGCGGTATCGATAAAGATGCGCGAAGGCTGGGACTCGCTTAACGTAAGCGCGGCATTTGCGATACTATGCGATGGAATTTTAAATGGAAGAAATAAAAGAGAAGTTAAATAATACGGACGAGCAGGCGGAACAAATCGAGAAGCCGGAGCAAACGCAGCAACCAAAAAGCAGCGATCTGGATAAATTAAAATCTATGGATCTGATCGAGATAGCGCGTACTACGCGCATCGACGCGCAAAATTTAGAATACATCATCAACAAAGACTTCGAGAAGCTAGCAAATTTTAACGTTAGGGGTTACATTAAAATTTTAGAGCGCGAGTTTGGGCTGGATCTATCGGACTGGCTTAGCGAGTTTGAGAGCGCTAAAGCGAGCTTTGCGCCCGTTAAAAAGGCTAAAGTCGAGCAGGTTTATGGTCAAAGGGTCAGCCCTAACAAAAGCGGCGGCGGTTGGCTTTTATGGCTGCTTGTGATGGTGTTAATTATAGGCGCGATCTTTTATTTTGGACTTTATAAAAGTTTTGGCGACTTTTTGGGCTCGCTTTTATGGGAGCAAAACAAAACCACCTATTCTGACGCTCCGATTGTAAACAATACTCAAAAAAAGCTTGAAAACATCGGTATCGACGTCGTTTCGCACAACGCTACAGATGAAAAATTCGCATTAAAGTCAGATGCCAATGCAGCCGCTGTTGCGGATGAAAATTTAAGCTCGCTCAATGCGCTGGACCGCTCTATCAGGATCGAGCGCGCGAGCATTAAGACTGAGGAAAATTCTACCGACAAAAACGCCACGCAAAGCGCGCCCGCACCCAGCAAAAATATCGTGCTTAGCCCGCGCGGTAAGATGTGGATCGGCATCATCGATCTAAAAAGTGGTAAGAAGCGCGAGATGGTCATAAATGCTCCTTACGTCGTCGCTTCGCAAGAAGATGAGGAACTACTAATCTCTACCGGTCATGGGATGTTTGAGCTCGGCAAAGCCGATGGAAACGTAACTTTCAGTGAAAGAAACACTCAAAAATTTCACGTTAAAGATGGCAATATCACTAAAATTTCAGCCGATGAGTTTCTGCGCCTAAACAAGGGCAAAAAGTGGTAAAATCCTCGCTCTCGTGCGTGGCTCTTCGCTCTTAGGGCTTTTACCGCCGCTGAGAGTAAAATTTCGGCTTGCTACGGCGCTCGGTTTAAATTTAAATTCGCGAGTGTAAATTTAAAAGGTTTAAACTGCGCCGCCTTGGATAAAATTTTAAACGGCGTAGGTAAAATTAACGGTGCGATAAAATTTCAAACGGTGCGGGCGCTTGCGGTAGCGCGCTAAATTTAAGAGGCGCCGTCCATGGTGCCCTGCAAAACGGCAGCTTTGATCGTTATCGTTTTGATCGGACGTAAATTTAAACAGCGCCGCAAAGGGTCGTGATGCTCTAAATTTAAACAATCAATGCCCCCGCGGTTTTAAAATTTTAGCGAGGTAAAAGTTTAAATTGCTCGAGCAGTATAAAAAGCGCCGCTGCATCGATACAAAGGCTTGAAATTTTAGCTTTCGCGCGGCACGAGCAGATCGCGGCGCTTAAGGCGCGAAATTTTAAATATGGCTTGAAAATTACTTTAAGATAAGAGGTTTGAGATGTTTGACGAAATTCGTTTTTCAAAAATCGAGCGTTTGCCCAATTACGTTTTTGCCGAGGTCAATGCCATAAAAATGGCGGCGCGCAGAGCCGGCGAGGATATAATCGATTTTTCGATGGGCAATCCCGACGGCAGGACGCCGCAGCATATAATCGACAAGCTTTGCGAAAGCGCGCAAAAGGACAAAACGCACGGCTACTCCGTAAGCCAGGGCATCTACAAGCTACGACTTGCGTGCGCGAATTGGTACAAGCGTAAATACGGCGTGATCTTAGATCCGGAAAGCGAGATTGTCGCCGTGATGGGCTCTAAAGAGGGCTTCGTGCATTTAACTAGCGCGATCGTAAATCCGGGTGATGTCGCGGTAGTGCCCGATCCTGCCTATCCGATCCACACTCAAGCTTTCATCATCGCAGGCGGTAACGTAGTTAAAATCCCGCTTGCCTATGATGAAAATTTAAATTTTAATGAGAACAAATTTTTCATCGATCTGCAAAAAACCTTCGATGAAAGCATTCCGCGCCCAAAATACGTCGTCGTAAATTTCCCGCACAACCCCACCACCGTCGTCGTGCAAAAGAGCTTCTACGAGCGGCTCGTGGCGATGGCGCGGCAGGAGCGGTTTTATATCATCAGCGATATCGCTTACGCAGAGATCGCTTTTGAGGGTTACAAAACTCCGTCGATCTTTGAGGTCCAGGGCGCAAAGGATGTCGCAGTCGAGGCATACACGCTTTCTAAAACCTACAATATGGCGGGCTGGCGCGTGGGTTTTGTTAGCGGCAACAAAAAGCTCGTAGCCGCGCTTAAAAAGATCAAGTCGTGGTTTGATTACGGCATGTTTACGCCGATCCAAGTAGCCGCCACGATCGCGCTGGACGGGCCGCAAGAGTGCGTAGAGCAGATCCGCGCGACCTATCAGAAGCGTAGGAATTTTTTGATTGACGCTTTTGCGGATGCGGGCTGGCAGATCGCAAAACCTAGCGCGTCGATGTTCGCGTGGGCGAAATTACCGCCCGCGGCGGCTCATCTAAGGAGTATGGAGTTTTCCAAACAGCTTCTTACCAAGGCGCGCGTCGCCGTAAGCCCGGGCGTGGGCTTTGGCGCGGCAGGAGACGATTACGTGCGGATCGCTTTTATCGAAAACGAAAACAGGACCCGCCAGGCTGCTAGAAATATAAAAAAATATTTGAAAGAGATCTGATGAAGGTAGCGATTTTAGGCGTCGGCACCGTAGGTAGCGAAGTTGCAAACATTTTGATCAAAAACAAAGATATCATCCTTGCGCGCGCAGGCGTTAGCATAGAGCCCGTAATCGGGCTCGTGCGCGATACGAGCAAAAAAAGGGGCGTGCAAATTCCGCTTAGCAACGACGCTGGGAGTATCGTCGAGCGCGACGATATCGACGTTTTTGTAGAGCTTATGGGCGGGGTAGAAAAGCCCTATGAGATCGTAAGCGAAATTTTAAAGCGCAAAAAGGCGGTCGTTACCGCAAATAAGGCGCTTTTGGCTTATCATCGCTACAAGCTCCAGGCCTTGGCGGGCGATACGCCTTTTGGCTTTGAAGCGAGCGTAGCGGGCGGAATTCCGATTATCAAAACCCTGCGCGAGGGGCTAAGTGCCAATCGTATCGAAAAAATAATCGGCATCGTAAACGGCACGAGCAACTTCATCCTTACGAATATGATGCAAAAAAACGAGAAATTTGAAGACGCGCTAAAGCGAGCTCAAGAGCTCGGATACGCCGAAGCCGATCCTAGCTTTGACATCGGTGGGTTCGATGCGGCGCATAAGCTTTTGATCTTAGCTAGCATCGCATACGGCGTGCACGGCGATCCGGAAGATATCCTAATAGAAGGGATCGAGGAGATCACGCAGGAGGATATTTATTTTGCGCGCGAATTTGACTTCATAATCAAGCTGCTTGCGGTGGCTAAGCGCGCGTACGACAACAAAGTCGAGCTGCGCGTCCATCCCGCGCTCATTTCGAAGGATCAAATGCTCTCAAAAGTAGACGGCGTGATGAACGGCGTGAGCATCTACGGAGATTGCGTCGGCGAGAGTATGTATTACGGACCGGGCGCGGGCGGAAGCGCTACGGCAAGTGCGGTTATAAGCGATCTCATCGACATCGCGCGCGATAATAAAAATCCGATGCTCGGATATAAAATTTTGCCGAGCGAAAATTTTATGCAAATTTTGCCGAGCGAACAGATCCGCACGAAGTATTATTTCAGGCTGCGCGTGCGCGACGAGAAGGGCGTGCTCGCGAAGCTTACGAACATTATGAGCTTAAACGATCTTTCGATCGACAGCTTTTTGCAAAAACCAAAGCTCAAAACGGATGAGGAAGTGACGCTGTTTTTCACGACGCATACGTGCTGCGAGAAGGACATAAAGCGCGCAATAAGCGTGATCGGCGGCGAAAATTTTATCACGCAAAAGCCTTTTATGATCAGGATAGAAAGTTAGCTTGGGCTTAAAAGAATACATTTTCGGCTTTGCCTGCGAGGACCGTGCGGCGGAATTTTTACGCGGCGAAGGGTTTGAAATTTTAAAGCGAAATTTCCGCTGCCGCTTCGGCGAGATCGACATAATCGCGCGTAAGGGCGGAATTTTGCACTTCGTCGAGGTGAAGGCCACGAGCGGCGATTATGACGCCGCAGAGCGCGTGACTGGCGTCAAGATGGCTAAAATTTTAAAGGCGGCGGAATTTTATCTGATGAACTGCGATACGGAGGAGCCGTGGCAGATCGACGTCGTGGAAGTTTATCCAAAGCAGATAAAATTTATCGCCAACATATCTTTTTGAATTAGAATTTTTATTATTTATTTAAGATAATGAACTATAATCCGCAGAATTTTAACACAAGGAGAACATTATGGGAAAGTATATAGAGCTTACTTCGGAGAATTTCGACGTTATTAAAGAGGGTGTCGCGCTAGTCGATTTTTGGGCACCTTGGTGCGGGCCGTGCCGTATGATCGCCCCGATCATCGAGGAGCTTGCGAACGATTACGAGGGCAAGGCTAAAATTTGCAAAGTAAATACCGACGAAGCGCAGGATTTGGCGGTGCGGTTCGGCGTGCGCTCGATCCCTACGATTCTATTTTTCAAAGACGGCGAGCTAAAAGCTCAGCTCATTGGCGCGCAATCTAAGCAGATCATAGCCGACAAACTAAACTCGCTTCTGTAAATTTTAAAAGGGCGGCTTTCGCCCTTTTTTTCTCTCCCACTCATCGTTTTATTAATTAAATTCGTAAATTTAACGCCCACGGCTTTACTTAATAAAATAATTAAGGAGAAAAAATGTTAGATTTAGCAATTATCGGCGGCGGCCCTGCAGGGCTAGCGGCGGGGCTTTATGCTACAAGAGGCGGTTTAAAGGACGTCGTGATGTTTGAGATGGGGATGCCCGGCGGGCAGATCACCTCAAGCTCCGAGATGGAAAACTACCCGGGCGTCGCCGCGGTGACCGACGGGATGAGCTTTATGGCGCCTTGGCAAGAGCAGTGCTTTCGCTTCGGGCTGAAGCATGAGATGGTGCGCGTACTGCGCATCTCAAAAGACGGCGATGGAAATTTTACGATCTATCTCGAGGGCGATCAAACACGACGCGCGCGTGCCATTATCGTAGCTACGGGCTCTACTCCGCGCCGCGCGGGGATCGAGGGCGAGGATGAGTTCTTCGGTCGCGGCGTCAGTACTTGCGCGACCTGCGACGGGTTTTTTTACAAGGGCAAAGAGGTTGTCGTCCTCGGCGGCGGCGATACTGCGCTAGAGGAGGCTCTGTATCTAGCTAAAATCTGTTCTAAAGTCTATCTGATCCACCGCCGAGACGAGTTTCGCGCCGCGCCTTCGACCGTGCAAAAGGTGCGCGAAAGTGAGAATATCGAGCTCATTACAAGCGCGCTCGTAGAGCAGATCAAGGGCGATGCAAGCGGCGTAACTGGCGTCGTAGTCAAGGATAAAACAAGCGGCGCTGCGCGCGAGCTACAGCTACCCGGGATCTTCGTATTCGTGGGGCTTGACGTGCGAAACGAGGTGCTAAAAGACGAAAGCGGCAAGTTCATCTGCGACGTCACGCCGGGCGGGCAGGTCGCGGTAAATTTAAAGATGCAAACAAGTGTACACGGGTTATTTGCGGCGGGCGATATGAGGCAGGATGCGCCTAAACAGGTCGTTTGCGCGGCAGGCGACGGCGCAGTTGCTGCACTTAGCGCGATTGCGTATCTGCAAGGACACGATAAATAGGTATATCTTCGGCGTAGAATTTTGAAGCAAAATCCATCGGGGCTCTACATTTTTTCTGCGGCTTTTTAGCGCGGTTCGAGCACAATCTTTTGTTTGATTTACGGCGCGGCGGGCAAAACTGCTTCTGCCACGCTTTAAAATTTAAAACCACGCATAAAATTTCGAATGAAATTTTGATATAAAAAAGCGGCTAAATTTTAAAATTTCATAAAATTTAGCTGCGAGATAAGGCGTTTATTGCCTTTCGTAGAAGCCTGCTATGACATCTTTTGACTTCATTTTATTTACGGGATCTTCTTTACCGTTCGTGATAAGTTTAAATTTATCAGACAGACTTACTCTTTTACCCTCATTTACGATAAAATTTAGCTCGATAGCAAGCTTTGATGATCCACCTTCTTTATGTCCGAAGCTCGCGTCCAACTGCTCTGCCGTTATTTGCGAGTAATAAACGGCTGCTTTTAAGCACTCCATAATAAAGTCTATGTAGATTTCGGTATTGCTTTCTTTTAGTATCTCCCCTTTTAATTTGTCGTCGCAATCGACCGACTTCCATTCCTCCTCAAAAATTCTATTTTGCCTTTGATTTTTAAGTGTTTCTTGAAATTTAGCTTCATTTAATTTGCAGTATTCTTTTGCCAGCTTAAACAAACCCTGCGCGTCGTAAGCCTTGCCCTCATAAAAAGTCATAACCCTTTTTAAAGATGAGTCTAACATCTCTTGTTTATATGATTTAAGCCTCTGCTCTACATCCACGTCGCAGACCATCTTGACCGTCTTTAATCCGCCGTTTTCCTCTTTGCTCCACGTGATATTTTTGCAGATTTTCGAGCCTTCGATCGCTGTACCGATACTCATAGATTCAAAATCCGGCAGGGTGTAGTTTTTGACAAGTCCTACATCGTTATCGCCGCATCCTGCAAAAATCAACGCCGCAAGCGCAGCGCCCAATACGTATTTCATACTCGCTCCTTCAAGAAAAGTTAACGAGCAATGCTATCCATCTCTGTTTAATAATGGATAAATTTAGAGCTTAAATTTGAGATAAATTCGAGAAGCATGTGGCTAAAAGCATGAAAGATAAAATTTAAAGATGGAATTTTTAAAAGAATTCGGCGAGAGAGGGAGGGAATCGAACCCCCCGGAAAACGGTCAACCGCCCTCCTATCGGATTTGAAGTCCGCAGACGCCACCAGGTCGCCATCCTCTCCAAATGCGGGAATTATAGCGAGATAAAATTTATTTAGCTTTAAAGAGGCTAAATTTTAACCCTTTTCGGCTCATTATTAGCGAAGGTAGGATTATGAGCGCGCCCAAAAGCAGCAGGCTCATCACCAAACATATCAGTAGCCCGAAGTAGATCGTAGGCCAGAAATTACTCATCATCATCACGCTAAAGCCTAAAATGATCGCAAACGACGTATAATACATCGCGTATCCGATACTTGCGTGGCTCGCGCGGATCGCCGTAGCCTCGTCGCCGCTGCGCGCAAACTCCCGCTTGTAGCGATAGATATAGTGGATGACGTCGTCAACGCCGATACCGATGCTAATCGCCGCTATCGTGATACTCATGATATCTAGTGGAATGCCCGCAACCCCCATAATGCCGAAGCAGGCGCAAAGCGGGATCAAATTTACGACGATCGCGATGAGCGCATATGACAGCGAGCGAAAGATGATCACGAAAAGCACGAAAAGCACGAGCACGGTGATACCCAGGGTGTCTATCTGCGAGCTCATCAGGCTTTGAAGCATATTGTTGTAAAGCACCATTATGCCGCTAATCTGCGCGCTTGCCTGCTCGCCCTCGAGCAAAGAATTTAGCCCGCTTTGCAGATCTTTTAGGAATTTTGCTCTGCGTAAGCGCGGATCGCTGTCTATCGTGCGGACGCTAAAGTGCGCCTCGTTCGCTTCGATATTCACAAAGGGCGAAAGCACCATCTCGCGGTAGTTTGCCGGCATTTCAGAGTAGATTAGAGCAAGGCTTAGATCGTCCAGATCGCGCCCCTGATTAATCTGCTTGCCGAGCTTCAAAAGCGACGCAAGCGAGCTTACGTTGCCGATAAACTCGTGCCCCGTGACGTTTTTGTCCTTCAAAAAATCATCTATTTTGCCGATGATACGCATCTTTTCGGAGGTGAACCAATACTGCGGCTTGTTTTCGTTGGCGGCGTATTCGGCTTCGAAATCGCCAAAATCGTCGCTCGCAGCGGAATTCTGCTCTAAATTTACGGTGCCGCTTAGTTGCGCTGCCGCAGCGGAGCTTTGCTCGGTAAAATTTTGATCATTTAAATTTTGCGTCGCAGCAACGGAACTTTGAGGTGCGGAATTTCCTGCAATAGAATTTTGCGCTGTGGCGTTAGAATTCTGAGTAGCGGAATTATGCGCGGTAAAATTTCGTCCAGCGGGATTGGAATTTTCACCGCTCTTAAAATTTGCGCCGCCGCTTGCGGAATTTCCACTCTCGCTAGCGGGATTTGCGCCACCCGCACTTTTAAATTTAACGACGATATCAAGCGGGATCGTTCCTCCGAGATTTGTATCGATGACCTCCATGCCTGCGCGGATGTCGGTGCTTTTTTTGAAGTAGCCGATGAAGCTGTTTTCGACGCGCAGCTGCGAGATACCGTACAGCCCAAAGATCACCGCCGCAGCACACACTCCATAGACCGCGCCTCTGCTGCGTAGCGCCGTTTCGGCGCACCAAAGCGTAAATTTAAAGTGCTGCTCGAAGCTGCGGTTATTGTGCGTGCGCGGCAGAAGCGACATAACCGCACCGAATACTCCAAATGCCGTAACTAGCGAGATACTGATGCCTACGCTCATCATAATTCCCAGAGAAATTACGGGTTTTATATCGCAAAAAATTAGCGACATAAAACCGATAACGGTCGTAAAGATTGCGAAAAAGCAGGGTCTTGCGCGCTCGCGCAGCACCGCGTAAACGAGCTGGCGCTGCGAAAATGCGTGAAAGCGCGCGCTAAACTCGCGGTAGGCGACGATTAGGTGGATACAGACCGAAACCGTGATGATGAGCTGAAGCGCTATGAAATTTGAGCTAATGACCGTGACTTCAAAGCTCAAAAAGCCGAATAATCCCGCTGCGAGCACGACCGAATACGCGCAGATAATAAGCGGCAGTAGGATAAATTTCGCCTGTCTAAAAAAGAGCCAAAAGCAAGCTAGCAGAAGCACCAAGGCGCCGAGTCCGTAGGTCGCGAGATCCGAGCGGACGTAGCCTACCATGTCGTCGGCGATCATATTCAGTCCGCCCAAAAACAATTGGTCTCCCACAAATTCCTTCTCAAAGCCCGCGATCAGCGCGCGCAAAGCCATAATATCTCGGTGATCCTTTTCGCGCAGCTCGTCGCGGTAGGATTTAAAATTTTGCTCCGCAACTTTAAGTGCATCTTTAAGCTGTGAAATTTGAGCCCCCGAGCGGTTGCCCTCATGCTCTGCTTGCTCTAGAGAGCTTTTGGCTCCGTCTCTTAGTCGCAAAAGCTCCTCGTAGCGGGTCTGCGGCTTTAAATTTATTAAAATTGCGGTAGTGTGAAGGTCAGCGCTTACTAAATTTGACGCGTAAAAGGGGCTCGTGGCAAACTCGCGCCTAGCCGCGGTTAAATTTACGTCCGCGTCGGTAAGAGTGGGTATGTGCTTAAGCAGCTCGCTCATTCCCTCGCTTCTGTTTAGCAAAAGCGGCACGTTCGTGATGTCCGTGACGCTAGCGACGAAATCCAGTTTGGAAAAGGCCGCGTCCATCCGCGCTATCTTACGAATCGTCTCAGGCGCTAAAAGATCGCCAGCGGGAGTGTAGGCGACGACTAAGAAATTCGGCGTTTCGTAGCGCTTGGATACTTCGCGCCAAATTTGAAGGTCCTCGTCGTTATCAAGTAGAAGCGTCTGGCTCGAAGCATCGATCTCTAGCTTTGTGGAGTAATATCCGAAAAAGAGCGCCAGTGCCGTAAACAGCGCGAGCGTGATTTTCGGAAACGCGACGATTAGGCGAAAGATTTTTTTCAAATACCGCTCTTTTGAGTGCGTCGCTATTCGCCGCTATTGATGACGGTGGAATTTAGCCGCTTTATAAGCTCGTCAAAGCCCAAGCTTTGCGTTACGTCGCCAAGCTGCGAGCGGTAGGTCTGAATTAGGCTGACGCCCACGATATCGACGTCGTAGATGCGCCAATCAGAGCCGTTAGGATAAAATTTAAAATCTATGTCGTAGTTTTTCTGCTCGCCGATGACCTGCGTTTTTAGCACGCGGCGCTTATCGCTCGGGCTTTGTTTACTTAGTACCTTCATATCCTGATCGGTATAAAGCGAAAGCTTTTCGATAAAGGAGCGCTTTAGATGCGCCTCGAAGGCCTTGTTAAATTCCGCGATCTGCGCGGGGCTAAGGCTAACGTAATGTTTAGCAAGTGAAAGCTTTGCCATCATCTTATAATCAAAATAGCCGTCAAAAAGCGCAAAAATTTTCGCAGGCTTTGCGTCTTTGGGTGCGCCGCTTCGCATAATACCTACGGCCTCGGCAACCTTCTGGCTCATTACCGGCTCGATATCCGCATCGCTAATAGCGTGCGCCGAAATCAAAAGCGCTCCGCAAAGCGCTAGAACTTTTAAAATTTTCATTTTTATTCCTTTATTAATTTCTCGCGATTTTGCTCGTAAGCATCGCGTAAAAACGGATATAGATCCACCGCATCTTTGGTCATTTTTTCATAAAATTTCGGATCGCGCGAGTAGTCGTTAAATATTCTAAATCCATTGACGGAGTTTCGAACGGTGCCATCTTTAATATAATTTATCGGGTTTGAAAAATAATCTCCGACAAGTCCCGCTGTATCGCGTAGATTGCTTTGTCCCAAAATCGGCCAGACGATGTGCGGACCTGCCGGCACGCCCCAATACCCGAGTGTTTGCCCGAAATCCTCGTCGTGGCGCGAAATCCCGTAGTATTTGCCCGCCATATCGTTAAGTCCTCCGAAGCCGACGGTCGAATTGATCAAAAACCGCTTCGTCTCGTCCCAAGAATTTTCAAATTTACCCTGCAATAGGTTATTTACGAGTCTCATCGGATATAAAATATTATAGAAAAAATTTGAAAACGCGCCCTGGATCGGATCGGGCATTACGTAATCGTAGCCGCTGGCTATGGGGGTTAATATGTATGAGTAAAATACGTCGTTGAAGCTCGTCATAACGCGGTTATAGCCGCTAAGTGGATCGAAAACCTCACGCTGCGCGAACTCCTCGTCAAAACCATCCGTATCGCTAGGCGCCGCGTCTTGCTTTTGCGAACAACCGCAAAATGCCAATGCCGCGGCTAAGAATAGAATTTTTATAAATTTCAAATGCGACCCTTCTTTATAAATCAAAGTGGCGATTTTACAAATTTAAAGAAATTTTGTCAATAAGGGTAAAATTTCGTATAGAATTTCCCTCTTTATATCGCAGAATAAAGCCTGTGGCTCTTTAAGAAATATATCAGAGGATATATTATAGAATCACGCGAAAGTAAATAAGAAAGGATGAAAATGGATGCAAAATTTGCTTTGGAATTCCTACTTGGCAAGGAAACATCGCTTCTAGCCAAGCACATTAAGCTGCTTAAGGCCGTAGATGAGACTAAAAGTATTACAAAGGCCGCAGAGATCGTAGGAGTGTCGTATAAAAACGGCTGGGATGCGCTAAATTTAATCAACAATGCGAGCAAAAAGCCGCTCATCGTCCGCACTCAAGGCACTAAGAAAAATAGCGGCTCCGAGCTCACTCCATACGCTCACAAGCTGATTCGCGCCTATGATGCTATCAGCCACGCGGGCGAGACGTTTTTGAGTGAAATTTTAAAGCTTGATGAGATCACCGAAGAGAGTCTTTTAAGCCTAGAGAAGATCGGTATGAAACTTTCTGCACGCAATCAGCTAAGCGTTGAGATTACGGATGTTCAAACGGGCGCTGTAAATTCTCAAATCACGGCTAAGCTCGCAGGCGGCGAAATTTTATGCGCGACGGTAACCGTGGAGAGCGAAAAGAATTTAGGGCTGAAAGCTGGCAAGGACGTGCTGTTTTTATTCAAAGCTCCAAGCGTCATCATCGCTAAAGGAGTCTCGGAGAAGCTAAAACTTAGCACGACGAATAAAATCAAGGGCACGATTAGCAAGGTCAAAATCGGCGCGGTAAACGCAGAGATCTGTCTAGGCACAAGCTCGCATCAAAGCATCACCGCGATCATCACGCGAGAATCTGCCACCGCGATGGCTCTAGGAGTAGGAGATGAAGTAACGGCGATCATCGAGCCTAGCGAGATCATTATTGGCGCGTAATAGGGTGAAATTGGGTGCGCAAAATTTTAAAATTTAAGGCGCAAATTTAAAATTTTAGATAGAATTCAATTCTCGGCGAGAGCCGAAACGAAAGGCATAAAATGAAGTTAAAAGCAGTGCTTTTAGGAATTTTAACCGCAGGCGCGCTAACCGCAGGCGAGGTCAGCGTCGCAGCCGCTGCGAACACGACGTATGCGTTTGACGAGATCAAGGCGGAATTTGCCAAGCTGTATCCGCAAACTACGCTAAACGTGAGCTTGGGTGCGAGCGGTGCGCTTAGCACGCAGATCAAAAACGGCGCGCCGTTTGATATTTTTATGGCGGCGGATATGAAATTTGCAGACGACCTGCATAAAGAGGGCTTTGCGACGGCGCCTGCCAAAACTTACGCCAAAGGCAAAGTGGCGATGTTTAGCGTGCGCGGCGTAGATCTTAGCAAGGGGCTTGAAATTTTAAAAGACCCTAGCGTTAAAACGATTTCCATAGCAAATCCAAAGACCGCTCCTTACGGCACCGCAAGCGTACAGGCCTTCCAAAAAGCGAGAGTTTACGATGAGATTAAAGGCAAAATCGTAGAAGCAAAATCGATCGGCGAGGCACTTTCGCAAGCGCTTAAAGCTTCCGACGTCGGATTTATCGCGGCTAGTGCGATGTATGCGCCTAAGATGGCAAAGGACGGCTGCAACGGCAAGCCTTGCAAAGAGGGCGAAAATTTCGTCTTGGTTGGTACCGACCTCTACGAGCCGATAGCTCAAGGCATGGTCGTGCTAAACCGCGCCAAAGACAATGCCGAAGCCAAGGCGTTTTATGATTTTATCCTAAGCGATAAGGGCAGGGCGATCTTTGCTAAATACGGATACGAGTTTTAATGATTAGAGCGAGAATCAACGAAATTTTACAAAAAGACGACATCCATTCTGTAGGATTTATCGCGGGCGGTATCAAGCTACGTGGCGTATTTCTGCAGCTAAGTAGCGAGCTTAAGGTGGGTAGCGAAGTTTACGTGGGCTTTAAAAGCACCGATGTGCTTTTATCTCGCGAAGCCCTAAGTGGTGTATCTAGCGAAAATGAAATTCACGGCAAGATTACGAGCCTAAGCTTGGGTGAAATTCTATGCACGCTCAGGTTTGAAGGCAAGATAAGCTTTGATGTGCTCATTAGCGCGCATTCTGCGCAGGAGCTTGCTTTACGCGAGGGCGACGAGGTTTTCGCATACATTAGCGCCACTGCGATATATATAGAAAAATATGATAACGATTGATTGTAAGAAAAAAATCAGTGATGATTTCTCGATTGATGCTCGCTTAGAGATTAACAAAGGCTCGTTTGTGTGCCTATATGGGCGCAGCGGCAGCGGTAAGACTACGCTGCTGCGCATTTTGGCTGGATTTTTGCGCGCAGATAGTGGTAGCATAAAAGACGGCGATCGCGTGCTACAAGAAGGCAATGAATTCTTAAGTGCGGGCAAGCGCAGGATCGGCTTTTTGTTTCAAGACTACGCACTTTTTGAGAATATGAGCGTGACGGGCAATCTACTTTTTGCCAGAAACGATCCGCAAAAAGCTGCAATGTTGCTTGAAATTTTAGAGCTTAGCGAGTTTGTAAAATCTGGCGTAGAGGGTCTTAGCGGCGGACAGAAGCAGCGCGTAGCACTTGCCCGCGCACTGATGCAAGAGCCTGAAATTTTGCTACTTGACGAGCCACTTTCGGCGCTTGATTTTACGATGCGCGAAAAAATCCAAGAGTATTTACTAAAGATCCACGAGCAGTTTCATCAGACCGTGATTTTGGTAAGCCACGACGTAAGCGAGATTTATAGGCTTTGCAAGCGGGTTTATGAGATGAAGGACGGCAGGATCGTCCGCACCGGTACGCCGGAGGAAATTTTCCTTAAAACTAGCGGCTCGCAGAAGTTTTCTTTCGCGGGCAAGATTGTTGATTTGCAAGCACGCGACGGGGTCAAAGTGGCTGTCGTAGCGATCGGCAGCCAGCTGTGCGAAGTGGTGCTAAGCAATGCAGAAGCCGATGGCTTGCAAGTAGGCGATGAGGTCAAAGCGGGTGCCAAAGCCTTTAATATCACTTTGCGTAAAATTTAAACTTGCAGACAAGCTTTTAGGTGCGCCTAAGTAGGAAACTTCAACTAGATTAGAGATTTAAATACAGGCTTTTATGGAATTTAGACGAGGGATTTTGCGAAATTTTAGCTAGATTTGCCCGCAAAATACGGTGAGATTTTAAAATTTCATTCGCATCGCGCTTAGATTTTCATGAAACACAAAATTTAAACGTAGGCTAGAGTAAAACCGCAATGCAAGACTAGATAGCGTGGGGAAAGTAAGCTTAAATTTTAGATTTTGCGCAGACAGGCGCCGTTAAATTCCTTCTTTGAATTTATTAATTGGCGTGGTGGGTTTATTTTTAAATTTAGCGGCTTTTAGCTTACTTTTTTGGCAGGAGTTGCGCGAATTCTATCATGCGATTTTGGTAAAAAATTTAATGTGAAGCTTCGCGCAAACTTAAAATTTTCAGATTTAGAATTTTACCTGGATTTTGTGGCTTTGAAATTTTAAAAGCTCTAACGGCTTGAAGCTTGCGTGCTAAACTCGCTTAATAAGAGCTGCGGCAAAATTTCATTAACCGGGTCTTTTGGGTTTATGCGAAATTTTAAAATTTTGTTTTGTCAGGCTCAATGTAATTCCACTAAGTTGTTTAGAGAATGCCGTTGGCTATATCTTGCGTGAAATTTGCGCTCAGATAAATCCTGCCCGCTTAAGTTTTAAAGCCTAGCGAAGCTTTTTGAAATTTAGCTCAGCAAAATTCGTGGTCTTAAAAATTTGCCAGCTTGGTAGAGAGCTTAAAAGCTCAGCAGGATTTGCACGCTTGAAGGAATTTATTAGCCAAGCACTTTTATAAATTCCGCTCGCTTTAGCTTGTACGAAATTTTCAAAATTTCATTTCGCTAAAGCTCTTGCGCAGCTAGGTCTGCGCAGAATTTTTCAGAATTTCATTTTGCAAAGCCTTATGGCTATGTGGTTTGCGCAAATTCTATCTAGCTTTGCCTCTAAATTTTAAAGTAGGGCTAGGCTTTTAAGATTTTATAGTTTGGGCCCAGCGGCTCGGCTCGGAGGATAAATGTTTGAAATTCTAAAGGGGCTCGATTACACGCCGTTTCTCGTTTCATTAAAGCTTGCGAGCTTGACGACGCTCGCGTTGTTTATCATCTGCGTGCCGCTCGCGTTTTTTATGGCGAGAAAAAATTTCCGCGGCAAAAGCGTGATCGAATCGATCATTTCGCTTCCTCTGGTGCTTCCGCCCTCGGTGCTAGGCTTTTATCTACTCGTTTTTCTATCGCCGTATTCGGTGCTAGGGGAGTTTTTTGACAAACACTTCGGGCTTCGGCTCGTATTTAATTTCAGCGGGCTAGTGATCGCGAGCTGCATCTACTCGCTGCCGTTTATGTTTTCGCCGCTGGTTTCGGGCTTTAGCTCGCTTCCGCGCTCGCTTTTTTGGGCGTGCGATTCGCTAGACAAGGGCTATTTTTCCAAGCTTTTTCGCGTCGCGTTGCCCGCGATACGCCACTCCCTGCTTAGCGCTTTAGTGATCTGCTTTGCGCATACGATGGGCGAGTTCGGCGTCGTGCTGATGATCGGCGGCAGCGTGAGCGAGCAGACCAAGGTCGCTTCCATCGCGATTTATGAAGCGACTGAGACGCTGGATTTTGCGCAGGCTCACGCGTATTCGGCGCTGATGCTTATTTTTAGCTTTGCAGTGCTTTTGATTATGCATTTTTTGGGTGCGCGCGGAGCGAAAATCAAAGCTTAAATAGGCTTTAAAACGAAATTTGCTAAAATCCCGCAAAATTTGGAATTTGGCATGAAAAACAAAAAAGACTTCGTTACCGAAAGATTTAACGCCGCCTTGATTCTAGGCGCTGCGCTGCTTACGCTTGTAGTAGTTTGTGAGATTAGCTTTTTGCGCACCAGGATCGCTACGCAGCTTGATCTGCGGACGCGCACGGCGATTACTTTACTTAAAAATACCGACGAGTCGCTTTTTAGCGAGCTTGAAATTTTAAAAGAAAATATCCTTTCTTTGGACGCAAGGCACGAGGCTGCGCAAAGCGAGCTTTATGCGGATTTGATCCGCAACGTCGTAAAATCTTCTCATAGATTTGACGCTATTTTTTATCTGCGCGCCCGCGGCGCGGAGCAGGAGAGCTTAGCATATTTTTCATCGGATGCGCGCATTTCGGATCTTGGCGAGATACGGCTTGCGGATATCACAAGTGAGCTAAAAAAGGATGAATGGGTATCGCGCTATATGATGATGGATGGGGCGTGGCGGTATTTTTTAATCAAGCGCGTAAACGCTGATTCATATCTGCTAGGCTTTGCCAACACCTCTAGGCCGATTGCCAGGCTCTCTTCGCTGGGAGATATTTTGGTCTTTAATGCCGAAGGCAAATTCTTTAACGCTCCTGGCAGCGTAACCGATATATTGGGGCAGGATTTTGATTTTTCGCGTCTAGGCGAAGTGGTAAGCTTTGAAGACGAATCTGGGCTAAGCTTTGCCTATCTTGCAAAATTTGGAGATAATTTCGTAATGGCTCGCGAACGAGCCGGCTATTTTTTAGGCGCGGACGATTTTATCGTCGTAGCGCTAGCAGCGGCTATTTTAGCTTATTTAATCCTTCTAATTTCAAATTTTACGTTTTTAAAAAAGCGCGTTTTTATCCCGCTTGCGGCAGTTCAAAACGCGCTGCGCCAAGGGGATTACCACTCCAAAATTCGCGATATAGAAGCGCTAAACCCGCTAAACTCCGTCTTAGAAATTTCTAAATCCATAGATGAGGTTTTGAAGTCTAATTTGCGCCACGGCGATTTTAGCCTCAGCTTTAAAGATGCGCTAAAATATAGTTCCCTTTCGGTGCTTAGCATCGATAATGTAGCAGGCACGATCGAAAGCGCTAGTAATGGCGCGCGCGAGCTTTACGGCGATGACGTCGTAGGACGGAATATATTCGCGCTGCAAGCAGGCTCGTTTTATGATCACGCCTATCAAACCCAGCGCGCAAATTATGTCAAAGAAAACTATGTCGTAACCCGCCAAGAAACCAAAAATGGCGTCAAAGACCTTTATGTAAAAAAATCTTATATCCGCGACGGAAGTAAAATTTCAACCCTTTTTGTGGTGCTGGATGCGTCAAAATATCGCAGATTTTACGATGAGACTAAGCAAAAATATGAGTATTTAAATCACGCGCCTATCGTTACGCTCGTGTTTGACTACACTTCGGGCAAGATTGTAGATGCTAGCAAAAATATAAAAGAGCTTTGGGGCTACGAAGCGGCGCAGTTTTTAAGTGGCGAGATAAGGCTATGGGATTTGCTGGATGAAAAGGATGCGAATGAGGCTAAAAACGAAATTTTAAACCGCTTAGCCGATATGCCCGCAGAAGAGCTAAGCTTTTCTCAAAGCTATAAAATTCGCCACAATGACAATATCCGCTATAGCTACGAAGTGAGCATCTATGTCAAAAAGTCCGCCGCTAGGGCTGCGTTTTATTTTCAAAATATCGATGACGATGTTAAGGCGATCCGCGGCTTGCAGGAGGATTTGGACTTTTACCGCACGGTAATCGAGACTAGAAATTTTTGCACCTGCTTAATCGATCTTGATGCGCAGACGCTATCGTTTGATAAAAATTACTTTAAAATTTTAAAATATCGCGGCAAAAGGCTAAACACTGCGATGAGCTTTGGGGAGTTTAGTTATGAAATTTACTTCGCGGATTTAGAAAATTTCAATAAAATGATCCGCGAATGTACCGCCGGGCTTAGGAGCGATTTTAGCTGCGAATTCCGTCTGCGAAACGCCGCTAATGCCTATACTTGGATCAGTATGCAAGGCTACGTCACCGAAAAGCATGGCTCTCGCTCTCGCCTTGTAAAAACTACGCTCGAAGATATTAGCTCGCGCAAGCAGACGGAGCTGGAGTTAAATTTAAACGCCAACGTCTTTTCGCGCTCGCTAGAGGCAATCTTAATCACAGATGAGAGCGGTCGAGTGCTGCGCGCTAATAACGCCTTTTATGAAATCACCGGCTATAGCGAAAGCCAGACCATCGGCAAAATTCCAAATTTCTTCGCTCCTACGGAGGGCGGAGCAGACGTGATGGAGAGGATTAGAAAAAATCTCGTCGGCAAACAGACCTCTTACAAAGATGAAATTTACGGACTAAAAAGAGGTGGTGGCACCTTTCCTGCGCTATTTACGGCAATTGCGATAAAGGATGATTTTTCGCTTACTTCAAATTTCATCTTGATGTTTACCGAAATTTCGCAGATCAAGCAAAAAGAGAGCGAGCTAGCCAAGATCGCCCATCACGACGCGCTTACCGGGCTTCCGAACAGAGTGTATTTTATGAAGGCTGCGCAGAGATTTACGGCAAACTCGGGCGAAAATTCCAAGCTTATGGCGGTGCTTTTCATCGATTTTGACGGCTTTAAGGCGATCAACGACACCTACGGGCACGAGGTCGGCGATATGTTTTTACAAGCGATCTCAAAGGCGATGAGCGGGCTACTGCGCAAAGGCGATATCTTAGCGCGCCTAGGCGGCGATGAGTTTGGCGCTATCATTGGCGATCTGCAAAGTAAGGATGCCGCGCATGTGCTATTAGATCGTCTGCTTGGAATTTCAAAGATAAAATTTAACCTCAAAGGCAACGAAATTAGCGCAAGCATCAGCGTTGGCGCAGCGTTTTACGACGGCAGCGAAAAGATCGATTTTCCAGGACTTTTATCGCGCGCAGATAGGGCGATGTATCGCGCTAAAACGAGCGGCAAAAACCGCTACTGCATCTTTGAGCGCGCCGAAGCAGATGAATCTAGCGAGGAAGGGATTGCTGCGGCGATCGAAGAGGGGGAGTTTTTTGTGCTCTATCAGCCGATCATTAGCGGAGCGCAGATTTACGGATATGAGCTGCTTTTACGCTGGGATCGCGGAAAGCGCGGAATTCTTGCCCCACAGGATTTTGCGCAGATATTAAGCGAGCCGCGATTTGAGTTGCCGATCTCAAAATTTGCGTTTTCAAAGATGATGGAATTTAACGCTCAAACGGGCGCAAACTGCTCTATAAACGTAAGTTTAGCCGTGCTTACAAACGACGAATTTTACGATTTCGTAGCTCACAGCTTGCGAGACAGAGCTAATGCAAAAGGCGAGTTGATGTTTGAGATAACCGATTTTAGCGAGCAAAATTTTAAGGAATTCGCCCCTGCGCGTGGGCGTTATGCAGATCTTGGGGTTAAATTTGCTCTTAATAGTGCAAATAAAAGCAATATCCCATTCCTGAATGCCCAGCCTTTCGATGTCGTTAAAATCGACCGCGAGCTCTGCCTTGACATAGGCAAGAAAAAAAATGCTATCCGAACGATGGTGGAGATCACAGGCAAGCTAAAGCGGGAGTTTGGTTTTGCTCTCGGCGCTCAAGGGGTCGAAAACGCGCTGTCGCTGCGGCTCTTAAACAATTTGAAATTTAACTATCTTCAGGGAAATTTTATCGCAAAAGCGCTTGATCGCAGAGAGATAGACGCTTTCATTGCGCGCTTTAAAGATACGCCCAAGCTCGCAGCCATCGACAAAGATGAGTTTATCAGCTTTTTAAACGCGCTTGATTACAAAGAGCTTGCTTTAAGCTTCGTTTCGCGCGCTGATGCAGGCGATCTGAGCCCCGGAGAGTTTGAAGGCTTTAGAGCAAAATTCGGCGAAATTTTAAATAAAACTCAAAGCGCGGGCAGCGAAAAATTTGCGCTAAATACAGAAATACGTAAGCAAATTTTAGATATTCTTTCGCTTGATTATCGCGCTTTAGTAAGCTTCATTCAGGGCTTTAAAACGCGGCTGAATCAGTTCATAAGCGATTTGGAGGCAGCATGATAGATAGCGTTAGCGCCGATTTCGATCACGAGATACCAAACGGCTCGAGGCTGTATTTCGGAAAGAGCGCGCAGCTCAAGCGTGAGCTGGAAAATAAAGCGAGCGAAATCCTCGTTAAAAACGGCTTTAGCGAAATTTTAACGCCATATTTTTCATATCATCAGCACCTAAGCGTCGCGCCGCAAAAGCTTCTAAAGCTCTCCGATCCCACGAACCACGAGCTTGCGCTTCGCGCAGACAGCACCGTGGACGTCGTGCGCATCGTGCGCAAACGGCTGAAAGACGATAAGCTAAGGAGGCTATTTTATGTGCAGCCTACTTTCAAATACCCAAGTGACGAGTTTTATCAGATCGGCGCGGAGCTAATCGGGGAGAAAAACCTGCCGCTTGCGATCAAAATCGCGCAGGAATTTTTTAAAGAATTTGATCTTATGCCCGCGCTTCAGCTAAGCAATATCGAGATTCCCAAAAAAATTTGCGAAATTTTAAACCTGCCGCTTGAAATTTTTGAAAAGGGCAAGATTGAGACGCTGCTTGAGCAAAATTTGCCTTGGCTGGACGCTACGGCTCGCGCCACGTCGCTAAAGGACGTGCAGGATCTGCGCGCGCAGGTGCCTGAAGAGCTAAAGCCGTGTTTGGATGAAATTTTAAATTTAGGCGTAGATTACGACAATATACGTGTTTCGCTGCTGTATTACTCTAAAATGCGCTATTACGATGCGCTATTTTTTAGATTTTTAGACGCGGGCGCGGTGTATTGTAACGGCGGAAATTACGAGATTGACGGGCTAAAATCCAGCGGCTTTGCGCTGCTAGTAGATGCTTTGATAGAAAAAATTATGCAAAAGGATGAAAAATGAGCAAAGTTGACGTAGTCATCGGCGCCCAGTGGGGCGATGAGGGCAAGGGCAAGATCGTAGATATGATAAGCGTGAATTACGATTTCGTATGCCGCAGCAGCGGCGGGCACAACGCGGGCCACACCATCGTCATAAACGGCGAGAAATTTGCGCTGCATCTGGTACCCAGCGGTGTGCTTCACAAAAATATCATCAACATCATCGGAAACGGTGTCGTTATCAATCCCGACGTGCTGATTACCGAGATGGCGCAGTTTGAAAATTTAAAGGGCAGATTTTTCATAAGCGAGAAGGCGTTTTTAAATTTACAGTACCACTCGCTGATCGATCAGGCGCGCGAAAAGAGTAAGGGCGAGCTCGCGATCGGCACTACCGGCAAGGGCATAGGACCTGCGTATGCCGATAAGATCGCGCGCTACGGACACAGAATGATCGAGCTTTTGGAGCCTGAAAGGCTTGCCGAGGCGCTATCGCGGGATTTTGCTTCGCATGAGAGCGTTTTTGAAAAAGCGGGGGTTAAAATTCCTAGCAAGATTGAAATTTACGAGGAGCTAAAGCGCTATAAAAGCGCGCTCGAGCCATACATCGCCGATACCACGCACATGCTGTGGAAAGCGCTTGATTACGATAAGCGCGTGCTCGTAGAGGGCGCGCAAGGAAGCTTGCTTGATATCGATCACGGCACCTATCCTTACGTCACGAGCTCGACGACTATCGCGGGCGGGGCTTGCAGCGGGCTCGGGCTCGCGCCGAAAGATATCGGTACGGTGATGGGAATTTTAAAAGCCTACACCACCCGCGTGGGCAACGGCGCGTTTCCTACCGAGGATAAAGGCCCGCAAGGCGAGGCGATGCGTGAGATTGGCAAAGAGTACGGCACCACGACGGGTAGGGCGCGCCGCTGCGGCTGGTTCGACGGAGTGGCTACGAAATACGCCGTGCGCCTTAGCGGCATCGACAAGCTCGCGCTGATGAAGCTTGATGTATTAGACGGCTTTGAGAGTATTAAAATTTGCCGCGCATATCGCTATAAAGGCGAGGAGATCGATTATTTTCCGATCGATTTGGAAGCAGCCGAGCCGGTTTATGAGCAGATGCCGGGCTGGAATAGCGTCAAGGGAATTTCAAAATTTGAGGATCTGCCGCAAAACGCGCAAAATTATATCCGCAAAATAGAGGAGCTAAGCGGCGCGAAAGTGGGCTTTATCTCTACCAGTCCCGAAAGAAGCGACACGATAATTTTATAAACCCAGTGAAATTTTAAAATTTCACCCGTTGCGGGCGGCGCGACCGCTCATAGAACTGAATTTAAAGGAACGATCATGCGAATACGACTACCACACGTGCCATATATCGCGCATAAAATAGCGCTGGATCTGCTAAACTCGGGCTGTGTTACGCTTAGTGCAGGCATAGAGCCCGTCGCCAAGGAAGCAGACGAGATCATAAGAGCCGATCTGCAAAAAGAAAGAGCGATAGATGAGCGCGCGAATGAGCTGATAGATGAGCGCATAAGCGAGCTAGATGAGATGAGCGTGAATAAAAAAGATATGTTTTGGCTCATCAAACGCCACATCGCAAACGACGAGAATTTTGAGCTAAATTTCGAGGATCGCTACGGCACCATATCGCATAAAATTTTAGAAACCGTTTGGAAGAAAAATTTGATCGATTACAAAGTCTCCGAAAACAGGCTGAAGACGATAATTTATAACGCGATCGACGAATATCTTAAAAATTATCAAAAGATTGAGGATGCGGTCTATGAAAAGATCGATGGCTACAAGCAAAAATTGATCCCAGGTACCGAAGAATACGAGCTTGTGTTTGAAAAGCTCTACGAAGAGGAGCTAAGAAAACGGGGCATGCTGTAATGAACGCGTATATCTACATAGAAAACGGCATCTACCTGCAAGCTAAGGCGTTCGGCAAAGGCGGCAGCGCATTCGGCGAGCTCGTGTTTAACACCTCCGCCACGGGCTACGAGGAGATCATCTCGGATCCCAGCTACGCGGGGCAGTTTATTATTTTCACTATGCCCGAAATCGGCATCGTAGGCATCAACGAAAACGACAAGGAAAGCTCCAAAATCCACGCCAGCGGAATTTTCGTAAGAAATTTTAACAACGAGCCTTCAAATTTCCGCTCGCAGATGAGCCTAGAAGATTATTTTCTGCAAAACGGAAAATTCGGCGTTTACGACATCGACACTAGATTTTTAACCAAGATGCTGCGCGACGAGGGCAGTCTGCGCGCCTTCGTTTCGACCGAAATCAGCGATAAGGCGGCTCTTAAAAAGGCACTTAGCGAGTCTGCGCGCATAGAGGAGATCAACTACGTAAGCATCGTAAGCACGAAGGCGCCATATAAACACACATCGGGTCGCTGGGATGCCGAGCGCGGAAGCTACGCTCAGCCCGCAAGCTGCGGCAAAAAGATAGCCGTGATCGATTACGGCGTCAAGCGAAACATTCTCAACGAGCTTTGCGATCTGGGGCTCGGCGTCGAGGTTTTCCCGCACGACGTTAAAGCGGAAGTGCTGATCGCCAAATTTAAAGAGGGGCAGATCGACGGCGTGTTTTTATCAAACGGCCCGGGCGAGCCGCGCATGCTCAAAGAGGAGATCGCGCAGATCAAAAAGATGGTCGAAGCGCGCGTGCCGATTTTTGGAATTTGCCTAGGTCATCAGCTGCTAAGCAACGCGATGGGATATGAGACCTACAAGCTGAAATTCGGCCAGCACGGCGCAAACCACCCCGTGCAAAACCTACGCACCAAATCGATCGAGATCACTGCGCAAAACCACAACTACAACGTCCCCGAGACGATCGCGCAGATCTGCGAGATCACGCACCGCAATCTTTTCGACGGTACGATCGAGGGGGTGCGCTACAAAGACTATCCCGTATTTTCGGTGCAGCACCACCCGGAAGCCAGCGCGGGGCCTACCGAGAGCAAATATATCTTCAAAGAATTTCTTGAAATTTTATGATTTTTGAAATTTTGCCTGCATGAAATTTTACCGCGATCGCGCGGTAAAATTTTAAATTTGCGGCAAGCTTTAAATTCTAACGCGGTCTTTGCGTCGTAAATTTAAAGCCTGTCGCAGCCTGGATAATCGCAAGTCGGAGTAGTGAGTAAAGCGCACTTTTGCAGACTGAGGATTGCCGCGGTGATTTTGGATTAAGCAGCTTTTTGGATGAAGCGATCTGTGCTAGTCGCGATTTTAAATTTAAACCGGCTGCGCGCCGCATGCTTTTCATTTGCGCGATTTTGCTTCCACGTAGCTTTTAAGCGCATGCGCGGCTAAATTTCATGCGTTTTTAAATTTAAAAATTGGCTTGACGCACTTAGCCCTTTTAAAACAGATCCTGCGGTACATTTCGCGCAGTCTTAAGCCGTTTAAATTTAGAAGTCGTCTTGTTGCCGTCAAGTTATGCAAATGAACGCCTTGCCGCCTGTAAAATTTTATCTAACGCCGTTTACCTGCTAAAACCTTATCGGCGCTGTTTCATTTCCCTCTAAAAGCCATTTGCCTAAAATAAAATTCCGCTCCGCCGCGTAGTGAAATTTTACCTGCGCCAGCTTTGGAATTTTACTTTCAGCCGCTCTTAAATCTTTTTCGCACCGATAAGATTTAGCTCGCATCACTTTAAATTTTGCCCATCTCTATGCTGCAGTTTTTACTCGCGCTTCTTTTTTAATCCCGCCCATATTTGACCTAAAATAAGAGTTGTGTTACTTTATGAAATTAAATTTTTAACTTAACATTATTTTAAGCTCAATAAAAGAGAAAATTTGAAAGAATTTCGTTTGAAATTTCGCCTTGAGGGGTCTGCTATGAGCTGCGCTTTAAAAGAGCTGGACGTCTTGCTAGTCGAGGATGATACTAAATTACTAGCCTCGCTGCATAAGGCGTTTGAGGGTATTTTTAACAACGTTTACAATGCCCAAAACGGGCTTGAAGGTGTAAAAAAATTCAAAAAATTTAGCCCTAATCTCGTCATTACCGACATTTTAATGCCGATCGAGGATGGGCTTGAGATGATACGCCAGATCAAGCAGATCTTTCCGCATGCTCCTATCGTGGTGCTTAGCGGCTTCAGTAGGGAGGAGCAGCTAAAAGGCGTTATGGAGATTGGCGTCGAGCGGTATTACTTTAAGCCGGTAGATATCGCCGCATTTGTGCTAGAGATAAGTGCGCTGATGAAGTCTAAGCTGGACTCTGTACGAGTCGTAAATATGGGTGCGGGCTACGTATTTGACGGGCTTCGCCGTATTTTGCTGAAGGATGGCGAGCAGATCGTGCTTACTAAAAAGGAGCTTTCTTTTGTCTCGCTGCTAGCCAGTCGCGTGGGCGAGCTGGTACTTTACGAGGAGATCAAGCATTATGTCTGGACCGAAGGAGCCGTGAGTGATACGGCGCTTCGCACCTTCGTCAAGCGTATCCGCGATAAAGTGGGAGGCGAAATCATAAAAAACGTCCCGAGCCTGGGATACAAGATCGATCTTGAGCCCGCTTAAATTTGATCGCGTTTTTGCCGCTTTGTAATTTACGGAATCCACTCGTAAAATTTTGCGTCGAAATATGCCGCGATTAATGCGGAGCGAGTTGGAATTTTGCGCTCAAAGCGCCGCAGATTAAAATTTTACGCTCATCCAACTTGCTAAATTTGACTTGATAAAATTTAGCCTCTCAAGCTTTTCAAAAACTTCTTTGCTTAAAAGCCCAAACTAAAAATTTCTTGCTAAAATATCGCAAAATTCCGCGTTCTGCGAATCGCCCATAAAGGATTTGTTTTGAAAAATTTGCCCTCTAAAAATCTCTTTGTCTACACCAGCTCGCGTGCGCTACGCGCGGCGCTACAAAACGAGAGTGGCGGCGTGCTGGCACCAAGGATTACGTTGGCGGAATTCTACGAAAAGGCGCTTTTTGTACCGGATCTTGTCGCTTGCGGCGAGATAGACCGCGCGCTTTTTATGAAACAAGCGGTAAACGAGAGCAAGCGCGCAGGCGAGAGGCTTAAATTCCCTAACGAGCTTTACGAGTTTATGCGCAACCGCGAGTATCTTTTTGGTTTTTTCAAGGAGCTTGCGACGGAGCGCGTGAGTATCGATGCGCTCGATCTTAGCGACACCTACGCGTGGTACGCCGAGCATTTTGAAATTCTGCGAGAGCTAGCGGGGGCGTATGCAAGGATTTTGCGCGAGCATGGATTTTACGACGAGATCACGCTGCCCGCGCTTTATGAGATAAATGAGTCCTATTTGCGCGGATTTGAGCGGATAGAAATCAAAATCGACGGCAATCCTAGCGCATTTGAGTTCGAGATTTTTAAGCGCGCGGCGGAGCTTAGCGAGGTTGTGTTGAGCTTTAGAGCCACGACTTTAAATTCCAAGCCCGTGCGCGCAGTGGAGGAGCTTTGTGGCATAAGCCTAGAGCTAGGTTTTGCATACCGCGTAAATCTTGGTACTGGTGAAATTTTAAGCCGCGAGCCGCTAAGCGTGGGCGGAGCGGTTGTGTGTAGAGGCTTTGAGCTGCGAAGCTTGCAGGCGAGCTACGTTTTTGAAAAAATTTCATCCTTCGTACGCGCGGGCATTGCGCCGGAGCGCATCGCGGTGATTTTGCCCGACGAGAGCTTTGCCGGCACGCTGCGGCTTTACGACGAGCGCATCGCAAGGGCTCGCGGCTCGCACCGCATGCTAAATTTCGCGATGGGCGAGAAGCTTAAAGATAGCCTATTTTACGTAACGCTAGAGAAAATTTCGCAGTGCTTAAAAGAGGCGCGCACGCCAAAATTTGGCGTAGATTACCGCGCATTAAAAAGCCCAGGCGGAGAATTTTTGGATACGGAGGATTCCGCGGTACAGCAAAATTTAGCGCTAGGGAATTTCGCTTCGGAGAATTCTATTTCACAAAATTTAGCACAGCAAAATTCCGCGTTTGATTGCGAAATTTTTTCAAATTCTAAAGCGGATTTAAATTTTATGTCTGCAGGGGCGTTTGAAAATACGGAAAATTTTGAAATTCTGCGTGAAATTTCGGCAGAACGCACGCATAGCGCGGGAGAACAAAGCTTTTCTTTGGATTTTACGGAGTTTCAAGAGTCTTTGGAGTGTGCGCAGCAGCGCGATTATTCGGCTCGTGCAAAACAGCAAGAGCTTTTAAAGCAGCAAGAGAGCCTAAAATACTCTATGCAGCGGGAGCATATAGAGCTTGAGGAAGAAGATGGGTATTCAAAAAGCCCTGAGCAGCGTGATCGCTTTAGGCGCTCTAAAATACGCGAGGGCGCAGATGAGTATCTGCAGCGCCCAAACCCGCAGGAGCTTGATCTGTTTTTTGCGAGTGTGGGTGTGGATGAGGCGCTTTTTGGCGAGTTCGCGCGCGATTTTTCAAAGCAAGTAAGCTTCGAGCATTTCGAGGCGCTAATTGCCAAGCTCGCTTGTTTACCTAAAATTAGCGACGCGCTGCTGCAAGAAAAGCTAAAAGAGCCGCTATATCTAATTAAAATTTTACTTCGAAAATTTAAGGACGAAAACCTAAGCTTGGGCAATCTAATCGATCTTTTTTTGTTAGAAATTTCGCGCATTAAGCTTGATGATGTTCGTGGCGGAAAGGTTACGGTAATGGGGCTTTTAGAGAGCCGTGGGCTACAATTTGACGGCGTGATAATCCCCGATTTTAATGATGATCTGGTGCCTAAGCGCAGTAGCGGAGAGATGTTTTTAAACTCCGCTTTGCGCGCTAGAGCGGGGCTCATCAGCCACGTAGATCGCGAAAATTTACAAAGATTTTACTACGACGGCTTGCTAAGAGGCGCTAAAAAAAGCGCGATTTGCTATCTGCAAAGCGTCGAGAAATTGCCTTCGCGGTTTTTGAAAAGCTTTGAAGTGCAACAAGACGCGGAATTTTCGCAGGAGGATTATTTGCGGCTTTTTGGGCGAGAGGAATTTAAGCCCGCCTTATGCGGACAAGAAGATCCCGTGGCTTGCCATGATTTTTTTGCCGAGGAGCTGTCGTTTTCGCGGCTGGATACGTTTTTAGAATGCAAGAGGAAGTATTATTACCGCTACGTTTTCGGGTTGAGGGAGGGGCTAAAATTTGGCGAGGATAATGCGCTTTTAGGCAAAATTTTGCATACGAGTTTTCAGCGTTTATATGAGCGAGCGGGGATGAAATTTAGCATGCAAAAATTTCGCTCTATTTATTCGCAGCTCGCGCGAGAAGTGGGTATCGCGCGCTTTGATGCGGAGCTTGAGCTAAAAGCTGTAGAAAAGCTAGCTAGGCTTTTGGAAGGGCATGAGCAAATTTGGAGCTTTAGCGGTAGTGAAATACCACTAAAAGGCGAGCTTGACGGAGTGCGGCTGAGCGGGCGGATCGACCGCATTGACGAAGACAAGACAGGGCGGAAGTTTATCATCGATTACAAACGCGGTTCAGCTAAAAAGCATATGGAAAAATTCCAGCTTACATTTTACCGCGCGCTTTTAGCCCAGGAGTGCGAATGCGCCTATCTGTCGCTAAAAGATTGCGCGTTTGCGGCTCCTGGCGACAAAACGCCTAGCTTAGAAAATCTACGCGAGACGCTAAGCTCTATCGGCAAGGAATTTGCAAGCGAGGTCGCTTTTACGCGCACGGAAGTGGTGCAAAGCTGCGAATACTGCGATTATAAAATCATTTGCAAGGGGCAGATCGATGGCAAAATTTGAAAACTATCTGGCGCTTGAAGCGAGCGCAGGCAGCGGCAAGACCTTCAATCTCGCAGTGAGGTTCATCGAGCTGGTTCTAAAAGGCGAGCCGATCAATGAAATTTTAGCGCTTACCTTCACCAAAAAAGCTGCTGCTGAGATGAAAACGCGCATCGTGGAGAAATTTCAAAATTTGCTTGTCGTGCGCGACGGCGCCCTTGTGCCAAGCCCCGAGCTGGAGCAAATTTGCGAGGATCTAAATATGAGCGCGGATGAGGTTTTGGCAGCGCAAGAGCGGCTGAGCCCAAAATTTTTAAGCGAAAGCTTAAATATCTTTACCTTTGATGCGTTTTTTGCAAAAGCTCTACGCTCCTTTGCGCTAAACAGCGGCATTGATCCAAGCTTTGAAAACGATGAAGGGATTTTGGGTGTGCAGCAGGCGGCGTTTTTAGGCGCGATTTGTAAAAACGAAACGCTACTAAGAGAGGTCGTGGATTATGTAAGTGATTCAGGAATGACAAAGAACGAGTTTTTAAATAGCTTGCAAAGCATTTGGAGAGGCGATATAAGCATAAATCCGCCCACGCTTCCCCAAAGCTCCGCGCTGGCAGAGATAAATGAAATTTTATCTCACTTGCAAAAAGCGGCGAGAGATGCGGGCGTAAGCGCTGGAGCCGTAAATGGGCTAAGCCCTGTTAGCGATTTGTCAAAATTATCTTCGGGCTTCATTCTTTCGGCTCTTGCCAACGGCAGTTTCGATTATCCGCGCTCACAGCTTAAAAAAATTTCGTATCTTGACGGTGAGCTAGCAAGGCTGAAAGACGCCATAGCTCGCGAAATAGCGTGGATGGATGCGACATATGCAGTTAAGCTGGCAGGACTAATTAAAATTTATGCCGAAGCGCTTAAATCGGTGCAGCGCAAAAGTGGTAAGCTTACATTCGGCGATGTCACCGCAGCAGTGCACTCGCTGCTAAATCCGAGCGCAGAGGCGTTGCAGGGCAATCGCGAGCTTTTGTATTTCAGGCTCGATTCTAAAATCACGCATATTTTAATTGACGAATTCCAAGATACCGACATTTGCCAGTATGAAATCATGCTGCCGCTAATCTCTGAAGCGCTTGCCGGCAAAGGGGCGGAAGAGCGCTGCGGTAGCTTTTTTTACGTAGGCGATAAAAAACAGAGCATCTATAAATTTCGCGGCGCAGAGAGAAAAATTTTTGATATTTTGCGCGAGCAGTTTAGTCAAATCAAAACGCAGAGCCTGCCGCGCAATTATCGCAGTTTAAAACTTATCGTAAAATTTGTAAATGAGATCTTGCGCGATAAATTTGCGTCTTATGAAGATCAAATCGCGGCAAATAAGCTAGATGACGATCTGCCTGCTTCGGTGCTGCAAAAAATTAAGGATTATCCTCTTTCTCATCCACAAATGCCACTATTTGAGGTGCAAAGCGATGATTACGGCTATGTAGCAGCGTTTTCATACGACGACGTGCTAAAGGGGGCTGCGGAGCAAGCGCGCAGGCTTGTTGAGGAGTGCGGCGTAAGAGCTGATGATATCGCGATTTTATGCTGGAAAAACGAGCATGTAAGCGCACTAAAAGAGATGCTATCAGAATTCTGCGAGGTTTGCAGCGGCTCAAATAAGGCTCTGCGTTGCAGCGAGCAGGTAAATGCCGTAATTCAATACGCGAAATTTTGCGTAGGTGGCGATAAAATTTATCTGCGAAATGCCGAAGCGATTTTGGGTAGGCGGCTTAAAAAAATAGCGGTCGATCTGCATAGAAACGCGCAAAAAACGGCAGAATTTATAGCTAGCTCGCTGAAATTAAATTTTGTCGATCCGGATCTGTTGCTATTTTTTGAGACGCTGGCAAAATTTAATAGTTTTAGCGAGTATCTGTTTGCAAACGACGAAACGGAGGTATTTTCCAAAGAACAAAGCGGCATTAAAATTATGACCGTGCATAAGTCCAAGGGGCTTCAGTTCCCACACGTAATCGTTTGCGACCGCATCGGAGGAAAAGACCGGGGTGAGAGCTCAAAGCTCGCGACGGACTATGATTTTACCACGCATAAGTGGAGAATTTTTTATAAATTTGCGAGCAGAAAGAGCCTGGATGCGGAATTTGCGGCGCTAATGGATGAAAACGATCGCTCTGCGCATGAAGAGGACATAAACAAGCTCTACGTGGCATTTACCCGCGCCGAACGCTCGCTCATCATCGTAAAACGCTCCGAGGAAAAAATAGATCAATACAATTATAGCTTTTTTTCGCCTTACGCTAAAAAGACTAAGGGTGCGGGCGTCGTGGAGTGGCTGGATATCCCGGATTTTCAATACGGCTACGTAATCCCAAGCTCCGTAAAATCAGAAGAGCAGTCGTCGCGAAAAAAAATCGCGCTAGTAGCGGGCGAACCTCAAGGCGCGCAAGAAAAAGCAGACGGCGGTGAAACGGAGGCGCTAAGCGCGATATATTTCGGCGAGGCGCTGCACTATGCGCTCGAGATGAGCGAAGGCTTTGCAGCGGATGAAATTTTGCGAGGAGTGAGCCTGGCAAGAGGTCGATACGCTAAATTTTTAAACGATGCGGATTTTGAAAATATCGCGGCGCGGGCGCTAGGACTAAGCAAAAACGAGGAATTTTTAGCTCTGATAAGAGGCGCTAAAGCTTATAAAGAGATGCCGATCAAAAGCGCGGAGGGTGAACTTTTGCGCGTGGATCTGGCGTGCTTTGGGCAGGATGAAATTTTGCTTTTTGACTACAAAAGCTCCGAAAAATACCTCGCGCAAAACAAAGCTCAAGTGGCGCGATATAAAAGCGTAATCCGAGATTTTTATCCGCATGCGCGGGTGCGCGCCTTCGTGCTGGCTCTCGAAGCTGCGGGTGCTAGGCTGATCGAAGTAAATGAAGAGGGATAAAATTTTAAAGCTTAGATGAAATTTGAGCGCAGATAGATTAAAGATAGCTTAAATTAAGCTATACGTAAGGATATTTCTATATAATCACAGCTCAAATTTTAATAAGGCGGAAACCATGACAGAAATTACAAAGCCTAGCGAAGTTAAGCGCGACTGGGTCGTTATCGACGCGACCGACAAAAGATTCGGTAGAATGCTTACTGAAGTCGCCGTATTGCTACGAGGCAAACACAAACCAAGCTACACTCCAAACGTGGATTGCGGAGACTACGTCGTTATCATCAACGCTTCAAAAGCCGTATTTACCGGCAATAACAAAGGCGACGATAAACTTTATCACAGCTACTCGGGCTATTTCGGAAGCGTAAAGAGCGTGAAATTTCAAGACCTGCTTAAAAACAATCCCGCAAAGCTCTACAGACTTGCGGTTCGCGGCATGCTTCCTAAGACGAAGCTCGGTAAGGCGATGATCAAAAAGCTATTCGTATATGAAGGCGGCGAGCACCCTCATACTGCGCAAACAACTAAAAAAGGAAAATAATCATGGCGACAATTTATGCAACCGGAAAGAGAAAAACTGCCGTAGCTAAGGTTTGGGTAAAACCGGGAAGCGGCAAGATCGTAGTAAACGGTATGGATCTAAACACCTGGCTAGGCGGTCACGAAGCGATCAAACTAAGGGTTGTTCAGCCGCTTTTGGCGACTAAACAAGAGACCTCGATGGATATCACCGCGCAGACTTTGGGCGGCGGATATTCGGCTCAAGCGGATGCGCTAAAACACGGAATTTCAAAGGCGCTTGCTGCGATGGATAAAGATTTTAGAGCGGCTCTTAAGCCAAAAGGTCTGCTAACTCGCGATAGCCGCGTGGTCGAGCGAAAGAAATTCGGTCGCCGCAAAGCGCGTAGAAGTCCGCAGTTCTCTAAGAGATAATGTTTTTTACAAATTTGTGGCGAAATTGTCGCAAATTTGTAAATTCTTTAAAAATTTTATGGTAATATCGAATTATAACTTTATTTGAAAGGATGTTTAATGAAGAAAGTTCTACTTGCATTAAGCTTGTGTGCATCCGGCGCATTGTTCGCTAGCGATGCTGATTATCACTGGGAGATCACCCCTACTATTGGTGGAATGACTCATGAGGGAAATATGGATTTAGATACGAATTTTATGTTCGGTCTACGCCTTGCTAAAAACCTACAGAATTCATTCATTGATCAATTAGAGGCAGGTTTCGATTACTCTCGTCATATCGGCGTAGAGGATCTAGCTTACAGAGCCGGCAATGCTAAGCCTAGCGCTAGATACTACCACATCAATGCTGTAAAAGACTTGGTAAATTTCACCGATAATTTCAAATTATACGGCTTGCTAGGTCTTGGATATATGGATTACACTAAAGACGTTTACAACGATGGCGATCAAGATAGCGGCTTCGGCCAATACGGCTTGGGTCTAAAATACTATATTACCGACAACTTTGCTACAAAACTTGAAGCACGCGATGCTATCAGATTTGACGACGGCAACCACGTATTGTTCTATACTCTAGGCTTTGCAGTTGATTTTGGCAAGAGATATGCTGACGCAGCTCCAGCTGCCGCTCCGGCTCCTGCAGGTTGCAAAGATGCAGATAACGACGGCGTATGCGATAATGTCGATAGATGCCCAGGCACACCTGCTGGCGTAGTTGTTGATGAATATGGCTGCGAGAAAGTTATTAGGTTAAATTTGGGCGTAAATTTCGCTACAGATAGCTCAAAAATTTCTCCTGAGTTTATGAACCAGATCAAAAACGTAAGCGACGTGCTAGTAGCTCATCCTGATTACAAAGTAATCCTAGAGGGTCACACCGATAGCACCGGCTCGAATGCATATAATCAAAAGCTTTCCGAGCGCAGAGCTGCTGCAGTTGGAGGTGCGCTTAAGAGCTTCGGCGTAGATGCTAGCAGAATCACCACTGTAGGATACGGCGAGACTAAGCCTATCGCTACAAACGCTACTAAAGCAGGCCGCGCTCAAAATAGACGCGTAGATGCTAAATTTAGAAAATAATCTTTTCTAGATCCACATAAGCGGAGCTTCGGCTCCGCTTTTTTTTATATCCAAATTAAATTTTAAAATGCCAAATTTCCAAACCATTCTGTTTTTTGATCTCGATGGTACGCTCATAGACTCCACGCCCGCGATACTGGACGGCTTTCACTACGCGTTTGCGCATTTGGGCGCTGCAGAGCCTAGCGACGAAGCGATTAAAAGGCTTATCGGACATCCGTTAGAGGTAATGTTTGAACGTCTAGGTGTGACGCGCGATGTGCAGAATTTCGTGCTCGCCTACAAACAGCGATACGCGCAGACTTTTTTGGATCAGACCGTTCTGCTAAGCGGTGCGTTCGAGGCGGTTCGTGCGGCGAGCGAGTTTGCAAATTTAGGCGTCGTGACGACCAAGACGTCGAAATTTTCTAAAATTTTATTGCAGCATCTGGGTATCGCGGAATTTTTCGGCACCATCGTCGGGCGAGAGGACGTGCAAGATCCCAAACCAAGCGCCGAACCGATATTAAAGGCGCTCGAAAATTTAGGAATTTGCGGCGCGACCGCTAGCAAAAGCCCGCATGCGGCTCGCGGTAAAACTCACGACGCGACTGCCGATGAAAATACAAGCGCTGCTAGCAGGAACGCGATTTTGAGTGAAATTTCAGCGCCTGATTTAAAGAGCCTTCCTGCGCTTGATCCTGATCCTAGCAAAGTTTACGAGCAAAATTTAAGCAGCATCGCGAGTCAAAATTCTGATACAATTTCGTTTAGAAATTTAAGCAAAGCAAAGAGTGATAGACACGAGGCTGGCGATAATAGCCAAAAGAGCGGTGTGGGCATCGAGGGCGAGAGCGATAAAGGCGGAGTGCGCGGCAGTAAAATTTATGATGCGCATGAGCTAAATTCCGTTCCTTGTTATGACAAAATTTGCAGTGACGAAATCCTACCTTCCGTAAGCCAAAATATCTTTATGATCGGTGATACGTCGCTTGACGCCATCGCGGCAAAGTCGGCAGCGGTGCGAAGCGTGGGCGTAAGCTGCGGCTACGGCAGTACCTCGGAGCTACGGGCGCATTTCGAGTTCGTATGCTCGGACGCAAAAGAGGCGGTTGAGCTGATACGCGGAATTTCATCGAAATTTTAGGCGCGACGGAGCGAAATTTTTCTAGCTTTGATACGTTATTTTTTGCGAATACTTAGAAGTGAACCCGCGCTCGAGATTTAAAATTCCAATTAATTGGCATTTTAAACAGCGCGCGATATAAATGTCCGCGCTATTTAGCTGGAGGGGTAAGGCGCTTTCTAGGTGTTCAAACGATACGCGAAGTTAAATTTCGCACATTTCTGCTCTGGTTTAGCAATAGCCTGTGCCGAACTAACAATGTATGGGAATATTTCACTTTGTCCATAGTACTTGATCTGATTTGTCAATGTTCGGTATTAACGACGTATGGGAAAATTTTGCTACCTTGAGTAATTGTGTTCTATTCACTTTAGGTTTGTATTAACACAATGTACTGGAAAATCTTGCCGTAGCCAAATTTTACGCAATTTTGCAATATCTTTTGAGCTTGTGAACGGCTTTTGCAAGAAATTTTATGCAAGTTTCGCGCTCAAATTTTGGCTTTGATTTTAGTTTAGACCCCATTTAGTAGCGATAAATTCTACGCTCCGCTTGAGGCAAGTATTTGGTAGGCTTTTTGTGCGTCTTATCGCAAGCCTATTTGACGCTGTATTTGGGTTTAGTCGCAATTATGTTCGCTGTGGATTTTCGGTGCGATTTATATCATTTAAGGCCGCGCCCGCGCCCAGCGAGCACTAAACATATATGTTTTGAAGACAGGCTTTTATATGCTAAAATTTCATCCTGCGACAAATAGCTCGCGAAGGCGTAAATATAGGATAAACTAGCCAAATTTTAAAATTTAGCTCCGCGGCGAGCAGCCATATTCTTTTATCGGAGCCTATGAAAGCAGCGTTAGCTTTTGCGTTTTAATTTTATCGTTTAGGCGCAGCAGGGCTTTAAATTTAATTAAAATTTTGCAAAATTTTAAAATTCCGCCCGCTCTTATGCTTTTTTAAAGCAAAATTCTATAAAATACCGCTTTCGCAATGGGCTATCGTCTAATGGCAGGACAACAAACTCTGGATTTGTGAATATAGGTTCGACCCCTATTAGCCCATCCACCCGAATTTTAATTTCCTTTATCATGCTAGTTTTTGAAATTATTTTACGCGGCGCCTTTGCAGATAGTGGCAGCATTCGCCGGCTAAGGCAAATTGCGCCAAGCCATAAATACGCAAAATTTTATCGAGCCAATAAGTAAGTTGCCGCTTTAAAGCGGCGGATTATTTGATTTTTTCTCTGCCTTTGTAAGTGGCGATGCTTTGATACGAGCCATCCTTTTTAAACGCCACCACGTCATAGATCTCGGGCTGAGAGCCTTGCTCCATACCTGGTGCTTCTAGTGGCATGCCAGGTACTGCTATGCCGATAACGTCTTTAGGCTTATTTTTTAGTAACGTGCGGATCTCACCTGCTGGCATATGTCCTTCGACTACATATCCGTCTATGATCGCGGTGTGGCAGCTAGCGAGCTCGAGCGGAAGTTTGAGCTCATTCTTCTTCTGAATAAGCGGCTCGTCGGCCAGCGAAATCATCTCGACTTCAAATCCGTTTTGCTCCATATATTTTGCCCAGTTGTGGCAACAGCCGCAGCTCTCGCCGTGATAGACCTTGATGTGTTCACCCGCCGCCGCATAGCTACCTAATGCCGCTAAAAGCGCACCTACAAATAAAATTTTCTTCATATTTTACTCCAGTGATTAAAAGTCCTCGATTATACAATACGTATAGTAAATTTTTAAGAGCGAACCGTAGGATTTTAAGATTAGATTTGGTGAAGCAGTACCCGCTCGTAAGCCGAAATTTTACGAAATTTTAAAATTTCGGCGTCGCGGATAAAGCGGATAAATTGGTTATAGGCACTGAGAGAGTGCTGATTTGATAGCGGATTTTGATACGTAGCCTTCCGAGTCGCTGGTAAGCGATACGTCGCAGCCTGGCTTATAGTTTTTCCAGGTGTAGATGTTGCCGTTGTCTTCGGTTGTTTTGATGGAGTCTGGCTGTTTATTCCACGCAGAAATTACTTGGTTGATATGAAATGCATCGCTGCGGTCTTTCGGCGCATTAGTCATACCCGTGCTATCGGGCAAGGTCGTTTCGACCATATCAGTGGTGTCTGCGGTGGAGACCTCTTGGACTTTATCATTTACGCCGCCGATATTTGTTTTGCTGCTTTGGGATTTTGTTTGATTGCGTACTCCGCTTGGTTCGTTGGATATATTCCAGTTGGAACAACCGATAAAAAATACCGCTGCTACGAGCGCAGCTATTAAATTTCTCATAAAATTCTCCTTCAAAAATTTCGTTGCGATAGTAGCACATTTATCTTTAGTTTAAAATAAATCCGAGCCCTTGAAATTTGAAATTTCGCAGGAATTTTGCGAGGCGTTTCAGTAGGAATTTATAAAATTTCGGATAATATTCAAAGTTTCATACCAAACGGGCTTTTAAATTTTGCACGGCAAATGCCTTTTTGGCTACCAAATTTTAAAGGATTTTTGATGTATGCTATCATCAAACACGGCGGCAAGCAGTATAAGGTCGAAGAGGGCAACTACCTAAATTTAGACCATTTTAATGCTGAGCCGAAAGCAAAGCTCGAGCTTAGCGAAGTTTTAGCGCTAAATGACGGCGAGTTAAAGGTAGGAGCACCGTTCGTAAAGGGTGCCAAGGTGGTTTTGGAGGTCGTTTGCGAAGGCAAGGATAAAAAAGTCGTTATCTTCAAAAAACGCAGACGCAAAGATTCAAAAGTAAAGCGCGGCTTCAGACGCCAATACACGCGCGTCAAAGTCGTTTCGATTAACGCATAAAGGATAGGAAATGGCACACAAAAAAGGTCAGGGCTCAACCCAAAATAATAGAGATAGTATCGGGCGTCGCTTGGGCGTCAAAAAATTCGGCGGCGAGTTCGTTCGCGCGGGCAACATCATCATCCGCCAGCGCGGCACTGCGACACACCCGGGCTGCAATGTAGGCATGGGCAGCGATCACACGATTTTCGCGTTGATCGACGGCGTCGTAAAATTTGAGCGAAAAGACAAAAATCGCAAAAAAGTATCGGTTTATCCGGCTGCGTAAACATCGCTAAAATCTTCGGGGGCGCAAGCCCCTATTTAAAATTTCATCCGTTTAAAAATTATCTTCAACTCATTTGGTTATAATTACCGTTTTAAATTTAAGGATAGCCATGTTTATAGACAGCGTAAAGCTTAGCGTCAAATCAGGGGACGGCGGCGCGGGCTGCGTCAGCTTCCGCCGCGAAAAATTCGTCATCCTGGGCGGTCCCGACGGCGGCGACGGCGGCGACGGCGGCGACGTGTATTTCAGAGTCGATAAAAACTCCCACACTCTCTCGTCCTACAAGGGCAAACGTGAGTTTAAAGCACAAAACGGCGCGCCCGGCGAGGGTCGCAAAAAGACGGGCAAAAGCGGCGAGGATCTCTATCTCATCGTCCCTCCCGGCACCAGCGTTTACGACGAGGATAGCGGCGAGCTGGTGCTTGATATGCTAAACGACGGCGAAACGAAGCTATTTTTAAAAGGCGGCAAAGGCGGGCTTGGCAACGTGCATTTTAAAAGCTCGATCAATCAAGCCCCGGAATACGCGCAAAAAGGCCTCGAAGGGCAGACGCGCGAGGTGCGCTTGGAGCTAAAACTCATCGCAGACGTTGGGCTCGTGGGCTTTCCAAACGTGGGCAAAAGCACGCTAATCTCGACCGTTTCAAACGCCAAGCCTCAGATCGCAAACTACGAGTTTACCACGCTCACGCCAAAGCTCGGCCTCGTTGAGGTGGACGAATACAGCGGCTTTGTCATGGCCGACATCCCGGGTATCATAGAAGGCGCTAGCGAGGGGCGCGGGCTTGGCGTGCAGTTTTTAAAGCACGTCGAGCGCACTAAAATTTTGCTTTTTATGCTCGATCTTGCGAACTACCGCAGTCTTGAAGAGCAGTTTGACGCGCTGCGGGCCGAGACGGCGAAATTTTCAGGAGAGCTTGCAAAAAGAGACTACGCGATCGCTCTAACTCGCGCGGACGCGGCCGAAAATTTGCAGGAAAAATTTGACGCGTTTTTAGCGCATTTGGGGCTTGCGGACACGGCGGGCGAGATGAAATTTAAGCAAGATATTTATGAGCTTGACGCCGCCAAGCCGTTTTTTGTGATGCCGATATCTTCGGCGACTGGACAAAATATAAACGAGCTAAAATTTGCCCTGCTTGAGTTATTAAAAAAGGAGCTGTAGGCTGCGACAAAAGCCGCGCCGCAGAGGGCTTTGACGAACGTAGGCCTTAGCGCGCCTGTATACGCGGTTAAATTTTATTTTTATCGCTCGCAAACGCTGCAAAAAGATAAAATTTAAGGATGTAAAATGAATAAAATTTTTATCCTCGCACTGTTATTCTTCGGCGCGTATGCGTGCGATCCCGCCGATCCAGTGCCGAATTTTATGGACTTTAACGATAAGGATCACGACGGCGCGCTGAGCTTGCAGGAGTGGATGGCGAGCGAGGTGCCGTCTGGGCTGAGAGTAGAGCTAAATCTGCGCTCAGGCTCGGAATTTAAGAAGTTGGACGCTAATCGTGACGGCAAGATTAGCCTGGATGAGCTGGGAGCGAAACCGTCTGCAAAGATTTATTGGTCCGAAGATCCGTGCGCTTTTTGGCCTTGGCCGGACGGATCCGAGGATGAAAATCAATCCGCCGTCAAATAAGCGCGAAAAACGGCAATAGTGCGGCCTTTTGCGCGCACTTAGTGCCCGTGTGATCGCTCGCGTCGTGATTTGGCTAAATTTAAAGGAAAAGAATGAATATAGTTTTTATGGGAACGCCTGAGTATGCGGCTAAAATTTTACGCGCGCTTGCGGGGGCGAAATTTAATATCGCGGCCGTCTTTACGCAGCCTGACAAGCCTGTCGGCAGGAAGCAGATTTTAACGCCTAGCGAGGTTAAAGTTTACGCGCAGCAGTATCTGCCTGCCGTGCCGATCTTTCAGCCTGCAAGTTTAAAAGACGAGGCGGTCGCAGCGCAGATAAAAGAGCTAAAGCCTGATTTTATCGTGGTTGCCGCATACGGTAAAATTTTGCCGCAAGCCGTCCTTGATATCGTGCCTTGCATAAATCTGCACGCTTCGATCCTGCCTAAATACCGCGGCGCGAGCCCGATCCAAAGCGCGCTAATGGCTGGCGAAAAGCAGACGGGCGTGACGGCGATGCTGATGGATGCGGGGCTTGACACGGGCGATATGCTTGATTTTGCCTACACGCCTTGCGAGGACAAAACGGCGGCGCAGCTGTTTGACGAGCTTGGGGATTTGGCTGGCGAGCTGATAGTGCGAGTGCTGCGAAATTTTACAAATTTGACGCCGCTTAAGCAAGATGACGCGCAGGCTACGCACTGCAAAAAAATAAGCAAATCAGACGGGCTTTTTGGCTTTGAGGAAAGCGCACGGCAAATTTATAATAAATTTCGTGCGCTGACGCCCTGGCCCGGGATATATCTATCTAGCGGGTTAAAAATTTTAGAACTAGAGCTTTTGCACGAATCTTGCGGGCGTAAATTTGAACGCGCGGGCGAAATTCTGTGCGTTGATAAGCCCAGTTTTTGCGTTTCTTGCGACGAGGGTGCGGTTAAGATCATAAAGGTGCAAGAGCCAGGCAAAAAGCCGGTGGATGCTAGCGCGTATCTAAACGGCAAGCGGCTAAAGATCGGCGATCTGCTATGCTAAGCGGGATTTTAAATTCTCGCGTTTTGCGCCGCGCTTATGATGCTACGCGGGAATTTTATTTGCGCCGCGCTTTTGGCGTCGCGGCGAAATTATGCCTTGGATATCGCCGCAATCGTGAAGTAAAATTTTACCGCGCGGAATTTCGAAGCGAAGCTCCAAAATCAAGGCTTTATAAAATTTTAAAACCTCGCTTCTATGCTCTAAAATTTTACGCTCACAGGAGCTTAAAATTTCGCCGCCGCGGTTGCAGACTTTGCAACGTCGCACCAAACACGCACCATTTAAAATTCTGTGATCATGCCGCAGAATTTTTGCGAGATAAAACTTTAAAATTTTATCGAAGTGACGCTGGAAAAATCCGCGTTATCGAAAAATTTAGCAAGAGCGTAAAATTTCATCGCACAAAATTTCACTATGTCGTAAAATTTAATCATGCTAAATTTTATCTTGTCGCAAAATTCTATCGCTACGCGGAATTTAAACGCTTGCAATATTTCAAGGCGAGCCCTTCGTCTTACGCAAGGAGCGGGTTTTGCAAGTAGAATTTGTAGAGCAAATGCCCTCCACGCAGGAGTTTTTGGTGGGCGCCGTGCGCGAAGGTAGGATAATGCCGCCTTTTGCGATCGCCGCAAATCGCCAAAGCGCCGGTATCGGCTCGCGCGGTAACGATTGGCAGAGCGCGAGCGGCAATCTCGCATTTTCGTTCTGTGTCGCGCAGAGCGATATGCCCGCAGATGTGCCGCCTCAGTCGGCGAGCATATATTTTGCGATGATTATGCAGGAGCTTCTAGCATCGCTCGGTTCGCAGCTTTGGCTGAAATGGCCCAACGATTTTTATGTGGATGAGCGCAAAATCGGTGGGACGATGACGAATAAGATCAAAAACACCCTCGTCTGCGGCATTGGCATAAACCTACTCGGCGCGCCCGAATATGCGGGAATTTTAGATATAAAAATCAGCGCAAAAGACGCTATAGAGGGGTTCCTTGCGCTATATGAAAATAAAATCTCGTGGAAGCAAATTTTTAGAAATTTTTCGTTACAATTCCAAAAATCGCAAAAATTTAGTGTCCATTTAAACGGCGAAAAAATTTCGCTTGCGCAGGCTAAACTTTGCGAAGACGGATCGATCATAATAAACGAAGAAAGGGTTTATGCTTTAAGATGAGTGAAGTAATTACGATTGCCAATCAAAAAGGCGGCGTCGGGAAGACGACCACAGCGGTCAATCTCGCTGCGTCGCTAGCGATAAAGAAAAAGCGGGTCCTACTGATTGACGTAGACCCTCAGGCGAACGCTACGACCGGGCTTGGCTTTAACCGCAGCGACTTTGAATTTAACATTTATCACGTCCTAACGGGGCGTAAGAGCATGTCCGAAGTGATCCAAAAGACCGAACTTGAGTTTATGGATCTGGTGCCGTCAAATATCGGACTTGTAGGCATCGAGCACGAAGTAAGTGAAGAGAAAGACTTCAAACTAATGCTAAAAAATAAAATTTCCGAGGTTAAGGACAGATATGATTTCATCATCATAGATTCGCCGCCGACGCTCGGTAGCATTACGGTAAATGCCTTGGTCGCAAGCGATAGCGTAATTATCCCGATTCAGTGCGAATTCTACGCGCTTGAAGGCGTCGCGTTGATCCTAAATACCGTAAAAGTCGTCAAGCAAACGCTCAATAAAAATTTAAAAATTCGCGGATTTTTGCCGACAATGTACAGCTTGCAAAACAACCTCGCCAAAGAAACGGTCGCGAATTTACGCGAGTATTTCGACGATAAGCTCTTTCGTATCGGTAAGAGTGATGATCTAGTCATCATCCCGCGCAATATCAAGCTAGCCGAAAGCCCAAGCTTTGGCAAGCCGGTGGTTTTATACGATATAAAATCCGCCGGCTCCATCGCCTATCAAGACCTCGCTAAATCCATAATGGAGCAAAAATGGGCAAGGTAAAAAGAGCGCTCGGGCGTGGGCTCGGTGCTATTTTAGATGACGTAGAAAGCTCCTATAACAGGGAGCTAGAAAGCGGAAATGCAGATAGCTTAGTTATCGAAATCGATGTCGATAAAATCGAGCCAAATCCATATCAACCGCGTCAAAGCTTCGATGAGGAGGCACTTAGGCAGCTAAGCGAGAGTATTGCCCGCCACGGGCTTATTCAGCCTATCATCGTTATTCAAAAAGATGACTCTTACGTCCTTATAGCTGGTGAGCGACGCCTAAGAGCGACTAAGCTTTTGGGCGAGAGTACAATCAAAGCCGTAGTCGCAGACATAAAATCTCAAAATTTAAGAGAGCTTGCCCTCATCGAAAATATCCAGCGCGAGGATCTAAATCCTATCGAGCTTGCTAAGTCCTATAAGGAGCTCATCGGCGAATACAGGATCACGCAAGAGGAGTTAGCCGACATCATCAAAAAGTCCCGCACGCAGATTACCAACACGCTAAGACTTTTAAATTTATGCTCCGAAGTGCAAGACGCCATAAGCGCAGATAAAATTTCGCAAGGGCACGCCAAGATAATGGTTGGACTTGAAAAAGAGGATCAAATTTTAGTTCTAAACACCATTTTAGGACAGCGCCTAAGCGTAAGAGATACCGAAAATTTAGTAAAAAAGCTCAAAGATAAAACCGTTCCGAAAGAGAAAAAGCCTGGCGCGGAATTTCAAAGCTTCAAGCCTGAGCTTTTAAAGCTAAAGGCCAAGCTTGATCAATTTGGTAAAATAAGTATCAAAGAGCGTAAAATTTCGATCGAATTTAGCGAAATTTTACAAATTTCCGAGTTTTTAAAGAAAATCGGATGATTTTTTATAGTGTATTTTAATTTTTTATATTGTAAAATACATATTTTGTTTAAAACTAACCTAGAGGAGGTGCGATGCTAGACGTAAGTTTGACCGCCATGATAACGACCATCGTCGTATTTTTAGCTTTGATTTACTTCTTAAATATCAAGCTTTATAGACCGTTACTTTTGCATATGGAAAAGCGAGAGGCTATCATTAAAGAAGATGAGGCAAATGCGATGAAAAATGCACAGGATGCAGATGCCGATAAAGCAGAGATCGTAAGAATCATGGATGCTGCGAAGTTGCAAGCCGTTAAAATAAAGCAAGAGGCGATAGATAGTGCGAAGCAGGCTGCCGCTAGAGAAATAGCCGAGAAAAAAGCCGCGATGGAGGAAGATTTTGATCAATTCTTAGGCGGTTTAGATGAGCAAAAACGTGGTCTAAGAAATGATTTGCAAGCCAAAATTCCGGAATTTAAAAAAGCTCTAAGCACTGCTGTGGCTAAAGTATGAGGATTTCAGTATGAAAAAATATCTATTTTTATTTATCATTCCGGCGCTTGTTTTAGCAAGTGGCGAGCACGATGGAGTCAAAGACTACGACGTGCTGTGGCGAAGCATAAATTTCATTTTGTTTTTCGGAATTTTGTTTTATCTTTTAAAAGGTCCTGCAAAAGCAGCATATCAAGGTAGAATCAACGGCATCGCATCTAGACTTGAGGCTAATCAAAAAATTTTAAAAGAGTCCGCAGTTCGCAAGGAGCAAGCTAAAAAAGATCTGCAAGATGCCAAGGTTCAAGGCGCAGCTTTAATCGAAACTGCTAAAAAAGAGATTGTATTCGCCGCCGAAAAGATAAAAAATGCGACCGAGCAAGAGATTGCGAATTTGCAAAAATCTTTCGACGAGCAGAAGAGCTTTGAGGCGCGCAAGATCAAAAAAGAGGTCGTAAGCGAGATACTGGATGACGTTTTTGCATCGGATGACATTAAATTCGGTCAAGATAAGCTGGTTAAAATCGTAGAGAAAAAGGTCGGATGATGATAAATAACACCTCAAAAAGATATGTAAACGCCCTGATACTGAGCTATAAAAAATATGAACTAGGCTCTGTTTTACAGACGCTCGAGAGCGTCGCGAGCGCATTTAGAATTCCAAAATTCCAAGATATTGTAAAATCTCCGACGCTAAAAGAGGAATCCAAAGTGGAACTTATTGCGTCGTTTATAAAAAATCCAAGCGAAAAAATCATAAATTTTATTAAACTCCTAGCTAAAAATAGGCGTATTACACTAATCCCGCAGATAGTCGAGGAACTGCGCAAGAATATTGCGGCGCTGGATAATAAATACTTAGGTAAAATTTATTCCGCTACCGAAATAGACGTCGCGAAAATAAAAGAGCTAGAGGCTAAAATTTCAAAGAAATTTAATGCAGATATTACTCTGCAACCCGTTAAAAGCGAGCTTGAAGGCATTAAGATCGAAGTCGAGGATCTTGGATTTGAGATTAGTTTTTCAGTTGATAGATTGAAACAAAAAATGAGCGAATATATTTTAAAAGCAATTTAAAGGAGTAAAGCGTGGGTGCGAAAATTAAGGCAGACGAAATCAGCAGCATAATCAAAGAGCGAATCGAAAATTTCGATCTTAGCGTTGATATCGAAGAAACCGGTAAGGTCGTTTCGGTTGCAGACGGCGTTGCTAATGTTTACGGCTTAAAAAACGTAATGGCCAACGAGATGCTTGAGTTTGAAAACGGAGCTCGCGGCATCGCGTTAAATTTAGAGGAGAGCAGCGTCGGTATCGTTATTTTGGGCGATACTAGCGGCATAAACGAAGGAAGCAGCGTAAAAAGACTGGGCAAGCTACTTCGCGTGCCGGTAGGCGATGCTATGATCGGACGCGTGGTAAACGCTCTAGGCGAGCCGATCGACGGCAAAGGCGCGATAGAGACCAGCGATACTAGATTCGTCGAAGAAAAGGCCAAAGGCATCATGGCTCGTAAATCCGTCCATGAGCCGCTTCAAACCGGCCTTAAGGCGATAGATGCGCTAGTGCCGATCGGCCGCGGACAGCGCGAGCTCATCATCGGCGACCGCCAAACCGGTAAAACCACCGTCGCCGTCGATACCATCATCAATCAAAAGGGCCAAGATGTCGTTTGTATCTACGTGGCGATCGGACAGAAGCAATCCACCGTCGCACAAGTCGTTAAAAAGCTTGAAGAATACGGTGCGATGGATTATACGATCGTAGTTGCGGCGGGTGCTAGCGAGGCAGCCGCGCTTCAATACTTGGCACCATATTCGGGCTGCACCATGGGCGAGTATTTCAGAGATAACTCTCGCCACGCACTTATCATCTATGACGATCTTAGTAAACACGCGGTTGCGTATCGCGAGATGTCACTTATCTTGCGCCGTCCGCCAGGACGCGAGGCGTATCCTGGCGATGTATTTTACCTGCACTCCCGCCTGCTTGAGCGCGCTAGCAAACTAAGCGATGCACTCGGTGCAGGCAGCCTAACGGCGCTTCCTATTATCGAGACGCAGGCAGGCGACGTTTCGGCGTATATCCCTACAAACGTTATCTCTATCACTGACGGTCAAATTTTCTTGGAGTCGGGTCTGTTTAACTCTGGAATTCGCCCTGCGATCAACGTAGGTCTTTCGGTTAGCCGCGTCGGCGGTTCTGCGCAGATTAAAGCGATCAAAAAGGTCTCGGGAACCTTGCGCCTAGATCTCGCTCAATACCGTGAGCTTCAGGCGTTTGCGCAGTTTGCGAGCGATTTGGACGAGAGCAGCCGTAAGCAGCTGGATCGCGGACAAAGAATGGTTGAAATTTTAAAACAGCCTCCTTATTCGCCGCTTCCGGTCGAAAATCAAGTGGTCATCATCTTTGCGGGAAGCCGCGGCTTTTTAGACGACATACCTGCAAGCTCGATCGGTAAATTTGAAGCTGAGCTCTATCCGTATATTGAGGCAAAATATCCTGAAATTTTTGAAGAGATTAGAAGTAAAAAGACCATCGAGAAGGATTTGGAAGAAAATTTAATCAAGGCTCTAAATGACTTTAAAGCGACCTTTGCCGCTTAAAAGGGCTAAATTATGGCAAATTTAAAAGATATAAAGCTACAGATCAAGAGCGTTAAAAATACGGAGAAGACTACCAAAGCTATGAAGCTGGTCTCCAACGTCAAGCTCAAAAACACCAAAGAGGCGGCGATGCGCTCGCGAGCTTATGCGGTGAAGATTAACGAGGTCTTAGGTGAAATTTCTGCGCGCGTTAAAAACTACGTAGGCAATAATTCGGGCAACGACGAAAAACTTAGGATTTTTGATACCACTCGAGAGGTAAAAGTGGTTGATTTGCTGTTTATTACCGCAGATAAAGGGCTTTGCGGCGGTTTTAATATCAATACCATCAAAAAGATCAAAGCTTTGATCGAGGAGCTTAAAGCTAAAAAGATCAAGGTTCGCCTTCGCGCCGTCGGCAAAAAGGGGATAGAGTATTTTGATTTTCAGGGCGTCGAGCTTTTGGAGCGATATATAGGCGTTAGCTCATCTCCATCGTCCGAGAAAGCTAACGAAATCGTGCAAGCCGCGGTTAAGGATTTTAACGAAGGTAAAACTGACGAAGTTATACTTATCCATAACGGCTATTTGAATATGATTACCCAAGAGATGCGGGTAAATACATTGGTGCCGATCGGTGAGCCTGCGATTAATGAGGACGCTTTAAAAACATCTACATTGGAAGTAGAAGTTGAAAGCCCTGAGGATGAAGAAACATTGATGTTAAATTTAATCCAGAGCTATCTTAGCTACAGCATGTATTACGCGCTTATTGACTCTTTGGCGGCGGAGCACTGCTCGAGAATGAATGCGATGGAAAATGCGACGAATAACGCCAAAGAACGTGTATCGCAGTTAAATTTAGCATACAACAAAGCCAGACAAGGCTCTATCACGACTGAGCTTATCGAGATCATAAGCGGCGTCGAATCAATGAAATGAAAGGAAAACGGATGAAAGGAATAATTTCTCAGGTAATGGGTCCTGTGGTCGATGTCGATTTCAAGGACTACTTGCCGAAGATTAATGAAGCTATCGAGGTTAAATTTGATGTCGAAGGCGCTCATCGCAGGCTGATCCTAGAGGTAGCTGCACACCTTGGAGACAATCGCGTCCGCACGATCGCTATGGATATGAGCGATGGGCTTAGGCGAGGACTTGAGGCCGTCGCTTTGGACGCGCCTATTACTGTGCCAGTGGGCGAGAAGGTTTTGGGCAGAATTTTTAATGTCACGGGCGATCTGATAGATGAGGGCGAGGATGAGAAATTTGAAACGCGTTGGTCGATCCACAGAGATCCACCTAGCTTTGAAAATCAAAGCACGAAGAGTGAAATTTTTGAAACCGGCATTAAGGTAGTCGATCTGCTAGCCCCTTACGCAAAGGGCGGCAAGGTAGGTCTATTCGGCGGTGCTGGCGTCGGCAAAACCGTCATCATCATGGAGCTGATCCACAACGTCGCTTTCAAACACAGCGGCTACTCCGTATTTGCGGGCGTCGGCGAGCGAACGAGAGAGGGAAACGACCTTTATAACGAGATGAAAGAATCCGGAGTTTTGGATAAAGTCGCCTTAACCTACGGTCAGATGAACGAGCCGCCGGGGGCGAGAAATCGCATCGCGCTAACCGGTCTTACGATGGCTGAGTATTTCCGCGATGAGCTAGGGCTTGACGTTTTGATGTTTATCGACAATATCTTCCGCTTCTCGCAGTCGGGTTCGGAGATGTCCGCGCTTTTGGGACGAATTCCGTCCGCGGTCGGTTATCAGCCTACGCTTGCTAGCGAAATGGGTAAATTACAAGAGCGCATCACTTCGACCAAAAAAGGCTCCATCACCTCCGTTCAGGCCGTTTACGTGCCTGCGGACGACCTTACTGACCCGGCTCCTGCGACCGTTTTTGCGCACCTTGATGCGACGACCGTTTTAAACAGAGCGATCGCCGAAAAAGGAATTTATCCTGCCGTGGATCCACTTGATTCGACCTCAAGAATGCTCGATCCACAAATCATCGGCGAGGAGCATTATAAGGTCGCTCGCGGCGTTCAAGCAGTACTTCAAAAATACAAAGATTTGCAAGACATCATCGCGATTTTGGGTATGGACGAACTTAGCGAAGAGGATAAACTCGTAGTCGAGCGGGCTAGAAAGATCGAGCGCTACCTATCTCAGCCGTTTTTCGTAGCCGAGGTATTTACTGGAAGTCCGGGCAAATATATCTCGCTAGAGGAAACTATCGCTGGCTTTAAGGGAATTTTAGAGGGCAAATACGACGATCTGCCGGAGAATGCCTTTTATATGGTGGGAAATATCGACGAGGTAGTAGCAAAAGCTGAAAAGATGAAAGCATAGGAATTTTAAGATGAAAGAATTTTTGCTTTTAGATATCGTTACGCCCGAAGGGATGGTCTTTTCGGGCGAAGTCAAATCCGTCCAACTCCCCGGCATTACTGGCGAAATGGGTATTTTGCCAGGGCATGCGAGTTTGCTGACGGGACTTAAAGACAAAAGCGAAGGTGGCGTCGTCGAGATCGTAGATAAAGACGGCAAAAAGCAGCTTGTTTTGGTAAACGACGGATTTTTGGAAGTTACCGAAGAAAAAACTACTATTCTAGCCACTCAAGCCGTAGCTATCGGAGGCGATAGCGAAAGCGCCGTAGCGAAGTCTTTGCAGCGCGCCAAAGATATGCTTGCGTCCATTAGCTCTGATGCGGCAAATTCCGCAGCGATCATGGCTAGAGTTGACGAATTCGCAAGGCAAAGTTAAATTATGCTAGATCTAATTTTAAGTTATTTTACGAGAAGTACGTTTATTACGATATTCGTGCTTTCTTGGTTATCCGTCTATTTTATCGTCACTTTTACGATTTTGATCTCCAGATTTGTAGGGCTTAGCGCGTGGCAACACCGCGAAGCAAAGGCACTCGAATCCTTGCTGATGGGTGGTAGGATTTCGCTTTCGGGCTCTATTTTTCAAAAAGTAAATACCGATAAAATTTCAAAAGAGGCCTTGGAAATTTATAAAGGCAAAGCCGAACGCGACTCGACTAGCGGACTTACCTGGCTATCTATAGTCGCCTCTACTTCGCCGTTTATCGGGCTATTTGGTACAGTCGTTAGCATACTTCACACATTTTCCAAGCTTGGCGGCGGAAATTCTGGCATCGATACCATCGCTCCTGCGATCAGCGAGGCGCTGGTTGCCACAGGATGTGGAATTTTTGTAGCGATCCCCGCATATACCTTTAGCTTACTTATAAAACGCAAAGCATACGAAGTTATGAGTATCATAAATCGTACGGCAGATATTTTGCTATTTAAAGCAAACACTGGAAAAGCCATTTAATGTATAATTTCGACGAAAATCCAGAGTTAAATATCACTCCGCTCGTCGATATTATGCTTGTTTTGCTAGCGATTTTAATGGTCGCGCAAACGGCGATTATCTACGATGAAAAGATCGAACTCCCTAGCGGCTCAAAAGCACAGGTTTCGGAAAATACCGCGGAATTCTTGCTTGTGCGTATCGGCGAAGATCGCAAGGTTTATATCGACAAAAGCTCGATGAGCCTAGCTGAATTCCCGGATAATCTCGTGCTGCTTAAAGGCACCGGCAAGTATAGCTTGGAAAAACCCGTCTATATCCAAGCCGATAAGAGACTCGTTTATGACGATGTAATGTTTGTCTTAAAGAGCCTAAAGCAGGCGGGTTTTACAAAAGTCGCACTTCAAACAAATGGCTAATTATTCAAATTTTACGGGGGTTAAATATGATAATTTTAAATCGTTTTTAATCGCCCTTTTTGCCTATCTGCTGGTGATTTTTGTTCTTTTATATCAAATTTCAAAGCCGCAGGAAAAATTTAAAAAATATACTGACAATCCCAACGATTATATGGATGTTACTTTTGATTTCGAAATAGATGATAAACTTCCGTCCGCACCTGAAATCGCTAAAGAAACAAAGCAAGGCGAGTTTGACAATAAGAATGTTAAGGACGTGCCGGAGGATAAAATTAAGACTACGGCGCAAGTAGTTCCGCCACCTCCGGTGCAGGCAAAGCCGAAAGAGCCCGAAAAGCCGAAGGAAGAGCCGAAGCCGGAACCTAAAAAGGACGAGCCTAAAGCTGAGCTCAAAAAAGAGGAGCCCAAGCCTGAGCCTAAGTTGGAAGATAAACCTTCCGAAAAAGTAGTAGAGAAAAAAGAGGAAACTAAGCCGGAGCCAAAAAAAGAGGAAAAACCGAGCTTGAGCGATCTTTTTTCGGATACGACTAAGGACAATAAGAAGCTTGAGGAGAGTGCTAAAGCTAGCGACGCCGTTCAGAGTAACAAAAAGTCCGATAAAGAAACCGCCACCTCTAGTGCTAAGGATAAAGCGGCATCTAAAAATGCTGTGGTCAAATCCGATAAGCTTGGCGGCAGGACGCAAAGGACGGGTGAGTATAACGCTTATTACGGCGCTATCGAGAAGAAGCTTCAAGTTCTATGGAGCAGATATGTTGCGACCGCGAAGGACGACGCAAGGATTAAAATAGTCTTTAGCGCAGATGGGCGAGTGGCGGATTATACTATTATAGAGTTGGGGCGAGAGACTGAATTTAACCAGAAGTTGCGAGATTTTTTGGATAATCTATCGACTCAGACTTTCCCGAAGTCTCCCGACGGAGCGTCGCATGAGATTGATACTAGGATGTCCGACGTGATGAAGACAAATTAGAATTCTGTAAGGAAAAAAAGTGAAGAGACTTTTTTGTATTTTTGCGTTTTGCTGTATGCTTTTTTCGGCGGATTCGGAACAGAATTTTACTTATGAAAGAAATTCCGTTTCGCAAAAATCTGGTAAAATTCAAATTTCAAAGGAGCTAGATGCTTATTTTTCGCAGATGGCGTCGAAATTGCAAGCTCTATGGACGAAGTATCAAACAGGTATTTCCGATGAGGCTAGAGTCCGCATAGAATTTAGCAACAATGGACGAGTTTTAAATTATCAAATTTTAGAGCTTGGGCGTAGCACAGAATTTACCCAAAAGCTAAGAAAATTTTTAGATGAGCTTCCTAAGCGAAGCTTTCCAAAATCACCGGATAATAAATCTCACACATTTGAAATGGTATTATCCGACGTAGCAAATTAAATTTAAGGAGAAAAGATGAAGAAACTACTTTTGATTCTTGCATTTTGTAGTAGCATTTTCGCGGCAGATGCGACTATGTCTATCGTAAACGAAGGGGTAAATCTCCCTAAGATCGTTGTTCAGGATGCATCGAACCTTGCAAATTCAGAATTTGGCAACAAATTCTTTAAACTTATGGTGGGCGATCTAAAGGTCGGCGCCACTTTCGAGGTCAGCGACGAGTATCTACAAAGCAGCTATGATGCGGGCGCTTCCGACAATCTAGGCTCTAGCGGTGCCGCTCTTATCGTGCGCTACGCGGTAAGTGATAAAAGCTCGCCGATGAGCCTAAAAGCCAAAGTGCTCGAAGCAAACAGTGGCAGGGTGATGTATGAGAAGAGCTTTACGCTTTCAAATGCCGAGAAATATCCGTTTTTAGCCCATATGGCGGTATCTGAGATCGTCAAGCAGCTAGGGTACTCAAATGTCGATTGGATGAAGGAGATGATTTTGCTCTCTCGCTACACTTCGACGCGTGAGAGCGAGATCATGGTAGCAGATTATACGCTTACCTACCAGCAGGTGGTGCTTCGCGGCGGATTAAATATCTTCCCTAAATGGGCAAGCGCAGCGCAGAACGAATTTTATTATACCTACTATGTCAATAAAAATACGCCCGCTATCTATAAATTTAATCTATCCAACGGTAGCAAGAGTAAAATTTTTACCGGCCACGGCATGACGATCGCATCTGATGTCAGCGCAGACGGCAGAAAGCTACTTATTACGAACGCGCCTAAAGATCAACCCGATATTTATTTGTATGATATAGCCTCGGGCAGCGCTAAGCAAATTACCGATTACGCTGGCATTGATGTAAATGGAAATTTTATCGACGGCGATTCGCGCGTGGCTTTTGTGAGCGATCGTTTAGGTTATCCGAACGTATTTGCCACTAGCATAAATGGCGGCAACGTTCAGCAGCTCGTGTATCACGGCAAAAACAATAACTCCATCAGCACAAATGGCAATTACGTTACTTACTCTAGTCGCGACGGCGGGGGCGGATTTAATATATATTTAATCTCTACCCAAACCGATATGATTCGCCAGTTAACGGCTAGTGGCAAAAATATGTTTCCTAGATTTTCTAGCGATGGCGGCAGCATTATGTTTATCAAGCAAGACGGCGGCGGAAGCTCGGTAGGTATTATCAGAGTTAACGAGAATAAAAGTTTCCAATTTCCGTTAAGAGTGGGTAAAATTCAATCGGTTGATTGGTAAAATATTAAAAAATCTCGTGATATAATGACTTCAATTTTTTTTGAAAGGATAGAAAATGAAACATTTAGTTTTATCTTCGATAGCAGTTGCTGCTCTATTATTGAGCGGTTGTTCTAAAAAGACCCCAGAGGCCGATACTACAAGCACAAGTAATGCAGATAGACTAGCTGCTTTGGCATCTCAGATCCAAAGTGAAGTTGGCACTGTTTATTTCGACTTTGATAAATTTAATATTAGAGCCGATCAACAAGGCACAATCAATAATAACGCAGCTCTATTCAATCAAGCAGGCGCAGAGTCTCTAACTGTTAAAGTTGAGGGTAACTGCGATGAGTGGGGTTCTGATGAGTACAACTATGCTCTTGGTCTAAAGAGAGCTACTGCAGCTAAAGACGCATTGGTTGCTCAAGGCGTAAATGAGAGCAGAATTTCCGTAGTAAGCTACGGCGAGAGCAATATGGCTTGCACAGAGCATTCTAAAGAGTGCGACGCTCAAAACAGACGCGACGAATTCAAAGTTGGATTCTAATTTGAAATTTAAAAATTTCACGGTGGCGGCTCTTTTGGGGGCTGCCACTTTTTTAAATGCAGAAACTTCTGCATTTGATGCTGGCAATATTGATTCAGGTAGCTCTTACGGACTAACTGAAAACGAGCAGGTATTGCGCGATAACCGCAAGCGCATAAGCGAGATGCAAACTAGCGTTGATAGTACTCGTGAGAGCGTCGAGGGCTTGCGTACAGTGCTTGAAGGCACTAACTCCCAAATTTCAAAACTTGAAAGCAGAGTGGCGGATCTAGAAATTCGCGCTACTGGCAAAAGCCAAGGCAGCAGCGAGCTAGATCAGATGAAACGAGATATCGCCACTATAAAAGCTCAAATCGCAGAGATCAATAAAAAATTAGGCAGCGGCGGCAGCGTAAAAAAAAACGCTGAATTAGACGCAGGCACTGCTCCGGCTCCCGCTAGCACAAAAACAGATTCCGATTTTAAATCAAAAGATCAGGCTTCAGTATTGAAAGAGGCTGACACTTTATATGCCAAAAAAGACTATTCGGGCGCAAAAGAGCGCTATAATTATTTAGTATCTAAAAGCTACAAGCCCGCTAAGGCAAATTACATGCTGGGCGAAATTTCATATTTTTCCGGCTCATACGCAGAAGCGATAAACTATTACAAAAAGAGCATCTCGCACAACGAGAGCCAAGACTACACCCCAAAACTTCTTTATCACACCGCGATCAGCTTCGATAAGATCGGCGATAAAGACAGCGCAGATAAATTCTACAAAGCGCTAAAGGCTTCATACCCGGACTCCAAAGAAGCCAAAGCCGCGCCCACTAGATAACTTAAATTTAAATACAAACTCAAAATAAAATTCTAGACAGGAGAAAACTATGGCTAACAACCGAGTTATAAAGATGCATTATGAGCTAAAAGACGGCAAAACCGGCGAAATTTTAGAGTCAAATTTAAACTCCGACCCGATCGCCTTTCTTAGCGGCAAAGATCAAATCATCCAAAAGCTGGAAGATGAAATTTTAAATCTACAAGCGGGCGAGAGCAAAACGGTTCGCATAAGCCCGAGCGACGGGGTCGGCGAGTATAAGCAGGACGCCGTGCAGATCCTGCCTAAAGAGCAGTTTGCGGGCATCGATCTGGTCGTCGGCATGGAGCTTTTCGGTCAGGCGGAGGACGGCGCGACTACTCGCGTGAGCGTCAAAGCTATCGGCGAGCAGGACGTTACCATCGATTTCAACCATCCATTCGCGGGCAAGGAGCTGGAATTTAACGTAAAAATCGTCGAGAACCGAGAAGCGACGGCGGACGAAATTCTTACCGGCCAGCCAGAGGGTGCGCACAGCTGCGGCTGCGGACATAATCATCACGAGGGGCACGAGTGCTGCGGCGGACACGGACACGACCACGCAGAGGATCATGAGTGTTGCGGAGGCCATGGGCATGCAGACGGTCATGAATGCTGCGGAGGTCACGATCACGGGAAAGATCACGAGTGCTGCGGCGGGCACCATCACGAGCATTAGGACTTTTTTATGAAATTTGCTTTTATCTTCCCCGGACAGGGCAGCCAAAGCGTAGGCATGGGCATGGAGTTTTACGAAAACTCCGCATCTGCGCGCGCGCTTTTGGATGGGGCTTCAGAATTTACCGGTATCGATTTTAAAAATTTACTGTTTGAACCTAACGACAAGCTCGACGTTTCGGAATTTACGCAGCCTGCGATTGCATTAAATTCCATGATGGTGCTTGCGGTGCTACAAGAAAGAGCGGATCAAGAAAAGCTTAACATCGCTCCGCAGTTTTTGCTCGGACATTCGCTGGGCGAGTTTAGCGCGCTAAGCGCTGCGGGAGGCATGGAGCCCAAAGAGATGCTAAAGCTAGTAAATATTCGCGGCAGGCTTATGCAGAGCGCCTGCGAGGGCAAGGGCGCCGGAATGATGGTGATCTTAGCTCTTGCCGACGAGGCGGTCGAGAAAATTTGCGCGAATGCGAGAAGCGCCGGTAAGCAGGTTTGGGCGGCGAATTATAACTGCGACGGGCAGATCGTAGTTGCGGGCAAAAAAGACGATCTCGCGGCGCTCGAGGGCGAGTTTAAAGCCGCGGGTGCAAAGCGCGCAATGCTACTTAATATGAGCGTCGCGAGCCACTGCCCGATGCTACAAAGCGCCAGCGACGAGCTTTTGGAATTTTTGCGCCCCGCGTTAAAAGAGAGCTTTGCCCCCGTCGTCGCTAATGCCACAGCGCGAACATACAGGGCGAAATCCGAAGCGCTAGAGCTGCTGAAAGCCCAGCTTATCAGCCCCGTGCTTTACAAGCAAAGCATCAAAAATTACGAGGGCGAGGTGGATTGCTTCGTCGAGTTCGGCGCGGCGGTTTTAAAAGGTATAAACAAAAAGATCACGCAAAAGCCGACCTTCAGCATCATGGATCTTGCGAGCCTAGACGAGTTTCTGAAATTTGCAAAGGAGAATGGATGAAAGTTGCGATCTTAGGCGCCATGCCCGAAGAGATCGATCCGCTGCTGTCCGCGCTGCGCGAGCGGGGTGTGAGCGTGGAAGCTGTGGAGCACGCGAATAATAAATTCTACGCCGCTAAGCTTAACGGCAACGATCTCGTGATCGCGTATTCGAAGATCGGCAAGGTAAATTCCGCCCTGACGGCTACGGTTATGATCGAGAAATTCGGCGCGCGCGCGCTCATTTTTACGGGCGTCGCGGGAGCTTTGAAGCGCGGCATTAAGATCGGCGAAATTTTATACGCTACCGCGCTCGTGCAGCACGATCTGGACATCACGGCGTTTGGGCATCCGCACGGATTCGTGCCCGGAAGTAAAATTTCAGTCCAAACCGATGCGAGGCTAAATTCTATCGCGCAAAGCGTCGCTGAGCAGCTAGGCATCACGCTAAAATCGGGCGTCATCGCTAGCGGCGATCAGTTCGTAAGCGGCGAGGAGCGCAAGAGCTGGATCGAGCAGACATTTGACGCGAGCGCGGTCGAGATGGAGGGAGCGAGCGTAGCGCAGGTGTGCGACGCGCTGGGCGTGCCGTTTTGCATACTGCGCGCGATAAGCGACGAGGCGGGACACAAAGCCGAGTTTGACTTTGACGAGTTTATGATAAAAAGCGCGCAAACGAGCGCAAATTTCGTCCTAAAAATGATCGAAAGGCTATGATAAACCTCTCCAAAAAACTACTTCGCCGCGTCGGACAAACCAACGCCAAATACAAGATGTTCGAGCGCGGCGATAAAATTTTACTAGCTCTTAGCGGCGGCAAAGACAGTATGAGTTTGGCGCACGTGCTGAAGCACTTTCAAAGCGTAAGCCCGCTAGATTGGGAGTTTCGAGCCGTCACCGTCACCTACGGTATCGGCGAGGATCTGCGCGAGATAAGCGCCCATTTTAAAGAGCACGAGATCCCCTACGAGATAATCGATACTAAAATTTTTGAATTCGGCAAGGAAAAAATCCGCGCAAACACCACGTTTTGCAGCTTTTGCTCGCGTATGAGGCGCGGATACATCTACTCCTACGCGCTTGAACACGGCTTTAATAAGATCGCCATCGCTCACCACCTCGACGACGCCGCGGAGAGCTTTTTTATGAATTTCACCTTCAACGGTGCGCTGCGCACCCTCGCTCCGCGCTATGTCGCCGAAAATGGCCTTGTGATCATCCGTCCGTTCATTCTCGCGCGCGAGCGCCAAATCGCCGCCTGTGCTAGAGATAACGAGCTTCCGATAATGCGCGAGGAGGAGGTCTGCCCCGCGAGGCAATACGGCGGCAAGGAACCTACCGCGCGCGCCGCTACGAAGGAGCTTTTGGCGCAGTATGAAAAGGCCCATCCGAGGTTTTTTATCAGCCTGCAAGCCGCCTTTGCCAACATCCACGAAGATACCTTTTTCGAGCCTAAATTTTAAAATTTTAAGCGGTTTGATCTCTCGGCTAGAAAAGTCCGAGTGTGGCTTTCGCGGGCTCGGAGACTTCGTGCGCAGTTCCAACTTTTCGGCTTGAACGAGCTCGAGTGGGAGAGTGCGGCTGCTTTTCTCTTTATATTTCTTGGCGGCGTCGTGCCCGAAAAGCTCGTCGTAGCTCGGATCGCGCTCCCTATCTCTCTTGACCTCTATCGTGAGCAACTATGAGCGGAGCTATTTATAGGTCTGAGCCGTGTGCACAAGCTCGCTCTTTGTGCCCGAACAGATGCCGTTTACGCTTAAACGAACTGCAAATTACGGGTGGAGCTGTTGCGTCTGCTATGCCTAAACCATGCACGAGTGGTTGCCCTCTGCATCTAAGCTGCACGCACTGGCGGTTATGCTTCGTCCTGCACCTGAGCGGTTGCACGCGAGAGTAGTTTTGCTGCTCGTATATGCTTTTACAAAATGCCTGAGATTGATTGTAATGCCGCGTCTTTAGGCGCCGTGCTTTCATCCTACTCGGGCGCCGCTCAAGTGAGCTTTACAAGCAAGCGTTATGGGCTTGCAAAGCTTGCGCGAAAGATAGTTGTAGAAATTTTATTCCGAAAAGTATTTTTAAAATTTTACTTCACAAAATTTTAAAATTTTAACGAAGCCTGATTCAAAACTCCGACGAAGCCGAATTATGAAATTTTACCCCACAAAATTTTAAAATTTTATCCACAGGCTATAGTTTGAAGCGTATTCGCAGATCCGCCCGCCGCGCGCCGTAAATTTAAACCGCCCGCCCGCTCCGCAAAGTGTTTCAGAAATTTTACTTCGCAAAATTTTAAAATTTTAACGAAGCCGAATTCAAAATCCAGACGGAGCCAAATTTTAAAATTTTATCGGAGCGAAATTCTAAAATTTCGCGCAGCCGAATTTACGCTCTCATTCCATAAACGTTACCTTTTGAAATTTCGCCGCTCGCGCCCGGTTAAATTTCACGCCGCTTCTAAGCTGCTCAAAAGCCCCCGTATCGCTCGCTCAGATTAAATTTTAAAATTTCGCGCACGCCGTACCGCTCCTCAAATTTACACACCGCAAAATTTTAACCGATTTTCGCTCCGAAATTTATGCCGCATTAATCGCCGCGGATATATAATAGCGAATGTCATATTTCACGTAAGGAGTAAGCATGGCTACAATCCAACCAAGCTATAAGCTTTTCATCGACGGCGAGTTTGTGGGTGCCGAAGGCGGCGCGAGCCTAGACGTTTTTAATCCCGCTACCGGCGAGAAAATTTCAAAGATCGCAGATGCTAGCAAGGCGGATGTCGATAGAGCGGTCGCCGCGGCGCGCAAGGCGTTTGAGAGCTTTCGCCGCACCAGCGTTTATGAACGCAGCGCACTGCTAAATAAGATCGCCGACGTCCTAGAGCAAAACGCCGAGTTCATCGCCACCGTAGAGACTATCGACAACGGCAAGCCGATCCGCGAGACGCGCGCGGTCGACGTAGCGTGGTCGATCGAGCATTTCCGCTATTTTGCGGGCGTGATTTTGGGCGAGGAGGGCAGCGCCAATATGCTAAAAGAGCGCTATCTATCCGTCGTCTTGCGCGAGCCGATCGGCGTAGTAGGACAGATCGTGCCGTGGAATTTCCCGTTTTTGATGGGCGCGTGGAAGCTCGCTCCGCTGATTGCCGCGGGCGATACGTGCGTATTTAAGCCAAGCTCCGAAACCAGCCTTAGCATTTTGGAGTTCATCCGCCTAATCGCGCCGCTACTTCCAAAGGGCGTCATCAACGTCGTAACCGGCAAGGGAAGCAAAGCAGGCGAGTTCGTCCGCACTCACAAAGGGCTTGATAAGCTCGCATTCACCGGCTCTACCGAGGTCGGCAGAGGCATCGCGCTAGCCGCGGCACAAAAGATCATCCCCGCTACGCTTGAGCTTGGCGGTAAGAGCGCAAATATCATCTTTGACGATTGCGATTTCGACGTTGCGATCGACGGCGTGCAGCTGGGAATTCTTTTCAACCAAGGCCAGGTCTGCTGCGCGGGAAGTAGGATATTTGTGCAGGAGGGCATCTACGATAAATTCGTACCGGCGCTCGTGGAGAAATTTAAGCGCATCAAGGTGGGCGATCCGCTCGATCCGAACACCCAGATGGGATGCCAGATCAACAAAAAGCAAGCCGATAAAATTTTAGAGTACGTAAAAATCGGCGTAGAAGAGGGCGCTAAGATCGCCGTGGGCGGCAAGCGACATAGCGCGGGAGAGGCTTTCGTCGAGCCTACGCTACTCGTGGATGTGCGCAACGACATGCGCGTGGCACAGGAGGAGATCTTCGGCCCTGTGGGCGTCGTGATTAAATTTAAAGATCAAGACGAGCTCGTCCGCATGGCGAACGACAGCCTCTACGGACTAGGCGGCGCCGTATTTACGCGCGACATCGCAAAAGCGCTCACGGTCGCACGTCTGCTTGAGACGGGTCGCGTGTGGGTCAATACCTACAACCAGATCCACGCTGGCGCGCCGTTTGGCGGCTATAAAGAATCGGGCATCGGTCGCGAGACGCACAAGATGATCCTGGAGCACTATACTCAGACCAAAAACATCTACATCGACACGATCTCAAAACCGAGCGGCTTTTACGAGCAGTAAGGGCTTAGGATGGTATCTCGGGCGGTTTACGCCGCCCGAAATTTTATTCTGTTTGACTTGATTGAGTATTTGATTTTAAGACTGCTTCGGTTTAGATAAAATCCCTGTATTCGATATTTTTATCACTCATTAAAATTTTTAATTTTTCAAAATCCTCTTTTGTTATATAATCCATCGGTATAACTATCGAGCAAATATTTAGTACCAAATTTTTAAAGCTAAATTTGAGTTTAATAAAAAATTTATTGTGCCCTAAAAAATATGTAAATACCCAAAAATACTTGATTTCATCAAATGGAATATCTCTTTCCCAGAAAAAATATTTCACTACTATACGATCATCGTAGCACGCAATAAATTTAAAGCAATTTGGAATAATCTCTGCGTAAAAAAGCCCTATCAGCATCACCCAGCCTGCGATAGGCGCATAAGGTTTATCAAGCATAATAAAAACAATGGCGATATAAAATTGTAAAATTTTAACTACCACATAAAAAGGCCCGTAAAAACGCCTCGCCCTTTTTATGATTAGTAGCGGCTCGCTCGGTTTCATATCGTTCATTTGAAATTCCTTGATTTTTCAAAATTTAATAAATAAATATTTTTAATATTAATGCAAAAAGTTCCAAATAAATGCAAAAATAGGCAATAAATGAGATTACGCAATAAAATACACCTACGAATTTGTGTGCAAAACCTAAATTTTCTTTGGTTTCTTTCATAGATTCAATCAATACATTAAAATCAAAAAAATGCTTTATATAATTACCCTTTACATAAACGCTATTGAGCAGAATCACGCCAAGTAGCAGAAATATAAACCAGCCTCTAGCTAAGTCATAACAAATACCCATTTGCCCTCCGTTTATATAAAATATTCAGGCGAATTTTAACTTTACTGCGCTTACGCAGCGTTTAAATTTAATCTCGCCGCGGCTGCGCTAAATTTTAAAATTTTAAGCTAGCCGTTTTAAAGATCCGTTATCTGCGCGAGTGCGCGCAGGCGCGGCGCATGCAAGAAATAAACTCGCGCTGTTTTGTCGCAGATCTCCGTCCTCATCAGGTAGTCATACCGAGCCGCGCCAAAGCCTCAAAACTCACGCGATTGCTAATTTTGCTATCGAGCCGCACCGAACCGCAGCCAAACTCGCGCGGCGAAAATATAAATTTACGCTATAATCTTGCAAAGCGGAGCGTAAAACTCCTGCTGCGCGAGCCCGACGAAATTTAAACAAAGGCCCGCAAATGCGGGCTTCTTAGCCTTCGCGCGGCTGCAATGTAACGCTAAATTTAACGGAGGGCGTATGGATAAGGAGCGATATATTTTTGAGAAATTTAGATCGAAGTTTAACGGCGATGATTGCGCCGTAATCGGCGAGCGGGCGTATTGCAAGGACCTTTTTGTCGAGGGCGTGCACTTTCGCCGCGGCTGGCTGAGCCTGCGCGAGATCGGCGCAAAGGCGATGCTCGTAAACATCTCGGACATGATCGCGACGAACGCGCGCGCCAAATACGCCCTGCTGGGGCTTGCGGTGCCGCGCGAGATCGGCACGCGCGAGATCGACGAGCTGTGCGCGGGCGTGAGCGAAACGGCGCGGGAGTGGGGCATACGGATCATCGGCGGCGACACGATCGGCTCGGATCGCATCGCGCTTAGCGTGAGCCTGATCGGCAAGTGTAAGCGCCCCGTGTTTCGCAGCGGCGCGCGCGTGGGCGATCTCATCGCGCATACGGGCGAGCTAGGCAGCGTCGGGCGCGATCTGGCGGTGCTTTTAAGAGATGAAATTTCGCCTGCTAACTCGCAGACGCAAAACTGGGACGATAAAATTTCGTCAGCACAAAGCTCAAGCACCGCGCCGCAAGGTCTCAACGCCGAGGCTTCGACGGCACAAAATCCTGGCGATGAGGTGCGAAGCCCGGACGATAAAATTTCGCCCGCGCATGCTAAGCTACAGAACCTGGGTGCTGAAACTTCGGCAATGCAAATTTTGGACCTTGAGCCGCAAAGTCTGGACGATAAAATTTTGCCTGCGTACGTCGAGCCGCAGAGCTTGGATGCCGAAAATTCGGCGCAAAATTCCGTGTCGCATAGCGGAGAGGATCGCAAGAGCCCTACGTCGCAAAGCCTCGCATGTGAAAATTTTATGTCGCAAAGCTCTGCAGGCGAAAATCCTGTGCCGGGTAGTGGCTCATATCGCTTGCGCGAGGATCTGCGCGCAAAAATTTCAAAGAATTCGCGCTTCGTCAGGCCCGTCTTGCGCGATAAGTTTTTTTACAAGGCGGCGAAGTTCATTAGCGCGGCGATGGACATTAGCGACGGGCTCGCGCAGGACTTGCCCCGCCTACTGGAGGCTAGCGGCGTGGGTGCGCGCTGGATCGCCCGCCCTAGCGAGGCTGCGCTGCAAAGCGGCGAGGAGTACGAGATTTTGTTCAGCTTCGCGCCGAAGTTTTTGCCTAAAATCTACGCAATTGCCGCTAAGGCGGGCGTTTCGATCAATATCATCGCCGAGGTTTGCCCGCGCACTCCGCAAAGCTCTATGGAATTTCGCGGCAGCTCACACCACTTCGCGCCTTGAAATTTGCCGCAGCCGCTTTAAATTTTACGGCGCGAGGTATGGAATTTCAAATTTTGCGGAGCCACGGAATTTTGTGGAGGGACAGAATTTCGTGAAGCCGAAGAATTTGGAATTTGAAATTTCGCCTCTTCACGTAGCCTACACGCAAGCTCGCTATCATACCGCTACAAAATTTACAAAGGAGCCGTATGAGGGAGATCGTAAAAAAATTTGTCGCAGGCGACGCGGATATTATATTCGCCAGACTTTCCGTTATCATCGTGCTTGCCGTGATGGGCAACTAGAAGTGGTTTGAGTTCGAGGTGGAGGCTTTAAAGCCGCTCTTTTCGCAGACGTGGCTTTCGTTTTTGCCCTCAGCGCTCGGGGACGCCGGCGCGAGCTACTTTTTGGGCGTGGTGGAGACCGTGGGCTATCTCTCGCTCATCGCGGGCTTTTTCAAGCCGAAGGCGGGCATCGTGGGCGATCTCATCGTGATCGTCATGGCGCTGAGCACGCTCAGCCTACTTCCGCAGTTGGGCAAGATCGACGGCTTTATCTTTAAAGACCTTTTCTTACTAGGCCTTGGCTTGGTGCTGCTAAAATACGACCTGGCGCGCCTTTGCCGCGGAGAAAAAAGCTGCGATTGAGCCGTCAAAACATACTGGCGTCGGTTCCGACGCAACGCTAAATGATCGCGCACGGCGAGCTTGAGGCGTTTTGATTTAAAGCCTGCTTTGCCTGCGGGTGCGTGCTTGAGCTTGCTCGCTCGCATAGCATCGTTTAAAATACGGCCGCGCGCTAAAATTTTATGACGCGCGGTTGGAATTTATCGAGCTGCGGTAATTAAATTTTGCCAACGCTCAAACTCAAATTTATAAAATTTAAATCGATCCATCAGATTGTGCCATAAATTAAACCACGTTAAATTTGACGGCGAAAGCTTAATCCTAAGCTCAAAGCATTAGATTTAGATCCAGCCAAATTCGCATTTGATTAAGCGAAAAGAAAAGAGTAAAGTTATATCATTTCTTAGAAATTCTGCAATTTTTTCGAAAGGATGAGATATGAAGCACTTTTCACTCTCAAAGGCCGTTTTTATGGCGGCGAGTTTGGCCCTGCTCGGGCTAACGGTTGCGAATGCGCAGGAGAATTTTTCCCCCGTTATCGTCATTCACGGCGGCACCAGCGGACTTGATCTAACCAAGGAGGAATTTAAAATCCGCGAAGAGCCGATGAACCGGGCGCTTTTAGCAGGTCAAGCCGTGCTTGAACGGGGCGGCAGCGCGATGGATGCCGTAACGGCGGCCATTATGGTGCTTGAGGACGATCCGAATTTCAACGCGGGCAAGGGCGCGGTCTTTACCGCCGACGGATTTAACGAACTCGACGCCTCGATCATGGACGGCTCAACTAAAAAAGCGGGCGCGGTCGCGATGGCGAGGCATATCAAAAACCCTATCCTAGGTGCCAGACTCGTGATGGATAAGACGTGGCATACGCTGGTTGCGGGCGAGGGAGCCGACAAGCTCGCCAAAGAAAACGGCCTAGAGATGGTCGATCAGAAGTATTTTTTCACGCAGTTTAGATACGACGCGCTGCAAAAAGCTAAAGAGAAGCAAAAGCTGCTACTTGATAGCGAAAAGGCGAAAAAGACGTCGTTAAATTTACACGAGCGTCCGTATCTAGGCACCGTGGGAGCGATCGCGCTGGATAAAAACGGCAACCTGGCCGCAGCGACCAGCACCGGCGGCATGACCAACAAAATGACCGGTCGCATCGGCGATAGCCCGATAATCGGCTCTGGAACCTACGCCGACAACGACTCGGTGGCGGTTTCATGCACCGGCACGGGCGACATCTACATGCGCGTAAATGCCGCGCACGAGGTCTCAGCTCTGTATAAATACAAAACCTCCGACGTGCAAAAGGCCGCCGAAGAAGCGGTAAAAGAGGTCAAAGCGCTCGGCGGTAGCGGCGGCATTATCTCGATCGACAAGCATGGACACACGGGCTTTGCGTGGACGAAAGATAAGCTCGGAATGTATCACGGCGAAGCAAGACTCGGAGCTAAACCGATCGTTTATTGGCCGCTAGGAGACAAATAAGCGTATTTAGCCCCTTTGCGGGGCTAAATTTAAATCAAATAGCGAGGATAAATACGCTTTTTATCACACGTCTATCAAATTTGGCGCTTTCATCAATCGAGCGCCTCGGCAAGGCAAATTTGGTTAAATTTTAATTTAGCGCCTCGGCAAAGCTCAAATTTCTATTTATTTAAAATTTTAAACTACATTTATCGCTATCTTTTTTTCTCGTATTCAAATTAGCCAAAACGATAAATTTTATGCTTCGATAAGTCTATAAAGAGATCAAATTTGATCCTTTCTGTAAATTTGAGCTTTGAGGTTCAAATTTAAACCGCCCAGCGGCTTCGCTGCAAATTTTATCCTCGCTCAATTTCGTGCCAAAAAGCGTGCATCGGCAGCAAGCCCTCGTAGATACGGGTGTCGCGCCGTCTCATTCGCGCCTCAAAACCGCGCGAGCTAAGCGGCGAAATTCGGCTCTGTAAATTGAATTTTACCGAAATCCATATTTCTTGATACCAAAGCGCTCAAATTTCAGGTAGAATATCGCCACATAAAATCAAGGCGGTAAAATGAGAAAATTTATAGTCGTTCGCGGACACGCGGGCTCGGGTAAAACGACTTTCGCAAAAGAGAAAATTAAAGAATTTCAAAACGAATACCCGCAGGCGCAAATTTATCATCTGGAAAACGATATGTTTCTAACCGATGAGGCGGGGGTTTATACTTGGTCGCCGAAGCTTTTGGAGGACGCGAAGCGCAAGGTCGCCCGCGAGATAAAGCAGGCGTATAAATTTGCCCTGGAAAACAAAACCAAAGACGTCCTTATCGTGCTTAGCAACGTGAGTGCGCGCACCAAAGAGCTGCTAAGCCTAAAAGAGCAAGCCGCCCAAAATGGATTTCTTTTCGAATGCTTTAGAATGCAAAATTTCTTCGCCTCCGAGCACGGCGTCGACGAAAATACGGTAATAGCGATGTTTATCAAGGTCGCAAACAACAAAATAGAGGGCGAAATTTTAATCCCGCCCGTTAATCCTATGAGCCAAAGCGTAGCGCAAAAAATTAAAGACGCGGCAGCTCTAAACAGGCGCGATCTGCCCTTTGATGCGGCGCAAAATACCTACGTAACGAAAAAATATATCGCCGCTACGCAGGATAAAAGGCTCTGGAGTGCGCGTCAAAGCGAACTTTATCCCGAGCTTCGCACCTACAAATACTCAAAACGCGTCTTTTTCAAAGCCGATTGGGATAAGGCGCTACTTGAGATGCGCGGACTCATAATGGACGATAATCTAAATATCATCGTGCGCCCGTTTAAAAAGGTCTATAACTACTCGGAATTTACCTCGCGCAAAAGCCTTTATCCTATCGACATCGCAGACGATACGCACGTGCTTGCCGTGCGAAAGGTAAACGGCTTTTTGGGGTGTTGCACCTACGTAGATACCCACGAAAGCGGTGCGAGCTTTAACCGCCGCGTCATCTACTCTACGACGGGATCGACCGATAGTAGATTTGCACAGATGGCGCGCGAGCACTGCTGTAAATTTGAAGAGATTTTCAAACTCTATCCAAATAAAACTTTTTTATTTGAGATCACCGACGAGAGCGACCCGCACATCGTAGAAGAGGAGCTTGGCGAGACTTTTATCGGACTTATCGACGTTAAAACCGGCGCGCAAGAGAGCGAATTTGAGCTAGATAAAATCGCCGCAAGCACCGCTGGCGCGCTAAAAAGACCTTTTTATAAGAAGGGCGAGCAGTATCTAAAAACGAGCTTTTCGGAGCTAAAAAATATAGTTAAAGAGGCGAAATTCGAGGGCTTTATGGTGTATATCCCAAGCCAAAATGATTTTTGCTTTAAGATGAAAACGCCTTATTATCTCGTGAATAAATTTTTTGCTCGCAGTAAAAACGAGGCGCTTTCCGGCAAACTGGATAAAACCAAGCTCGATGAGGAATTTCACCCTTTGGTCGATCACATCAAAGCAAACGAGCGAGAATTCAGATCCCTTGACGAGCAAGGCAAGCTAGGCTTTATAAAAGAATTTTTAGAAAAAGTTTAACGATTATCGTGCGAATATTTGGCACCGCGCAAATTTGAATGTAAGCGTAAATTCGATGCGGAGATTAAAGCTTAAAGGAAAATGATGATATTTTTTACCTCCGATTTGCATTTTTATCACGCAAATATTATGAAATACTGCCCTAAATTTAGGGCTTTTAACGACGTAGGCGAGATGAATGAAAAGCTAATAGAGCTCTGGAATGCCGTAGTGGGGCCCGAGGATACGGTTTATGATCTGGGCGATTTTGCATTTTGTAATAAATTAAAGGATCTAAAAAGCGTCGCGCGTAGGCTAAACGGCTCGCATGTGCTGATTTTAGGCAACCACGATACGCTCATTAGCCAAAACAAAGAAGCGCTGCTACGCGAGCTAAAAGACGACGGAAATCCTATCTTTAGCGATATCCTACACTACAAGGAGCTAAATTTTGACGGTGGCGCGGGCGCGATAAAGGACGGCAAAACCGGTATGAGCATCTGTATGTTTCACTATCCCGTAGAGGAGCACAACCGCGCCTCGAAAGGCTCTTTTATGCTTCACGGACACTTGCACGACCGTGCTTCCAGCCTGGAGGGGCGCATACTAAACGTAGGTTTTGACTCGCACGGCAAAATTTTAAGCTTAGACGAGATCGTGCAAATTTTAGGACAAAAGCAAATCACGGCAAGATATTCGTGACCCTGGCTAAACACGGACAGCCATAGCATTGATTTAAGCGCAGCCTGCCGCAATATCTTGCAAAAGCACCCGCATAATACGGGGATAGGCAAAGCGCTCGGCGAGAAACGATTAAATTTGCCCCGCCTATTTTGACTCGGGCGGGGTCAAATTTAGTTAAATTTAATGGCTTATTCAAAAATCCTAGAATTTGATTTTATATGAAAGGCGAAGTCAAATTTAAAAGCGATAAAACCTAGCTTCACCGCTCAAATTTGATCTCTTTTGCCTCGCCTACTCTTTGACCCCGCGCAAATTTTAAAATTTGCCGCGTGCTTTAAAAAGATCGGAGTGCATTTTGAAGGGCGGCTACGCGCTTAAAATAGCTGCGCCGCTCGTTTCAATAAAACTTCGCTTCGGCGGGGCGAAGCTAAATTTTAAATTTACTCGCGCGTAGTCCACGCCGACGCGCCGAACGGTAAGAATGAGAAGCCGAATAGATATTTTTATTGGGTATCAAAACCCAAAACGGCGCCGCCTTTTGCGCGGTCTATGAATACGGCGTGTATGAGATAGCAGGGTAAAGGCGAACTTAACGCGCTCGGCGAAATTTCGCGGAATTTCGCCGATTATCGCGCGCGGTTTTATCCAAGCTGCTGCAAATTTTATCCGTAGCCGCCGCAATCTTGCCCGCGTCCAAATAAAATTTCACGAAATTCCGTAGAATTTTACGCTATGTATTCTGCAAACTGGCGGGCGAAATTTTGCGAGCGCGACCGAATTGCATGCGCAAATTCCGCCGTCGAATTATAACCTAGTGCAAATTTTTACAAACGGAATCGCTGGCTAAATTTAAACCTACGCGGTTAAGCCTAGCAAGCCCGCCCGCTAAAATTTCGTTCGCGCAGAATTTCGTTTGGGTAAAGTTAAAATTTCACCTCAAATTCCGTCCAGTCCTCATTGCTATCGCACGAAATTTTAAGCCCGAGCTCGTCGCAATATTTTTTGGCGATAAAAAGCCCGATGCCAAAGCCGCCGTTACGTTCGTCAAAGCGGGTGTAAAGCTCGAAAATATGCGGCAAATTTTGCCGTGCGATGCCCGCGCCGCTGTTTTTGATGCGAAGCGAGCGCTCGCTTAGGCTCACCTCGACGCAGCCGAGCTCATCACAATATTTTATCGCATTGCCAAGCAGATTATCGATGATCTTTCGCAGCTTAAACTCATCCGCGCAAAAGGCTACCGGGCGCAGATCGGTGCTCAAGCTTATGCGCTTTTGCTCCGCAGAGATGCCGAAATACATGGTGCGGCTTTGCACTAGCTCGCCTAAATTTACCTCTCGCCCGCTGCCGCTTTTGTTTAAGCTTAGCGCGGTTAGGTCTTCAAACAGCGCGTTTATCGTATTTGCGCCCGCCTTGATATTGCCCAGATATTTTTTCGCATCGGTATCGAAAAGCTCGATACTCATCAAAATCACGCTAAGCGGGGTTTTTATCTCGTGCGTCGTGTCTCGGATGAAGCCGTCAAGAAACTCGATCTTTTCGTAAAGCGGGCGTAGCGAAAGGCGGATGATAAAATACGCGATCAGCAAAATAAGCGCCAAAACAAGCGCGCTAGCGGCTAAAATTTTAAGCTTCAGCGCCGCTAGCTTGCCCTCAAGCGCATCCGTTTTGATCGCCACGTAATACTCCGTGCCGTCCTTGCCGGTGAGATTAAACTGCTCAATCCTGCTGGTCCCCTCCATATACACGCGCGGTGCGTCATCCTTCGGCTCAAAATCCCGCGCGATCTCATCGCTGCTATTCAGATCCGCAGCGTATGCCTGCATGGCGTCGAAATCGCCCTCGTTTAGGCGCCCGCCGCGCGCAAGCTTAGCCTCTAAGCCGTGCTTGAAATCCCTGATCGCAAAGGCATCGCGATCCGCGATAAAAAACTTCTCCCGCTCGTAAAATACGCTGCTTACCAGCGCCAAAAACAAGACGCTAGTAAGCGTGTAGAGCAAAAAAATCGGTAGAATTTGACGCATTTTGGACACGGCGCGCTCCTAAAGATATTTGTAGCCGAGCTTGGAAGCGTTTATGATGCGATCCTTGCCTAAAATTTTTCGCAGCTCCGCGATATAAACGCGCAGGCTAAGCTCGCTCGGACTCTCGTCGTAGTCCCACAGCGCGGCGAAAATTTCATCCTTCCTAAGGAATTTATCGCGATTTTTCAGAAGCAGAGCAAGAAGCCTCGCCTGCTTCTGCGGCATCGGCACGGCTCTTCCGTCGCGATAAAGCGCGTGCTGAGCCATATCGAAGCTAAAACCTCCGCCGATATTTTCGCGCAGGGCGGTGTTGTGGACGAAGGTGCGCTTTAGTAGATTATCCGCGCGCAGAGCCAGCTCTTTTAGCTCGAAAGGCTTTTTGAGGTAGTCGTCGCAGCCGCTTCCAAAGCCGCTTTCGAGATCTTGCAGAGTGTTTAGCGACGTCGTGAAAATGCACGGTGCTCCGCGCTCCGCCTCGCGCAGCTCGCGAAGTAGCGCAAAACCGCTGCCGCCGATGATTTTGACGTCGAAGATCCACAGATCGAAGCTCTTTTCGTACGCTAAAGAAAGCGCCTCGTCGTAGCTTTTACTGCCGCTTACCTCGTGCCCCGCGCCGCGCATATAGGTGCACATCATATCTAGCAGCATCCCCTCGTCCTCGACGATCAAAACCCTTGCCATAGCCCACCTCCTTGCGTAGAATTTTTGAAATTATACCCTCTGAAATTCCACGTAAAATTTAATTGCGAAATTTCACGGCAAAATTTTATCATGGCGAAACAGCGCGTCTTAGCTTAAAAGTATGCTTACTAAATTTAGGCTTGTAAGATTGCTCGCCTAGTATTATTCGCGCGGCACGCCGCAAGAAACTAAAATTTCACGATATAAAATTTTCACGCCGCGAAATTTTAAAATTTACAGGCAAAACATTGGGCTTTAAAATTCCGCCGCTACGAAATTCTAAAATTTTAAAATTCTGCGCCGTATTTCACTAAAACACAATTCCGCGCAAATGCTGCGCGGAACTACATAACTTGCGCACGGACGGCTATTGCTGCGTCATAGGGCACGGAGCGGCACCCGCGTTTTGATTACACGGCATCGCGTCTCTTGGCGGCATTGCTCGCCCTACGCCTCCGCCCATTCCTTCAGGCGGCATATGACCGCACTCGCCGGGGGCCATATGCGATCTGTGCGGACCGAATCCGCAAGCAGGCCTTTTAAATTTGCCGAAATTACCGCGGTCTTTAAGCTCGATATCCAGCCTATCCGCCTGCTCGACGCTTAGCTTGCCCGCCTGGGCGTTATAGTTTTTTCTAAACTCGTCTAGGAATTTCTCGCGATCCTCGACGCTCATAGCGTCCAGTTTCTTTTTAAACTCCGTCTTAAATCCGCGCTTGAGATCCCTTGCCTGCGCCCTTAGCTCGCCTGCGCGCTTATCGATCTCAAACGCCGCTTCGCTTAAGCTCTTGGCGTCGGCACCGGCGATCGAGGCATTGATCTGCTCGGGAGTGCTATTTTGAAAATCTGCGGCGAACAGCACGCCCGCGACTAAAACGCTTGCTAGAACAATCTTTTTCATTCTCTCTCCTTTGTGAAAGTTGGCATAATTGTAGGAAAAAGTCGTGAAGAAAAAGTTAAGTAAAGCCGCGCCGTCAAAATAGCTCGGCGCCATAAATTTAGAACTTTGATTTAAATTTGAAAAATTTTGCGATGCTGCTGCGGCAAAAACAGGGCGTAATGCGCGCAAACGGAGTTAAAATTTAAAATTTAAGCGGGAGGGGGCGCAGCGCGTAAATTTAGCGTAAATTTCGCACCGCATAGATTGCATTAAAAATCCGCCATGCGTAAATTTAACTGCAGGGCTGCTAAATTTAGAAATTGCGGATGATTAAATTTCATCCGCAACGAAGCCTATTTTATAACGCCGCAGACCATTCTAGCGCCGCCGCCGCCGAGCGGCTTTGGATGGTCGCTGTGGTTATCGCCGCCTACGTGAACCATCAGCGAGTGGCCTTTTAGCTCATCTAAGCTCTTGATCTTAGGAGCTAACACCGGATAGACCGCATTGCCCTCTGCATCAACGAAAAGCGCAGGCAGATCGCCCTTGTGGCCGCTATCGTCCCAAGCAAACGAGTGCTTTTTGGTATCGCTCGGATCCCAGTGACCGCCCGCTTTCATGCCTAAGCCCTTCTCGGTCGCGCCGCAGTCGGCATTTTGATGCACGTGAAAGCCGTGCACGCCGCTAGTAAGACCTTTTAAATTCGGGAAAAACGCCACGCCGTAGTTCGTCTCGACTGCTACGACCTCGCCGACGCTCACGTTACCCTTCTCGCCTAGCTGCTCCATAGTGATGACGAGGTGCTTGCCCGTCTTAGGGTCGAAATTTTGCATATCGCCGTGCTCGTGAGCGATCAAGGCGCTTGCGACTAAAATTGATGAAATTAGAAATTTCTTCATGAAAAATCCTTTAAAGTAAAATGTGAGTGCAATTTTATCCAAAAATACTTAAAAAATAATTTTTCTTATTTAGATAAATTTTGCTTTTTATCTAAAAGGCTTATCGCGAAGAATAAAATCAGGCTAAAAATTACGAGCAGAACGCTTAAAATCAGCGCTCGCTCGTTCTCGCCGTCATATACGGCGTTGTAGATCGCAAGACCTAGCGTGTCGGTTTTACCTACGATGTTTCCGCCCAACATCAGCGTGATACCCACTTCGCCGAGCCCGCGCGAGAGCGCTAAAATGAGCGCGGAGCCGAGCGTTTTAAGCGAGCTTGGAAGGATTACGAAGAGGAAAATTTGAACTCTGTTTTTGCCCAAAATTTGCGCGGCCTCGATTAGACTCTTCGGAAAGAGCTCAAAGCTCGCACATACGGGCTTTACAAACAGCGGCAGCCCCACCAAAAATGCGGCGATTACCAATGAAGAAAAGTTAAAAACGATGTCTAAATTTAACGCAGAGCCGATAAATCCGCTCTTTCCGAAGATGTAAAGAAGCAAAAATCCCGTCGCGATCGGCGGGAAGATGAGCGGAAAAATCACTAAAATTTCGACGATCTTTTTAAATTTGGCTTTGCTGAAAGCTAAAAAATACGAGATTGCTAGCCCTATTGAAATCAGAAGCAAAAAGCTGCAAAATAGGGCTTTGGCGCTTAGTATCAGAGGATGCGCGATCCAAGCGATATCGCTCATTTAAGACCGAATTTTGAAAAAATCTCTTTTGAGCGATCCGATTTAAACTCCTCCATCACCTTTTCGCAAAGCGCCTGTTCGCCGCACGCGCTAAGCCTTGCGATGCCGATATATGCGGGGCTGTAGAGGCTCTCGTCGATGTAGATGATCGAGCCGAACTCATCTTTTTTGGCGACCGCTTCGGTGCTGTTGATAAAGCCCGCCTGCACCTCGCCGTTGATGACGTAAGCGACCACCTGCGGCACGCCCGCGACGGCTAAAATTTTATCTTTTACCCCATCCATCTTGGCGTTTTGCAAAAACTCGTTCGTTCTGATACCGTAAATCGCCTTTTTAGGATCGGGCATCGCGATTTTGTCGAACTTTGCGATCTCGGAGACATCGTTTATTTTGATATTTTTCGGCGTTACTAAAACAAGCGTGCCGCGCCCGACGCGTTCAAATTTAGTGATATTTAGATCGCTTTTTTTCAAAAACGTCTCGTCGCCCACGATGAATGAAATTTTATTCTCGCGCGATTGAATGACGAGCTGGCCGAGGTTGGCAAACGATCCCGCCACGTCCATGCCCTCTTTTTTCAAATTTTCGATTACGGCCGAGACGGGCTTTTTGTATCCACCGCCGGCTGCGATTATCAGCTGATCCGCGCAGAACGAAACGCTTGCCGTAAGTGCTAAAATAAAAGCAATTTTTTTCATGAAAATCCTTTTTTTGAAATTTTAAGAATTCTACAAAATATACTCTTATTTATTAATAAATCGCGCTTTTTATCCCTTAGCTTAGCAGGCCGCGCCTTAAATTTAAAATTTAATATTTAGATAAATTCTATCTTTCCGCCTAGATCGCATACGCCCTGATTCCAAACCGCCGAGCTTACGAGCACGTCCGCGCCGGTAGCTGCAAACTCTGCGCAGTTATTTTTATTTATGCCGCCCGCAGCGCAAATTTTAATCTGCGGCGCCGTCTCATCTCGCTTCAAAACGCAAGCTCTAAGCTCGCTAGGGCTCATCTTATCGCACATTATCGCATCCGGCGCGTATTTTAAGAGCTCGCTAAATTCGCGCTCGCTCGCTACTTCGATCATGATCTTTCGCTCGGGCGCGCGCTCTTTAAATTTAGCGATCTGCGCGCAAAACTCGCCAAAGCTTGCAAACGCGCGAATATGATTTGAAAAAAACAGGACGCTGTCGTGCAGCCCCAAGCGGTGCATCGTTCCGCCGCCCGCAATCAGCGCATTTACGCAAAGCTCCTTCGCAAAAGGAAAGCTCTTGCGCGTCGCACCCAGCACGCAGCGCGGATTAGCCTCTCGCATCAGCGCAACCATCTCGTGCGCGTAAGTAGAAATTTTGCAGGAGTACTCAAACACGATCTGAACGATCTTCCAAGCTTTATGCAGGCTCTCGAAGCTCCCCCGCGCGCTAAAAATTTCTTCTCCCGCGCAAAATGCGCTTCCCTCGCGCGCTAGCCGCTGCGTCTCGCAGCCTAGGCGCGCCGCTACTTCGCGCGCGATTCCTCCACCGCTAAAGATCAGATCCTGCCTCGTTACGATCGAAAGTCGCGCGGGCGCGTTTAAATCCACGAAGTCCTGTAAAAGCTCGGTCGTAAGGTCCAAAAACGCGCCGTCGCTAGCGATTAGATCGTCGATTTTACTCTGCGAAATAAACATATCTAGCCTACGAAGTGAATTTTAGCGGGCTCAAAGCGCGAATGTGCCTTTGTGACGCGAGACGGAAAGCCCAAAGGCATAATGCAAAACGCCTCTAAATGACCAGGCAGATCCAAAATTTCTCTTACGCGCTCCATCGCGTAAATATCGGGCGCTACGCCCAGCCACGTGGTGCCAAGCCCTAGATGATGCGCTGCCAGCCAGAGATTTTCTGCCGCACAAGCGCAGTCGTAGCGAGCGTAGGGCTGGAATTTTAAGCCGCTTTTGCGCGTGCAAACTACGATTGCAAGCGGCGCATCTTTCGTGCAGCCGCCGTAGGTGCCGACGCTGCTAAGTAGCGTAAGCGTGGTGCGGTCGCGTACTACGTAAAACTCCCATGAGCGCTGGTTGCCTGCGCTAGGGGCTTGCATCGCGGCTTTTAGCACGAGCTCGATCTGATCGTCGCTCGGCATTTTTTCGGTAAAATTCCGCACGCTCGTGCGTGTAAAAATTTCATTCATCGCTGCTCCTTTAAATTAAATTTCTAAATTCCGCTTTTTGCGAGCGGTAAAAAATGGAATTTAGAAGTAGGCTTGCCGCTGCGTTTGCTTGAGCCTTGCTTACACGTTGCGCTATTTAGGCGCTACGCGGCGGCCGATGCGCGCTGATTTGGTTTATTTACCCAGGTGCGCCTCTTTTTGCATCGAAAAGCGTGAAGTTGCGATAAAATTTCAGCCTCATCACTATGAAACCCGCCGCAGAGGAGAGCTGCGCGAACTTAATTCAATCAAAATTTCGCTCACGAGCAAGCTCGCGACCTGTCCATTTAAATTTTAATCCTAGGCCGCTATCTGGCGCCCGCTAAAATAACCCGCCGTATACATCAGCCTGCGCGCGTAGCTTGTGCGGTCCTTAAATTTCATCTCGCACGCAAACTTGCGCCGATCTTTGCGGATAAAATTTTATCCTTCACGGCGAACAAAATTTCGCCTTTGCGCCGAGCAAATTTTATCTTCGTCGCCCGGTAAAATTCCGCTTTCGCCGCTTTTGAATTTTAACCGCATCGCGCGCCGCAAATCACCGGCCGCGCCGTACCGCATGCAAAGCGTGCTCGGATCGTAAGCTCAAAATATCTAAAATTTAACCGCCAAGTACGACTAGGCGGAGCCATGCGCCGAAACGCTATGAAATTTAACCGCCTAAGCCTGCTTGCTTATCAGCCTGCGCACGACGTAGCTTGCGATGAAAAGCCCGAAGCTTGCGGTCACGCCCATGAAGCTGCCCATAGATTTGACGCGCGGCGGCTCGCTTGAGCAGACGACGTCAAAATCGCCCGCAAAGCCGCGCTTTCGCAGCTCAGATCTGATCTTGCGCGCGAGAGGATCGCCTTGCGTCTGCCAGATTGAGCGGATTTCGATTTTAGCGGGATCGAGCCTCTTTGCGCCGCCCATCGAGCTTACGAAGCCCGCGCCCGCCTCGCTGCAGCGCAGCGCAAGCGCGATCTTAGCGCCCACGTCGTCGATCGCGTCGATTACGAAATCAAATTGCGCCAGATCAAATTTAGATAAAAATTCCTGATCGATCCTAGCGGCGATCGGCATCACGCCTTTAAATTTGCGCGCGAAAACCTTGCATTTTAGCTCGCCTACGTGCTCGCTTCCAAGCTGGCGGTTTTGATTGGTGATCTCGAAGCGATCGCAATCGATTACGCTTAAGCTTACCGCGCCGCTGCGGTACAGCGCCTCTATCGCCGCTCCGCCCACGCCGCCGCAGCCGCAGATTAAAATTTTAGCGCTTTGAAGCCTTGCAAAATCCTCGCCGAAAAGTAGGCGCGAGCGCGAAAAGCGGTCTATTACGACCTCACTCATCGTTTTTCATCCACCTTTCTAGCGCGCTCATCTGCTCGTGCGCGGTCAAATTTAACTTAATCGGACTTAACGTCGCCCGCCCCTCAAAAAGTACCGAAATGTCGCTATTTTCGTTTTTGCTTGCATCAAAACTGAGCGTAGATTTGCCTAGCCAATAATACTCCATCCCGCGCGGATTGCGGTTTAGCTGCGCGTCGGTGTCGTAGAGCTTCTCGCCGCAGGGCGCAACCGTTAGCCCCTTAAAATCTTGCTTTGAGACGGCAGGGACGTTTAAATTTAAAAACTGCTTCGGCGGCAGCGGAAAGCCGTTTTTAAAAATTTTTTCCACCAGATCAACCGCAAGCTCGCATGCGAGATCAAACCCATATCGCTGCAGCGAATCCGCGACGTAAAACTGGCTCACCGCGAGCGCGGGAATGCCTTGCAAAACCCCCTCCATCGCGCCTCCGCAAGTGCCCGAATAGGTCACGTCCTCCGCGACATTGGCGCCGTGATTTATGCCGCTTACCACAAGATCGGGCTTGCGGTTATACAGCGCGCGGAGCGCCAAATACACGCAGTCTGCGGGCGTAGCGTCGTCGAGTTTAAAAAATCCGTCGTCGAGCTTTACAAATCTAAGCGGGCGCGCGAGCGTGAGCGAGTGCGAGCATGCCGATTTTTCCGAGCTCGGCGCTACGATGGTTACGTTTGCGACCGATCTTAGCGCACTTGCGAGCTCCAAAAGCCCGCGCGCTTCGAATCCATCGTCATTGGTAATTAAAATTTCTTTCATATTTTCTCTTTAACTAAAATTTCACGACAGACCTATCGGGGCGGAATTCCGTCTGTAAAATTTTAGCGCTTAATTCTTTACTATGCAAAAATTGCTACTTAGCCTTGCGCGGCGTAAAATTCCATCTTTTTGCTACGAAATTTTATCTTTTTTCACTACAAATTTTTATAGCCTGTCACGCAATTTCATTGCCTAAATTTCGTTTTCGAAATTCCTTAAATTAAATTTTGCGACTGCACTCCGCAACTCGCCACAAAATTTCGCCTTTTAAATTTTCGCGCCGATGTAAATCTGCGACATAAAATTACGCGAGATTATCTATAACCCTGCTTTGCGGCATATCTCCTCGCTCACCTGCGAATCAAGTAGGTGCGAGTTCGGATAATCGTAGAAAAATCGGTGCACTTCACGCACTCCGCTTCGCAATAAAGCTCGCGTACTAGGTGCATTGCAGTCATTTTCGGTAATATCCTTGGTTAGCAATTTGAGATATTTTTGCCGATCGGAGCTTTTCAGGCCCGCCCAGCCAGGGCTTAGCGAGTAGGCATAGATCAGATCGCTTCCTTGTGCGCTAATTTCTTCGAGGAAGGCAAACTGCGCAACCTTAACGTGGGGCTTGGCGCCACCTACGTCTGATGCGATCTCGCTAGCTGCGGCTTTAGCGACGAGTGCGGGCGAGCCTAGCTTACTAAGCGCCTCAAAACGCGCCGTTACTGCGGGATCCTCGGTGACTTGACGCTTTTGGTATTTAGCCGCGCCGCAACCGCCCAGCAACATCGCGAACGCGCCGCATAACGCTAAAATTTTAAAATTTTTCATCTTAAATCCTTTGTCGGCTTAATTTTAGCACATTTTGCTATAATTAACAAAAATTTAAAAGGCTAAATTTGAAATATTTAATCTCTTGCCTAGAGCCCTCTGCGAACCTCCATTTTAAAGGGGTTTTTGAGCATCTTAAAAAGCTCGATCCCGCTTGCGAGATTTGCGGAATTTTCGATGAAAAGTTTGGCTCGCCAATATATAAAAGCAGCGAGTTTTCGGCGATGGGCTTTATAGAAATTCTGCCGCTGATCTTAAAAGCTAAGCGCGCAATGGCGCAGATGACGCGACTTGCGACGGAGTGCGACCGCGTGCTACTTATCGACTCGCCCGCGTTTAATCTGCCGCTTGCTCGCGCGATCAAGGAAAGCGGCGCGCGCGCGGAAATTTCATATTATATCCTGCCGCAGGTTTGGGCGTGGAAGCCGCACAGAGCGGAGAAGCTGAAAAAATTCTGCGATAATCTGCTCTCCATCTGGCCTTTTGAGGCGAAATTTTTCGGCGCGGACTACGAGGTAGATAAAGGCGCTGCACCGCAAGAAGCGGAGAGCAAAGACTCTGCGCTACAAGAAATAAAAGACAAAGACGCTGCACCGAAAGAGGATGCCGCGCGCCAAAGCAGTCAAAGCGCCGAAACCGCGAAATACTCTTTCGTGGGGCATCCATTATTAGACGAGATAACGCTGCGAAAGCAAAGCTACGAAAAGCAGAGCAAGATCGCCTTTATGCCGGGCTCTCGCAGAGCTGAAATTTCAAGGCTGATGCCGATTTTTAGAGCACTTGCGCCTAAATTTGAAAATAGCGAGCGAGTCTTAATAATCCCGCCGCATCTGATGGATCAAAGGGATGAAATTTACGGGCCTCTGGACGGCTTTAGCATCGCAAACGATACTCCCGCCACGCTTAAAGATTGCGATTTTGCCTTCATCTGCTCGGGTACGGCGACGCTTGAGGCGGCGCTCATCGGCACTCCGTTCGTGCTGTGCTACAAGGCTCGCGCGTTTGACGTTTGGCTCGCGCGAAAGCTCGTAAAGCTAAAGCATGTGGGGCTTGCAAATATTATTTTTGATTTTTTGGGCGAGGAGCCGCTGCACGAGGAGCTTTTACAATCAGAAGTAAGCGCGCAAAACCTACTCGCCGCATACGAGCGCTGCGACGCCGCTAAATTTAAACTTGCGAGCAAGAAGCTGCGAGATTATCTAAAGCTCGGCTCCAGCGAAAACGTGGCAAAAATTTTAACGCAGCCTGCGAGCTAAAATTTTAAGGCTAAAACTTATATAATTTGATAAAAAGAAAGGAAGATTATGACGACAGAACCAATGACGCTTTACGGATATGAAAAGATCACCTCCGAGCTCAAGGAGCTTCAGAGCGTGAAGCTACCTCACATAGTGCAGCAGATAGACATCGCGCGCGGACACGGCGATCTGAAAGAAAATGCCGAGTATCACGCGGCACGCGAAGAGCAGGCGTTTCTGCTCTCGCGTATCGCTGAGCTTAGCGACATCGTCTCTCGAAGTAAAATCATCGATCCCTCGACCTACGAGCACGACCGCGTAAAATTCGGCTCCACCGTTACCTTCATGGACGTAGAGACCGAGCGGGAGGAGACCTACGTCATCGTAGGCCTTAGCGAGGCGGATATCTCGCGCAAACTCATCAACATCAATACGCCGCTCGCGCGCCAGCTTTTAGGTAAAGCCGAGGGCGATGAGGTGGTGCTTCAGCTGCCATCAGGCACGCGCGATGTGGAAATTTTAAGCGTCGAATACAAGCCGATAAAATTTGAGAATTAGCGTGAAAAAAGTAGGCATCATCGGCGTTAGCGGCTATACGGGGCTTGAGCTGATTAAGGCTCTACTTTCTCACCCGGGCTTTGAAATTTCGTATTTAGGCGCCTCGACGCAGGGCGAAATAAGCGAAATTTTCCCGCAGCTTCGCGGCGTGTTTGAGATGCGCGTAGAAGCTGCGGACGCTCGCGTTGCGGCACAAAGATGTGATCTTATTTTTTTGGCGCTGCCACATGAAAAAGCGATGGAATTTGCCCGCAAAATTTTAAAATTTAAAAGCGTCAAGGTAGTCGATCTATCGGCTGATTACCGGCTAAGTCGCGAGCTTTACGAGAAAAACTACACCGCGCATTTAGACCCTCGTAATTTAGCCCACGCCGTTTACGGACTGCCCGAGCTAAATCGCGAAAAGATCCGCGCCGCGCGCCTTACGGCAAATCCGGGCTGCTATCCCACCTGCTCTATTTTGGCGCTCGCGCCGTTTATGCGGCTACTCAATCCGGATATCGGCGTATTTATCGACGCAAAAAGCGGAGTAAGCGGCGCGGGCAAGGCTCTTAAAACGAGCAGCCATTTCGTAAGTGTAAACGAAAACGCGGGCGCCTACTCGCCGATCTCGCATCGCCACGCAGACGAGATCAAAGAGCAGCTGCAAATTTTAAAAGGCGGCGAATTTAGCACGCTTTTCGTGCCGAATTTGCTGCCGATTACGCGCGGAATGCTGGTTAGCGCGTTTGGCGTACTGCAAAAGAGCGTGGATGCAGAGGCGGTGCTACGGGAATTTTACGAAAATGAGCCTTTCGTGCGCGTCCGAAGCGAGCCCGTAAGTATAAAAAACGTCGCAGGGACGCACTTTTGCGATATTTTTGTAAAAACTGCCGGCGATAAAATTTGGATTAACTCGGCGATCGATAATCTTTTGCGCGGAGCATCGTCGCAGGCGATCGCAAACGCAAATTTAATGTGCGGATTCGCCGAAACTACGGCACTGCCGCGTATCGCACACGGAATTTAAGCGATGAACTTTTTTGCAAAAGCCGTTACGCGCGGGAGCCTAGATGCAAAATGATCAAATTCGGACGATAAAACCGGGCGCGATCTTTATCGGCGATGCGCACGCGGGCGCGAGCAGGCCGCAATTTTTGAAATTTCTGCGCGCGCTGAAGGCTGAGCCTACGCCGCCTCAAATTTTTATGATGGGCGATATGTTTGATTTTTTGGCAAACACGACCTACGTGCAGCGCTTCTACGAAGAGGAGATCGCGCTAATAAACGAGCTGTCGCAAAAATGCGAAATTTTTTACTTCGAGGGCAACCATGATTTTAATCTGCGCGAAATTTTCCCCTGCGCAAAAGTTTATCCAAACGGCGCGCAGCCCGTTAAATTTATCTGCGAGAGCGGCGAGGCGGTGCAGGTCGCGCACGGCGATCTGTTTTTGCCGCGTCTGACGCAGTTTGCTCTGCTTTCGCTGCGAAACAGAACTTTTCTGAAATTTATGGACCTGCTCGATCGCGCTTTAAAATTTAAAATTTCAAAGATGATCTTAAAATCGCAAGAGGGGAAAAACCTCTACAGAAAAATGCCAAATTTTAACGATATAATCGCGCCGAAGATCGATTCTTACGCGGCAAATTTAATCATCGAGGGGCACTATCATCAAGATGAAATTTTATATTTTGGCGAAAAAAAATATATAAATTTATGCTCGTTCGGGGTTAGGAGTAAAATTTACGAGGTCGCAAAAAGCGAAAAATTTATGCTAATTCCAAAAAACTTAAACTTAAATTAGCTATAATTCCTAAATTTTTGCGAGGATATTTATGATAAAGCTTTGTGTTTTCGACTTTGATTCTACGCTGATGGACGGCGAGACGATAAGTTTTTTCGCCGCTAAAATGGGCACGCAGCGACAAGTTAGCGAAATTACGAAGCGCGCGATGGCGGGCGAGCTTGATTTTTTCGAGAGCCTTAGCGAGCGAGTGGCGCTGATAAAGGGGATGAAGCTTAGCGATGCTAAAGCTATCGCAGAAAGCCTGCCTTTTGTTTGCGGCGCTAGCGAGATCATCGCATATCTGAAAAATAAAGGCATAAAGGTGATCGTCTTTAGCGGCGGATTTCATCTAGCCACCGACGCCGCGCAGAAAAAGCTAGGCTTTGACGCGAGCTTTGCAAACTATCTGCATGAAAAGGACGGAATTTTAACCGGGCTTTTTGGCGGCGAGATGATGTTTGGCTACTCAAAAGGCGCGCTACTTGCGCAGCTTAAATCGCTGATGGGCCTAAGCGCAAGCGAAGTAATGTGCGTGGGAGACGGCGCGAACGATGTTTCGATGTTCCGCGAGGCGGGACTTAAAATCGCCTTTTGCGCGAATGAAATTTTAAAAGAGCATGCGAGCGTCTGCATTGAAAAAAAGGATTTGAAGGAGATTATGAAATATGTATGATAAAGCCCTAAATTTCAGCCTTTGGTGCGACTTTTTGGAGCGCGATTTTATCGATAAAGATTTCGACGAGCTGATCAAAAAAGGGATAATTAACGGCGCTACCTCCAATCCCGCGATCTTTAAAAACGCGATCCTAAGCTCCCCAGCATACGATGCGGCTAAAGAGGAATTTAGAAAAAAAGAGCCCAAAAAGCTGTATGAAATTTTAGCCACCGCGGACATCAGAAGCGCGGCGGAGAGCCTGCTTAAAAATTTTATTAACGACGATGACGGCTTTGTGAGTATTGAGGTCGATCCATATTTCGCAGACGACGCCGAGGCGATGTATCGCGAGGGCAAACACCTATACGGCACGATCGGCATGCCAAACGTAATGATAAAAATCCCCGCGACCAAGGCAGGTTACGAAGCGATGCGCGATCTGCTAAAAAAGGGGATCAGCGTAAACGCGACCTTGGTTTTTTCGCCCGAGCAAACCGCAAAATGTATCGAGGCGATAAAAGAGGGTATCGCGGGCTTTCGCCGCTACTTCCCGAAAGCAAATTTACCAAAAACCGTAATTAGCATCTTCGTTAGCCGCTTCGATAGGTTACTGGATGAAAAAATGGCCGCGTCGGGCCTTCCTACCGGCAAAATCGGCACGATGAACGCTTCAAAATGCTACAATATCATCGCTAAAGAAAATTTAAACTACGTAAAACCGCTGTTTGCGAGTACGGGCGTAAAAGGAGACGATCTGCCGAAGGATTACTACGTCAGCGAGCTAATGTATCCGGGCTGCGTAAATACTGCGCCGCTTGAGACGATAGAGGCTTTTATAAGCGGCGATCAAAAGCCCAAAATGCCGCCTAGCGACGCGCAGATAGAGCATTTTTTCGCTCGCGTAGCGGATGCGAAGATCGATATGAAAAAGGCATATAAAAAGCTGCTGGATGACGGACTGGTGGCCTTTGAAGAAGCATTTAAAGAGATAATAAAAACACTTAAAAAGGAGAAATGATGGCGGGTTCTATAGATTATTCGCAGTATCAAGTTGACGCTTCTACGCTGGATTTTAAGCAGCGAGATAGGCTAAATAAATATCTGGAATTTTTGATCCAAAATGGCGGTAGCGACCTTCACATAAAATCAGGCGCGGTCATCAGAGGGCGCATCCACGGCGAGCTAGTAAAATTTAGTAAAACGCCTTTTTTAAAAGAGGATGCGATGACGCTAGCTAAGGAGCTTCTCATTACGCGCTTTCCGGAGCTTATCGAGAAAAAGAGCGTGGATTTTACCTATAAGCTAAACGAAGATTATCGCTTCCGCGTTAATATTTTCTTTCAGATCGACGGTATCAGCGCGGTTTTCCGAACGATTCCGGTTAAAATTCCGGAGATCGACGATCTAGGTCTGCCGCCTTCGATCAAAGATATTTGCGACACGGCTATGCGCGGCGTCGTGCTGCTTACGGGACCTACCGGAAGCGGAAAGACGACAACGATCGCAAGCATGATCAATCGCATAAATAGACAAAGAACTAGCCACGTCGTTACGATCGAGGATCCCGTCGAGTTCGTATTTAAAGACGATAAATGCATCATCAATCAGCGCGCTATCGGCGAGGACTGCAACAACTTCGCCGATTCGCTTCGCGCCGCGCTGCGAGAGGATCCAGACGTCATATTTGTGGGCGAGATGCGCGATTTGGAGACGATCGAGACCGCGCTTCACGCCGCAGAAACGGGACACTTAGTGTTTTCGACGGTGCACACCATCGACGCAAAAGAGACGGTAAACCGAATCATCGCGATGTTTGAGCAGGCTGAGCAGGAGCGTATCCGAATGACGCTAGCATCCGTCCTAGAGGCGGTCATCTCTCAGCGCCTTGCCCGTACTATCGAGGGCAAGCGCGTGGCTGTCGTTGAAATTCTACGCAAAAACACCCGTATTAAGGATATGATACTTGATGCGCGCGACGATGAAATTCCAGACGCGATCGCCGACGGTCGCAACACATATGGCATGCAGACCTTTGATCAGCACCTGCTTGATCTTTACAGAGACGGCATCATTACCCGTGAGGAAGCACTGGATAAGGCTTCTAAGCGAAACGATCTCGATCTGCAGATAAAAAACGTGGATCTTGCCAAAAAAAGAGATTTGGCGGCAGAATCCGGAGAGAGCGCCGAAGAGATGCTCGCCGGCGAAGTCGTACAGCTAAAAGAGATCCGCTAAGTCGTAAATTTTAAAATTCTAAATTTTTACGATTTGAAATTTTAAATAATTCTGCCTGCCGCCGCGCAGGCAGAATTCTATTCGCTTGCCCGCTGCTACTCGGGTAGATGCTACGTTAAATTTCATTTTAAAATATCTATAATTTCGATTAAAATTCCACGTCCGATTAATCTTATAAAATTTCTATTCATTTAATCTTTGATAAACAAAATTTCAACCAAATTTCAGGGGGGGGGGTATAATTACGCATATTTTTTCTAAAAGGAGTAAGAGATGGCAAGTCATGGACCAAGAAATCACGACAACAGAACCAGGACGGGATCTTGCAGAACCCCCAAGCAAAGAGCGGGCGATAAAAAACGCCGCAAAAAGTAGCGATCTCGCGTCGTAAGCCGGCGTAAGATTAAAATTTAAAGCGCTGCGAGCCGAAACTCTCGGCGCTTTAATAAATTTTAAATCGTGCAAACAACCAAATGGATAAAATTTTAGAATTTCATCGCAAGAGAATTTCATGAAATACGAGATAATCGACGTCCATACTGCACTAGAAATCGTTTTTAAAAATTTTAAATGGACTTTGCTCATTGGAATTTTGCTGTTGCCGTTAGGCGTGGGTGCCGTGATTTTAGTATTTTTGCCGTTTCAAAGCATTTTGATCTACAACAAAAATAAAAGATACCTGATTGATATGCAAACAGGTAAAATCACTTTCCCTAGAAGCGACGTTGAAAATAGCATTGTAGCCGTTTTGCTCTGTGCGCCGTATTGGAATTTAATGCGCAGCAGAACCGTCACGGCAGATCAAATCGAGGATATGCGCTTAGAGAAAAAAGAGGTAAAAAGCGTAAATATTTTTAAAATTTTCCTAGCGGTGATTAAATTTTTTAGGATGAGCTCCAAAAACGCCAAAAACGCTAGGCTGGGGCGGCGCATTAATGACATCCAAACAAGATATTATCTCTACGTCTTAGGAAGCTTCGGCTCGACGGGACTATACTTTTATGACAAACAAAAGCGCGACGAGGTACGTAACGCCATACGAGAATGCGTGCGTAAATTTAGCGCCAAAAATATAGATAGGAATTTATTCTGAGATGATAATTATAAATCGAATGTTTTCGGGCGGCTATTTGAACGAGAGCTTGGGGCACGAAATCATCAATCTTTTTAAGGCAGACAACGGCAGGCATTACATCTACGTAAATCCTTACGGCACGATAAACGAGGATGCAAAGGACGCACACAAAGTCCTTTTAGTGCGTGCTATCTCGAAACACTGTTTCGAAATTTTAGCTTGCGCTAGCGAGTTAAAGCTTCTTTTGGGCGATGAACTTTTTGCTAGCAGCAGAAAGCGTGGCGCTAAAGAGGAGCTTAAAAGACAATCCGAAATGATTGAAGCACAAAATATCGCTTACGGCGGTGTGCCTCTAAACGAGCTATTTGAAAGCGAAAACGATAGCCCCAATGCGGCGTATATAACATTTGAGACGTCGAATTTTAAAAAACCAAAATTTAAATTTTACATCGTTGATGATGAGAAACTGATAGACGAAACGCATTTTTTAGTGCCATTTAAATTTTCCTCGCAATCTTTAAAGCAATATGTCCAGGGCGAAAGCGCGCTGGATAAAATTTTCTCGCCCGAGCTTTGGCAAGAGAACGATACTACGAAGCGGATCGGGCTAAATGAAATTTTAAATTTCAAAGCTAAAGAGCAAAATATCTTAGAGATAATCGGCAAGATGGACGATGAGTTAAGCTTTTCAAATTGGATAGTCTATTATCTGCGAAACGATGCGAAGCTATTTTTAAAATTTGCGAGCGAAATTTTACGGCTAAACATAAGCGAGGATGCGCAAATTTTAAGAGAATACAAAAATATAGATATTTTCATAAAAGATCAAAACCACGCAATCGTCATCGAAAATAAGATCAAATCCGGTATCAACGGGATAAGACACGATTTGCAAAGCGGCGTAATACGCTCTCAGCTAGATAAATATTCAAAGATTGCCGATAAGCAGGATTCAGGCGGCAGGGCAAAGTGCTTTTTGCTTCTACCTGATTATAGCTATATAGATAGGGAGTTAGCGAAATTTGATGAGTATGGGCGCTATTCGGTCATAAGATACAGCGCGCTTTTAAGATTTTTTGAAACTTGCGAGTGCGGCTTGAAATTCTACGACGAATTCAAAGACGCGTTGCGAAAGCATGCGAGCGAATACAAAAAGGATTTTTACGAAATCATGGGGGAGCGGCTAATTATGATAATTTTGCGGCATAAACAAGGTGCGTGATAAGTCACGTATTTTTTAAAAAATAAAGGAGAAAAAATGGAAACCGTTCATAACATAGTTTCGGTGCTGACGCCAATTACTCTAGTTATACTTATAGCACTTTTTATCAAGTGGAGAAGAGCATTTCGGAATGCAGCTATATTTTTATTTATATTAAGCTTAGTGAGCTTTTTAATTACCGATTGGCTTGGAGTAAATATAGATATCGCAGGGCTTATAAGTATGAGTATTTTTATTGGTATATCAATAATGATGTATTCGGGTGTAATAAAAGATGAAATGGAAGCTAAAGAGAAAGCCGAAAAAGAAAGACTGGAAGCCGAGGAAGAAGCAGAAAGAAAGCGAATAAGAGAAGAAAGACTAAAAAGAGAGGCTGAGGAGGAGGCTAAACGAAAAAGGATCCGAGCCAAAGAGGAAGCTGAAAGACAAAGAATAAAAGCTGAAAAAGAAGCTGAAAGGCAACGACAAATAGAAGAACATAAAAAAAATTTTGAGCGTTTAAAAGAAACAATAATGCAAATAGACGATGAAAAAGAATTAGATGAGCTTAAAGAAAATGGCAAAAAAATCAGACTAGTAGTAAAAAATATCGAAGAACAGGGGGAAGATTTCAAAAGAACGGAATATGAATTTCTAAGAAAAGCTGAAAAATACGGCGCAAATTTAATCTTGATAAAAGAAAAAGCCTTAAATAAAACCCAAGTAGATACTGGCGAGCGCGAAGAAATAGAGACGATAACCAAAACAGGGCAGCCGAGAAAGGTAAAAAGGGCCGTTATGAAGGATGTGGAATTCTATAAGATTGTGGGTGATTTTTATAAGATGGCGGATTAAATCCGCCTTTGAATTCCGATAGGCGCTTAAATAGATTTAAAGCAACATTTAGCTATTATCACGCTTCATTTTTTCACAAAGGAAACCTAATGTTAGAAGGTATCGTTAGAGATAGTATCGGTAAAAGGGCTTCAAAATCCCTAAAACGAGATGGTTATCTAATCGCTAATATTTATGCGAAAGGATTTGAAAATATTAACGCAGCGTTTAAGGTAAACGACTTTATCAAAGCTATGCGCGCAAAAGAGGATCTTCCTTTCGAGGTTAGCGTGGGCGGTAAGACATATCGCGTTATAGTGCAAGAATACCAAAAGCACCCCGTCACAAACACCCTAACTCACGTAGATTTGCGCGTAGTTCAGGATGACGTGGTAAGTAAATATCTAGTGCCGGTTAAGGTAACTGGCGTCGCTAAAGGCTTAAAAAACAAAGGTATTTTGGTGCAATCCAAGCGCCGTATCGCCGTAAAATGCGCAGGCAAAGATCTACCAAACGATTTTACGCTCGATGTGAGCGATCTTGACGTAGGCGATTCGCTTTTGATCCGAGACATTCCGGTAAAAGAGGGCGTCGGCATCATTCTAGACGGCTCAGTAGCGGTAGTCGGAGTTACTTCGGCTAAATAGGGGCGCCTATGATACTGATCGCAGGACTTGGGAATCCTGCTCAGAAATACGCAGACACCAGACACAATGTCGGTTTTATGCTAATCGACGAAATTTTAAAGACGGGCGGCTTTAGCGAGCTCGGCTCGTCTAAATTCCAAGGCGAGCTTTTTAAAAAGGGCTCGCTTCTTCTTTTAAAACCCCAAACTTTTATGAACTTAAGCGGCAACTCCGTAAAGGCGGTGAACGATTTTTATAAGCCCGAGCGCATCATTGTGGTGCACGACGATATAGATTTGGATCTGGGCGCCGTTAAATTTAAAAAAGGCGGCAGTAGCGGCGGGCACAACGGGATCAAATCGATCGACGCGCTAATCGGCGCGGATTACGAGCGCGTGCGTATCGGCGTGGGTAAAAAACAGCAAGGGCAGGACGCGGCAAATTTCGTACTCGGAAATTTTAACGAAAGCGAGCGCGAGAAGCTGAGTGAAATTTTACCCTATGTCGCGCGCGCGGTAGAAGAGCTCATTTGCTCGGATATAGAGCAGATCGCGCAAAAATTTACGATTAAAAAGGCTAGGGTGTGAAGTTATACGTAAAATACGCGGCTCTTTCTTATCTGAAGTATTTTTTTATCCTGCTAATAGCCCTTGAGTGCTTTTATGTAGGCATCGATGTGCTTACTAATCTCAAAGATTTTCCTTCAAGCGCGAATACCGCTCTTTTGTATATCGCTCTAACTGCAGCGGTCGCGCTTAGTTACACGCTGCCGCTAAGTCTTATTTTTGCGCTTATTTTGATGGGCTTTAATATGATCCGTAGCAACGAGCTGGTGAGCTTTTATGCGCTTGGAGTTAGCAAAAACGCGCTGATAATCCCTCCATTTTTGATCGCACTTGCGATTACTGCAGGCTTTATAGCTTTAAATTCCACCCCGTTTGCATACGCATTAAAATTTCAAAAGAATTTAACCGATTTATCGCCTACGGGGGGAGATATGTTTTTGAAATTTGAGGGTAAATATATCTACATCAAAGCTCTAAACGGCAAAAACGCAAATGATATAACGATCTTTGATATAGGGGATAACTCCGTTGCTTCGCGCTCGCATGCAAGCTCTGGCGAATACGCAGGCAAAATTTGGCATCTGCGCGACGTAAATACCACCACTTTACCAGCGCAGCTTAAGCTTGGAGGAAGTGGATTAAGAAGTGAGTTTAGCGCGCAGAGCGAGGCGCTTAAGGGCTTTGATCCAAGCTCAATTGCAAGCGTTTATGATACGAGTAATGTATATTCGATCAGGGATGCTTTGCGTTCGATCCGCACCTTTTCGCATCAAGGCGTGAATATCTCCACTATAAAAGCAAGTCTTTATAATATGATATTTTTTCCGTTATTTGCGCCTTTAGCGGTATTGGTGCTGTATTATTACCTGCCCGTTACGGGGCGATTTTTTAATCTCGCGCTACTAAGCTTTGGATTTTTTATCGCTACGCTATGCGCTTGGGGCGTGCTTTTCGTGTTAATTAGGTTTTCTCTCAACGGCGTCATCATCCCAGAACTTGGCATTATCGTGCCCATAACAGCGCTATTAGGCTTTGCGGCATTTTTAGTTTTTAAGCATCGTTAAGCCTTGATTTGTTAGAATGGCGCAAAATTTATCGGTGGAAATTCTATGGATTATTCAAGCTTAGCCCGCAAATACGGCACTCCTTTATACGTTTACGATTTTAACGAGATACAAAAGAATTTTATAGCGCTCAAAGAGGCCTTCGCAGCGCGCAAGTCGCTCGTCTGCTTCGCGATTAAGGCAAGCTCTAATTTAAGCATTTTAAAATTTCTATCGGATCTGGGCAGCGGCTTTGACTGCGTCAGTATCGGCGAGTTGCGCCGCGCTCTGTATATCGGCGCAAAGAGCTATAAGATCATATTTTCAGGCGTCGGTAAGCAAGATAGCGAGCTCGAGTTTGCGCTAAAGTCGGACATCTTGCTGATAAATTTAGAAAGCGAAGCCGAGATGCTGCGCCTCGAGCAAATCGCGCAAAAGCTAAATAAGCCCGTTCGCATTAGCATCCGCGTAAATCCGAACGTTGATGCTAAGACCCACCCCTACATCTCCACGGGGCTAAATGAGAACAAATTCGGCGTTAGTATCGGGACCGCGCGCAAGATGTATATCTACGCCAAAAAGAGCAAATTTTTAAATCCCGTCGGTATCCACTTTCACATCGGCAGCCAGCTTACGGACATTTCTCCGATCTGCGATGCCGCAAAGATCGTAAGCGATCTGCTGCGAGAGCTGCGAGCCCTTGAGATCGATATAAAATTTTTCGACGTGGGCGGCGGCATCGGCATCCGCTACGAGGATGAAAAACAGATCGTGCTCTACGACTACGCGCAGGGGATCTTGCGCAGTCTAAGCGGGCTAGACGTCACGATCGTGTGCGAGCCAGGGCGCTTCATCGCGGGGGCTGCGGGGGTATTTCTTACCCGCGTGCTTTATGAAAAACAAAACTGCGGCAAGCGCTTCGTCATCGTTGACGGCGCGATGAACGATCTCATACGTCCGAGCCTCTACGGCGCGCACCACGCCATCGAGATCGTTAGCGCTTCGGAGGGTATAAATTTAGACGAAGCTGGCGCGAGCGAAGTAAATTTAAGCGGCAGGGGCTCGGATCAAACAAGCGGCTGCTGCGCGGATGAAAAAATTTTGGGCGGCGCAAATTTAGCCGCAGCTAGCCTCTGCGACGTCGTGGGGCCGATCTGCGAAAGCGGCGATTTTTTGGCCAAAGGCGTTAGCCTGCCTAGCCTACAAAGCGGCGATCTGCTCGCGATCAAAAGCGCCGGCGCCTACGGCTTTTCGATGTCGAGCAACTACAACACCCGCTGTCGCGCCGCCGAGGTCGCGGTTTACGACGGACAGGACCGCCTGATTAGAAAGCGCGAGAGCTTTGATGATCTAATCGCGCTCGAAAAGGATCTCGTATGAGCCGCGCGGCGAGCCGTCTAAAACAGGGCGCGATCTTAAATTTCAAATCTGAGCGCGCAGCGGCTTTAAATTTTAACGCAGCAGCAAGCACGGTCTTAAATTTTAAACGCACCGCTGCTTTAAATTCCAAGCCAGGATGCATGGCCCCTTTAAATTTTAGATCTCGCTGCGACGGATTTTATCGCGCCTTCTTAGTGCGCGGAAGTTGCGGCACAGTAATCGCAAGCGATGAAATTTTAAGTTCGCGCGGTAAAAATTTCAAAGCGTACGGCAAAAGAGGCGGCGTGAAATTTCTAAAATCCGTGCCGAAATTTGAGGGCAAGCAAAAGGAGGGTTGTGATGCAAAACATCGATGATCTGCGCGTTTGTATCGACAGGCTGGATGATGAAATTTTGCGCCTTATCGACGAGCGCATGGGGTTTGTCAAAAAGATCGGCGAGCTGAAGCAGACCGCTGGCAGCGCGATCTACCGCCCGGAGCGCGAGCGCTCGATCATCAGTAGGCTGGATGGCGGAAAGGCGCGAAATTTAAGCAAAGAGGCGATCGAGGCGATATTTTTTGAAATTTTTTCGGTTTCGCGAAATTTAGAAAAGCCGCAAATCGTCGCGTTTTTAGGGCCTTTCGGCACCTATTCGCACCAAGCCGCCAAGAGCCGTTTCGGCGCGGTAAGCTCCTATCTGCCGCTATCGAACATCGAGGCGGTCTTTAAGGAGCTTGATAGTGGAGAGGCCAAATACGGCGTCGTGCCGATCGAAAACAACACCGAAGGCGCGGTGGGCGCGACGCTTGATTGCTTGCGAAAATATGAGGGCGTCAAGATCGTCGCCGAAATTTATATGGATATCCACCACTGTTTTGCGAGCCACTGCGACGACGTAAGCACGGTGGATCAGATATTCTCGCATCCGCAAGGATATAATCAGTGCCTTAAATTTCTAGACGATCACGGCCTTAGCGGAGTTAAATTTACCGCGACCAAATCGACTGCGCTTGCGGCGCAGATGGCAGCCGCTACGCCGCACTCCGCCGCGATCTGCTCCAAGATCGCCGCCGATCTTTACGGCGTGCCGATGATGTTTCAAAAGATCGAGGACAACTCCGCCAATCGCACGCGCTTTTTCGTGCTGAGCGACTTTAAAAACCAAAAGAGCGACCGCAACAAAACGAGCATCCTAGCCAAAACAGACGACCGTCCGGGCGGACTCGTGGACTTTTTGCAGATGTTTCGCAACGAGGGGATAAATTTAACCAAATTAGAAAGCCGCCCTGTCAAGCTTAGGGATTTTAAATGTGTCTTTTATGTCGATTTTGAGGGACATATCGACGACGAGCGAGTGGCGCGCGTGCTGCAAAACGCGCAGAAAAACGGCCACGAAATCACATGGCTGGGAAGTTACATAAACGGAGGGGAGTGATGAAATTTAATGAATTTGTAGAAAATTTAAGCAATTACGAAGCGGGCAAGCCGATCGAGCTTGTGGTGCGGGAGTTTGGTATCCGCAAGCAGGACGTGCTAAAGCTTGCCAGCAACGAAAACCCCTTCGGCACTAGTGAGGCGGTGCAGGAGGTAATCGTGCAAAATGCCGCCTGTGCGCATCTTTACCCCGATGATTCGATGTATGAGCTAAAGGGCGCGCTCGCCTCTAAATTCAGCATAGAGCCGCAAAATATCATCATCGGCGCGGGCAGCGATCAGATCATCGAGTTTGCGCTGCACGCCAAGCTCAATTCGCGCCGCGCGATACTGCAAGCGGGCGTCACTTTCGCGATGTACGGCATCTACGCAAGCCACTGCGAGGCTAAAGTTTACAAAACGAGCGCACAGGAGCACGATCTGGCTGAGCTTTTAAAAATTTATAACGCGCACAGGGATGAAATTTCGGTCATCTTTTTGTGCGTGCCGAACAATCCGCTAGGCGAGTGCTTGGATGCGGAGGCAGTGTATGAGTTCGCTCGTAGCGTGGATGAGGATACGCTTTTGGTGATCGATGCCGCATATAACGAATTTGCGGCGTTTAAAGATAAACGCAAAAAGCTCGATCCGAAATTTTTAATTCAAAATTTTAAAAACGTGCTCTATCTAGGCACCTTCTCAAAGGTTTACGGCCTGGGCGGTATGCGCGTAGGCTACGGCATCGCGCCGCGCGTAATCATAAACGCGCTTTATAAGCTACGCCCGCCTTTTAATATCACTACGCTTAGCCTCGCAGCGGCGATTGCGGCACTAAAAGACGAGGCTTTCGTGCAAAAGAGCTTGCAAAACAACGCCGCGCAGATGAGCCGCTTCGAGGATTTTGCGCGCGAGCGAAATTTAGAATTTACCCCTAGCTACGCAAATTTCATCACGTTTAAACTTAGCCGGCCGATAGATAGCAGCGAGCTTTGCGAGAGCCTTCTGCGCCGTGGCATCATCGTTAGAAATTTAAAAAGCTACGGGCTAAACGCCGTGCGTATCACGATCGGCACACAGGGGCAAAACGATCGCGTCTTGGGCGCTCTGGGAGAGATTTTGAGTGGATATTAAAAACAAAAATCTAGAGGAGCTACGGGAACTCTGCACGCAGATCAGAGCGCGCATAATCAAAGTCGTGAGCAAAAACGGCGGCCATTTAAGCTCAAATATGGGCGCCGTCGAGCTCATCGTGGCGATGCACTACGTATTCGACGCCGCGAGCGATCCGTTTATCTTCGACGTAAGCCACCAAAGCTACGCACACAAGCTTCTGACGGACCGCTGGGAGGAGTTCGGCTCGCTTAGGCAGTTCGGCGGTATCAGCGGCTACACGAAGCCTAGCGAGAGTAAATTTGATTACTTCGTCGCAGGGCACGCCTCGACGTCGATCTCTTTAGCCGTGGGCGCGGCAAAAGCGATAAGCCTAAAGCGCGAAGATCGCGTGCCGGTCGTACTCATCGGCGACGGATCGATGAGCGGCGGCATGACTTATGAGGCGATGAACGAGCTCGGCGATCTGCGCCTGCCCTGCATCATCATCCTAAACGACAACAAAATGAGTATCAGCAAGCCGATCGGCGCCTTTAGCAAATATCTAAGCCAAGCGATGGCGGGCGAGACCTATCAAAAATTTAAATCCCACGTAAGAGAGCTGCTCTCCCACGCTCCGCAAAGTGCCACATACATGGCAAAGCGCTTTGAAAATTCCCTAAAGCTCATTATACCTGGGATGTATTTTGAGGAGCTGGGGCTCGAATACATCGGCCCGGTGGACGGCCATAACCTAGCCGATCTCATATCGGCGCTAAAGACGGCAAAAAGCGCACGCAAACCCGTCGTCGTGCACGCTCAAACGATCAAAGGCAAGGGGTACGACAAGGCCGAGGGCTATTTGGAGAGCTGGCACGGCGTAGGGCCTTTCGACATTCAAAGCGGAGAATTTAAGAAAAAATCCGCCGCCAAAAGTGCCACGCAAATTTATGCCGAAGCGCTTTTAAGCTTAGCCGCCAAGCATGAAAACGTCGTGGGCGTGACTGCCGCGATGCCAAGCGGCACGGGTATGGATAAGCTGATCGAGAAATTTCCGCACCGCTTCTGGGATGTAGCGATCGCAGAGCCGCATGCGCTAAGCTCGATGGCTGCGATGGCGCGCGAAGGTTTTAAGCCGTACGTTACGATATATTCGACCTTCATGCAGCGCGCGTTCGATCAGATCGTTCACGACGCGGCGATTATGAATCTAAGCTTAGTCCTTGCGATGGATCGCGCGGGCATCGTGGGCGAGGACGGCGAGACGCACGAGGGGGTCTTTGATGTGAGCTTCTTAAACGCGATCCCGAACGTCAGCATGTGCGCGCCGAGGGACGAGGCGAGCTTCAAACGGATCATCGAGTACTCCTACGCGCACGAGGGGGTTTTGGCGATCCGCTATCCGCGCGGAAGCTTTATCTTGGGCTGCGACGAGGCCAGCGCGCCTGCGGTGGAGCTTACAAAATCGGTGTTTTTAAAGCGCAGCGATAGCGCGCAAGTGGCGCTGATCGGCTACGGAAACGGCGCTGGCAGAGCGTATAAAACGGCTGAAGCGCTAGAGGGACAGATGGAGGTGGACGTCGTGGATCTAGTCTTTGCAAAGCCTTTGGACGCCGAGTTTTTGCGAAATTTGGCTCGCAAAGATAAAATTTGGTACGTCTTTAGCGACAACGCCAAAAAGGGCGGCATCGGTGAAATTTTAAGCGCATTTTTGCAAGAAAATGAAATTTCGGACGTAAAGATCGTGAGCTTTGAGTTTGCCGATATCTTTTTGCCGCACGGCAAGACCGCCGACGTGGAGCGCAGCTTGGGCTTGGATATCCAAACTCTAACCGAGCGAATATTAAGTGATAAAAAGTATTAGTTAATATCAACTTTGTTTAAAGTAAAATTTGATAATATAACTTTAAAATTTTTTGAAGGACAAAAATGAGCCACGTAGAACTACTCAAAACTTGCGGTTTGAAAGCAACTCCTCAAAGATTGTGCATCCTAAAGGTGCTCGATCGCCACGAACATCCAAGCATAGATGACCTATACGAGGGGATTAAGGAGGACTATCCATCTATTTCGCTAGCGACGGTTTATAAAAATTTAAACACCCTGCTCGACGAAGGGGTCGTGGTCGAGGTGAACGCGCCGAATAAAAAGAGCCGCTACGACATCTATCAGATGCCGCATATCCACGTCGTCTGCGAAAAATGCGGCAACGTCACGGATCTTTTCATGGACGATGCCTTTAATAAGGATGTTTTGAAAAACATCGAGCGCAAAGCGGGCAATTTCATCCGCAAGCTAAATATCACCGCTACGGTCGAAGACTGCGAAAAGTGTAGATAGTTTAAAGAATTTTCTGCTATTATTACCCACTTTATTTTTGGAGCGGGTATGCAAACTAAGCGTAAATTTTTATTGAGCGACGATTCGATTCTGCGGACGCTAGAGCGTGCGGGGCTGAAATGTCGCAAGGTAAAGATCGCTTGGTTTTATACTTCGTTCTATCCCGAAATTTACTACATCCGCCAAAACGACGAATGCTCTTTGCACCACAAAAAAGAGGATCTCGACAGACAAACTCTAAATTTTAAAATTTCAAAAGATGATTTCAAAGAGGCTTTAAAAAGCAGGGTCGCTCGCGTCGTGCAAAAGAACCGCTACGGCTTTGCCAGCGACGAAGCGGAGTTTTGGCTAGAGCTTTACGGCGGCGAGTTAAGCACGCTCGTGATTTTACGAGCAAAATTTCAAAGCGAGGCGGCAAGCGCAAATTTTGATTTTGTAAAAACCTTCGGCAGCACCGATTTTTGCGAGATCACCGACGATTATCGCTACAAAAGCCGCTATCTGGCGCGCTACGGCATACCGCCGCGATCTCTTGATTTCGCACACGCTCGCAACGTTTTTAAAAAATTTAGCCGAGTTAAATTTTTCGCGCCGCCCTATGCGGACAGCGTTAAGCTCGCGCGCTTGGCGCTTGAGCTAGCGTGGATACGGGCATGCGGCGCAAAAAGCGAGTATCAAAAGAACCTCTCCCCCGAAGCTCTTCACGAGCTGCGCGTGCAAACCCGCAAGGCAAGGGCGCTTCTAAAGCTATCCGCGCCGCTTTTCGAAGCGGAAAAAAAGGATGAAATTTTAAAACTGCTCGCAGAATTTATGAGCCGCACCAATCAGCTGCGGGACCTTCACGTTTTTGCGGAGTTTTTAAAAGCCGATGACGCGCCTGCGAGCTTTTTGCAGCAGCTAAATCTTATCGCAAAGCGCTCGGAGGATAAAATTTTAGAATTTCTTTCTAGCGCGGAATTTGCAGATTTAAACGGCGTTCTTAGCGGCTTTTTAAGTGGCGCGGACGGCATCTACGCGCGCAGCGAATATGAAAAAATTTCAAAAAAGTTCGCCTCCGCTCGCCTCTGCAAGCTGATTAAAAGCTTGCGCGCGGAGCTAAAAAATTTGAAGCAAGGCTCATCGCTGCAGGCATTTCACGACGCGCGCATAGGGCTAAAGAGACTGCGATACGCGCTTGAAATTTTTGCAAGAAGCTTTGATGAAGGCTGCGTCAGGGAGCTGTTTAAACGCACCAAGGTCGCCTGCGAGGATTTCGGCGCGCTGCAAGATATCAGCGTGTGGCAAAATTTTATCGCGATCTATCAAAAAGCAAGCGATAAAAGCGGCGTCGCGTTTGCGTATCTGCTGGCTCTGGACGCCCGCCTAAACGACCGCCGCGCCGAGCTGGAGGAAAAAATTTTAAATGAAAAAGAGGCTCTTTTGCGCGCTCTGAAAAGATCGCTACGTAAAATCAAAGCATACGAATAAGGAAGACCCGTGCAAAAACAGGAAAAAATCATAAAGATGTTTGATGAGATCGCGCCTACCTACGATCTGGCAAACCGCGCCATCAGCTTCGGCGTGGACGTTTCGTGGCGCAAAAAGGCGGTAGAGCTGACGCTTGAAAAGCTTAAAGGAAGGCTCGTGAGTATCGCCGACGTCGCGTGCGGTACGGGCGATATGATAAGCTCGTGGCGCGACGGCGCAGCGCAGCACGGCGTGCAGATCGAGCGGATCGTGGGGATAGATCCTAGCGAGGGGATGCTTGAAGTAGCTAGGCAAAAATTCCCTAGCTGCGAGTTTATCAAAGCGACCGCGGGCGCCACGACGCTAGATGATGCAAGCGTGGATATTTTAAGCATCAGCTATGGCATAAGAAACGTCGTGGAGCTGGACGCGGCGCTTGCGGAGTTTAATAGGATCATCAAACCGGGCGGATCGCTCGTGGTTTTGGAATTTACCAAAGCTGCAAGCGGCGGGCTCGCGTTTAAAATCAGAGATTTTTACGTGAGCAAAATTTTACCCAAAATCGGCGCCTTTATCTCGAAAAACAAAGAAGCCTACGAGTATCTACCAAGCTCCATCGGTAGCTTTCTAGACGCCGCGAGCTTTAGCGAAAAGCTCAAAAATGCGGGCTTTGAGCTGCGCGTACAAAAGGGCTTCAGCTTCGACGTCAGCACGCTTTTCATCGCGGAGAAAATCGCGCGGAAGAGCGACGATGCTTAGCGTAAGCGAGTTAAACGCCCAAGCCAAGACGCTTTTGGAGACGAGCTTTAGCTTCGTCGAAGTCGAGGGCGAAATATCTAAGTTTAGAATTCAAAGCACGAGCGGACACTGGTATTTCACGATCAAAGACGCGAGCGCGGCGATCGATTGCGCGATGTTTAAATTTAACGCCGCGCGGATAAATTTTATCCCCGCCGTCGGCGATAAGCTCATCGTAAACGGCAAGGTCTCGCTATACGCCCCCACGGGCGCGTATCAGATCCAGGTCTCAAATATCCGCAAAAGCGGCGAGGGCGAGCTGGAAGCGGCATTTGCCGCGCTAAAGCAGAAGCTTAGCAAAGAGGGGCTTTTCGATGCTGCGCACAAAAAACAGCTTCCGAAATTTGCCCAAAGCATCGCGATCATCACGAGTGCGGGTTCCGCGGCGCAGGCGGATATGCTTCGCACGGCGCAGGACCGCTTCGCGCTTTGCAAGATCGATCTGTATAACGCGCTAGTGCAAGGCGAAGGCGCGCCTGCTTCGATCATAAGCGCATTGCGCGTAGCCGACGGGAAGGGCTACGATGCGATCGTCATCGCTCGCGGCGGCGGTTCGCGCGAGGATCTGTGGTGCTTCAACGACGAGGCCTTGGCGCGCGCGATCTACGCAGCCAAAACGCCCGTCATCTCGGCGGTAGGGCACGAGATCGATTTTAGTATCAGCGATTTCGTAGCCGATCACCGAAGCCTCACGCCCACCGCCGCGATGATCGATCTGCTACCCGATATTTGCGCGATCTTTCAGAGCCTAGACGGTATAAGCGACGCCTTTGATAGGCTGATAAAAGATAAAATTTCATCCGCACAAAACGCGCTGAGCCTCGCAGCTTTACAGCTTAAATCAAAATCTATCGAGCCAAAAATTTCAGGCTCGCTTGCAAAGCTTTTAAATTTCGAGCTTAAATTTAAAAACTTCATCGGCTCCAGGCTAAGCGCGGCAGAGCACGCGCTAAGCGCAAAGGACGAGCTTTTGGCGCAAAAGGCGAAATTTTTTGAGATCACCAAAGACCTCGTTCAAATCCAAAAGGGCGGTAAAACGGTGAGCTTGGGTGAGCTTGCCGCGGGCGACGAGTTCGTCCTTTGCTCGCAGCAGCTCAGCAAAAATGCAAAAATCATCTAAAGGAGGCAAAATGGATAGGATTTTAAATTTTAGCGCAGGACCTAGCACCATCCCGCTGGGCGTGCTAAAGCAGGCTCAAGAGGAGCTGCTGAATTACAGGGGGCTGGGATTTTCGATAATGGAGATCTCGCACCGCACCAAAATTTTTGAGGAGGTTTTACATAGCGCGATGAGCCGCGTGCGCGATCTCTACGGCTTTTCGGATGATTTTACGATTTTATTTTTACAAGGCGGCGCGAGCCTTCAGTTCGCGCAGGTGCCTATGAACTTATACGCGGGCGGCGTCGCAGAATACGCCAACACGGGCAACTGGACGAGCAAGGCGATCAAAGAAGCGGGCGTGCTCGGCATAAACTACCGCGTGGTCGCAAGCAGCGAGGAGAGCAAATTCGACCGCATTCCCGAGGTCAAATTCTCTGGTGACGCCGATTACGGCTACATCTGCTCGAACAACACGATCTACGGCACGCAGTATCCGCAGTTGCCGCAGTGCGGCTGTCCGCTCGTAGTCGATAGCTCGAGCGATCTGTTTTCGCGCCCCGTGGATCTTAGCAGCGTGGGGATGTTTTACGGCGGCATTCAGAAAAACGGCGGCCCCGCTGGCGTTACGATGGTGGCGATCCGCAAGGATCTGCTGGACCGCGCAAACCCCAAAACGCCGATGATCCTGCGCTACAAAACGCAGGCGGACGCGGACTCGATGAGCAACACCCCGAATACTTTCGGAATTTACATGCTAAATTTAATGCTCGGCTGGATCAAGGACGAAATCGGCGGGCTCGCGGCGATGCACGAGCGCAACAAGCGCAAAGCGGCGCTACTTTACGGCACGATCGATGCTAGCGGCGGCTTCTACCGCGGCCACGCGCAAAAAACTAGCCGTAGCCTGATGAACGTGAGCTTTAATATCGCAGACGCCGCGCTTGAGCCCGTTTTCGTCGCGCAGGCGGAGGCAGCGGGGATGATCGGGCTTAAAGGACACCGCGTTTTAGGCGGCATCCGCGCATCGATCTACAACGCGATAAACTACGAGGACGTGGGAAAACTAGTCGCTTTTATGAGCGAGTTTGCGCGCAAAAACGGCTAGCGGGCGGTTAAATTTAGAGGGTTTGAGCGCAGCTCGCGCTTATAGACGAGATTGTTTAGGATCCGCGCCTGCCTTGCCGCTAAGCTGGTATTTACCATAGTCCTCGCTTTTATAGCCGGTATTTTACGGCAGAAATAGCTTTGATGCGGCTTGGATTTCGCTGTTAGAATTTTATTGAAGACAAAATTTATGATGTTAAAATTTTGCATTGGATGAAGTCTGGTGGCTTTGATTTTACATCGGCGAGCGGACTTGGCGCTGCTGGGATTTATTAGGTAGGATTTAACATTGAAACGCTATTATCGGTGTTCGAGGAGGGTCGGCGTTTATTTATTTAGACGCAGGTTACTTAGCTTATCTGGCGTCTAAATTTAAGCTTAACCCTAAAAACGGGCAAAATTAAACGAAAGGATTTAAATGAGTTTTAAGAGATTTTTTGCAGTAGCGCTTGCGGTGGGCGCTTTCGCTTCGGTGAGCGCAGAGGCTAGCGCTGCTGGGGATTTTTGTATCAAAAATGGCGGCGAGCTGATCGTCCGCAAAGACGGCAACGGCGTGGATTACACCGTTTGTAAGCTGCCTGACGGTACTATGATCGACGCTGAAGAATTTTATAAAACAGGCGGTGATTTGAGTAAATTTAAGAGCGTAAATCGATAGAATTTTATCGCTTGCGAGATTTGCGGCAGCGAAATTCCATAAAATTCTGCGTCAAAATTACTCTTTAAAATTTAGATAAATTCTAACTAGCAAGCGTTAGTGCAAGTAAATTATTTGGGTACCTCATACAAAGTGAGGGCAGCAGGGTGATGGAAAAAATTCAATTATCCAAACATCAACGATGTGTGGAGATTTTGCTCCAGTAAGGCGCTGAAAGTGGCGGCTACGCAAAGCAGAAATATTTTAAGCGATTTGACGCAACGTAGACAACCTGCTAGATTGCTTGATTACGACGCAGGTTTTTTGGATATGCGATAAGCGTTTGCGCTCATAGTTGCTGAGCTTAAATTTCAGCCGTTCGTGGACGTCGCTCGCTTTATTGTTAAAAAAGCTCAAATTTTAACTGCTTGCGAGCGTTCATTCGCTTCCTTTGCCTGCGTAAATTTAGCGCGTAAAAACCACGATCTCGCCGCGCTCAAACGTGATCTGCCGTCCCGCTAGATACAGCTCGAAGTAGGGCTTCAAAAAGTCCTCCTGCGGCCTTTGCGCGTAGTTTGGATACTGCAAGTACGCCGAGAGCAGGTAGTCGCAGTTGATCGAATAGTACGCCTCGCCGAGCACCCATAGCTTCATATCGAGCTTGGGCGAATCTATCATCCACTCCGTGATCGCCTCATAGACGGCGCACGCAAGCTCGTCTTTACTATGCGCGAGATCAAAGTTCTCCTGCACGCGAGCGGATTTTATCTGCTCAAGCATCTCTAAAAGCTCGTCATCGCCGAGAAACTCGGCGAAAATTTTTAAATTTCGAACGTGCGCTAAAGCTAGGCTCTTAAGTCCTTCGTCATCAAATTTCGGATCCTGCGGCGGGCAAAAATACCCGGGCGCCATGCCCTGATCGAATGCTTCCCGCGTCCGCTGCGCCGTGACTGCGTAGATCGGCATTATGCGCGCTTGTAGCTCAGCGCCGTTTTGCAGCGGCGCAAACACCGCTCCCACGCCCGCGCCCTCGGGCATAAAGCACTGAAAAAGCCCGTAAAACTTATCCTGCAGATCGATCTCTTTGCAATCTAAATCAAGATCCAGCCCCGCAGCCTCGTCAATGCGGCGTGCGTACTTGAAATTCGTCATCTTCGCCCTTTTAAATTTTGACCGTCAAAGCGTTTGGGTGGAATTTACCTAAATTTTGCGTATTTTCCGAATTAAATTTACGCGCGATAAGACTTTTGTAGAATTTAAAATTTAGCGGTTCGGTTTGGGTTCAGTACTGCGACAAAGCGGCAGAGCGATTGGCGGCGGCAGGTGTCGCGTGACGGGGTGATGAGCGGCGGAGATGGGTTATCGCGCGGCGGAGGCGTCGCCCGACAGCGGCACCTACTGCATGTGGCGACGGGCGATAACCGATGGTCGCGACCGCAGAGCTCGCAGGTTACTTGCTCGCAGAAGCGGACTTTTCGCGCTCAGGCCGTCGCAAAATGGCGGGCAGTGTCTTGGATGACGGCAGCACTCGCAGTCGCTTACAAAAACGGGCTTTTCGCCGCTCAGAGCGCGCATTAGCGGCGCAAGGTCGGCGGCATTATCCGATCCGTTGCGCGCGAAATGAAATTTAGCTCTAAATTTAAAAGGACGAAATTTTCAAACCGCGCATTAAGTAGTGTGAAATTTTATTTGGTTTTGTTTCGCCGCGCAGCGGTTTGCGCGGCTTGCTTTAAATTTTATTCTATCCCCGCAAATGCTGCTTTTGCGTCCGCCAGATCCTTCTCGTCGGGGTGTTTCGCAGCCTCCGCCCAGCGCGCAAGTCGCTCGGGGGTGATAGGGTGGGGCGAGTTGCCGCCGGCCGCCATTTTGCGCATCATTTCAAGTAGATTCGGATCGATCGCGCCCTGGCAGGCAAACTCCCTTACAATCTCGTTGCCGTTTGCTTTAAGCCCCTCTTCAAAGGTATCCAGGCACTTGCGCGAGTGCTCGCCGTCCGGCTCCGCGCCCAGAGTCATAAAAACGCCAAGCTTCTTGCCGTGAATCTTGCGTAAAAAGCGCATAAATTTCGCTTCGGCTTCGCCCTTATCGACGTAAAAGCCCAAGGCTATGAAATCGTAGTCATCGACCTCACCCTCAAAGTCGCGGAAATTTAGACTCTCGCAGCCCAGTTGCTCGGCGATCGCGTCGCCCACCTTTTTCGTGTTACCCGTTTGTGAGGTGTAAAGCACGATTTTTTTCATACAAAATCCTTTCTAACAATGTTTGCTATCTCTTCGTTGATGTTGTTGCCCCAAAAAATTCCGTCCAAGCTCAAGATCGATCTTTGATCTTTTAGCTCTAAAAGCCCCCAGCTCTCAAATTCTTTGAGCTTTTGCACCGCTTCGTCGTAAATGCTCGCACTCAGAGCCTCTTTTAGCTCGTTTAAGCTTACGATCGGGTATTGAAACAGATTGTTTAGCGCGCTATATTTTGCCTCGCGCTCATCGATTCGCGAGATCATCTTGTGTCCCGACACGCCGTAAATTCCGAAGCCTGCTACGTGTCCGCCCGCGCCGTTGCCGATAGGCAGGATATCCGTGCCCTTGTGGCTTAGCTTGATGTAGCCGTAGTTATCGCGACCTTTGCGAGCAAGCTTGGTAAGCTCCAAAACCTCGAAATTCCCGCTTTGCAGTAGCGCCTCTGCGAAAGCGTGGTGCAGCTTCTTATCGATCTCTAGATCATAGTAGGATTTGTCGATCTTTTTGGATAGCTCCGAGCCATCGAAAAACATCAGCGAGTAAAAGCTAGCGCTATCTAGACCTAGCTCATCTACATAGCGCGCGTCCGCGACCGCCTCCTCTACGCTTTCGTTCGGGAAGTTGTAGATGATGTCGCAACAGAGCATGCCGTCAAATTTTTCTCTAAGATCCTTTAGTCGCTCGATTGCGCGAGCGGGCTTATGCACGCGGTTCAGAAGCGCGCGCCCCTGTCTGCTGAAGGTCTGCACGCCGATGCTAAAGCGGTTTACGCCGAAGCTTTGCAAGGCAAGCGCTTTTTGCGTATCTAGATTATGCAGCGTGGTTTCTATGCTGATCTCGCAGTCGTCCGCGATTTTAAAATTTTTATGCAGCGCGCCCAGAACCTTTTCGAAGTGAGCTTCGCTAAATACGCTCGGCGTACCGCCGCCGAAGTAGATACTTTTAACGCTTTTGGTATCGAAGTAGGGCATCTCGCCGTAGTCTTTGATCTGGCGGATTAAAAATTTAGCGTATTCGTCCAGCTCGTCGCCGAGTTTGGAGCGCATCATCGAACAAAACGAGCAGATATTATCGCAAAAGGGCACATGAAGATAGATCACGCAATCGCTGTCTTTCGCAGGCTGCTCCAGCGCGTCGAACAGCTCGTTTTCGCTTGCGGAAACGCTCTCGAAAAGTTTGGAGCGGTGGTGGGATTTAATGCGTTCTTTAAACATCTATTTCGTTGCCTCCGCGTAAATTTCATCCACCGTCTCGCCGATCTGCGGGCTGCCCCGCAAGATGAGCGTCGGAGCTTTTAAAATTTTGCCCGATTTTACCGCTTTGGTGTTGCTAAGGATCGGATTTGCCTTTAAAAAATCCTCCGTCTCGCCGCCCACAACTACGATTATATCGGGGTTTTGCTCGAGGATATATTCGGCAGATACCGAAGGCGTGCTACCTTTTAGGCCGTCTGCGATGTTTTTAGCGCCGAGACGAGCAAAAATATCGCCGATGAGGGTTTTGTCGTTGAAAGCCATCGTAGCGTTCGCGCCGAAAAACATAGCCACTTTTTTACTGCGAAGCGCGGGTTTATTCGCAAAGACGCCGTCCATCTGCGCGCAAATTTTATCCGCCTCGCTCTCCTTTTTTACGATCACCGCGACCTTCTTTACGTTTTGGCAGATATCTGCGGTAGAGTTTGCATCCATCGCAAGGCTTTTAAGTCCCAGCTTTTGTAGATTCTCGCTAACGCCTGCGGAGCGGAAGCTCGTAATAACCAGATCAGGCTTAAGCTCGACGATCTTTTCCATATTCGGCTTTACGTAGGTGCCTACGCTAGGCAGTTTTGCGGTTTCAGCCTGCGGGCGGATCTTGCTCATCGAAGTGGTGGCGATCGCAGCGATCTGATCCTGCGCGCCCAAAGCGTAGATGATCTCGACTGCGGCGGGATCAAGTACGACTAGACCTTTGGCAAATACAAAGCTCGCCGCAGTCAAAGCTATAAGAATTTTTTTCATAATTTCTCCTTTTTGGGTAGTATAAACTTTACTCCGTTTTCTTCTACTATTAAGGCTTCAAAGCCGTAAATTTCTTTTATGATCTGCGGCGTAAAAAGTTCGCTCGCACTGCCGCGATATCTCACTGCGCCGTCTTTTAGCATAAAAATTTCATCGCAAAATAGCGAGGCTAAATTTAGATCGTGCAGCACGATGACGCTCGTTAAATTTAAAGAGCGCGTCAGGTTTTCGCAGATGCTCATCGCCTCGATGGCGTAGTTCATATCTAGCGCGCCCGTGGGCTCATCGAGCAGTAAAATTTCAGGCTCGCTGACGAGCGCTCTAGCAAGCAGCACGCGCCCGAACTCCCCGCCGCTTAGCTCAAATGCGCTACGCTCTAGGAATTTTTTCACGTCCAAAAGCTCTGCCATTTGCTCCACTTTAGCGTGATCGCTCGCATCGTAGCCGCTAAAAGCGCTTTTTAATCGGCAAAATCTGCCCGCAAGCAAAATTTCTTTCACGCTAAGCGGCGCGGCGAGGGCTGTTTTTTGCGGTACGAAGCCGATGAGTGCGGCAAGCTCTTTTAGGCCGTATTCGCTTGCTCTTTTGCCGTTTATTTCGATGATCCCGCTTGCAGGCTTTAAAATTTGCAATATGTTTTTTAGCAAAGTGCTCTTGCCACAGCCGTTAGGGCCCAAAATCCCGTAAAATTTACCCCGTTCTAAATTCAGACATACGTCTTGCAGGATCGCCCGCTTGCCGTAGCTGAAGTTTAGCGCTGAAATTTTCATGCATGCTTCCTAAACGCGAGGTATAGGAAAAATGGCGCTCCGAAAAACGAAGTCACCACGCCGATCGGAATTTCTACCGGTGAGAGGATGTTTTTGGCTATGACGTCGCAAAACAAAAGAAAAAGCCCGCCCGTAAGCGCGCTAGCGGGGATCAGCACGGCGTTGCTAGACGTGCGAAGCGCCATGCGAAGCGTATGCGGAATGATGAGCCCCACGAAGCCTATCATCCCCGTAAATGCGACCGAAAAGCCGATGATGAGCGAGGAGACGATGAGCAGGCTTTTTTTGGATTTCTCGACGTTGAGCCCCAGCGACTTCGCCTCCTCGTCGCCGTTTAAGATGATATTTAGCTCGTGGCGCTTCGCGTAAAAATACGCCATGCAAAACAGCAACGGCGGCAGTAAAAGCGCGATCTTCTGCCAGTTGGCGCCGCCTAGATAGCCCATCATCCACGCCGTAATCCTAAAGCTATCCTCTCCGATGAGATAGACCGCGAAAGAGGTAAATGCGCCCAAAAACGAAGACACGGCGATACCTACGATCAGTAGCGTCGAGATCGAGCGGGTGTGAGCGGCGAGCTTAAAGATCACGATCGACAACGCGCTTGCGCTTAAAAACGCGAAAATTCCGTAAAAAACGTCGCTAAGCCCTAGTAGATAGGCTATGACTGCGCCAAAAGTCGCTGCCGAGGCGATGCCGATGATGTAAGGGTCTGCGAGCGGGTTTAAAAATACGCTTTGCACAACCACCCCCGAAGTTGCCAGCAGCGCACCCACTAAGATGCCCATTACTAGGCGCGGCAGGCGCATTTGTAGCAAGATGAGCTGCTTGGTCTCGTCTATCTCGCCGAAGGTGAAAAATTTCGCGATGTCGCCTAGCGAAATGCTCGCTCCGCCGCTACTTACGGCTACTAAAGCAAGCAATACGAAAGCTGCGATTAGAAAGAGATAAAATTTAAAGCTCATAGCCCACCAGGCGAACTACACGCGCAAATTTCGTCGCGGCGGATATTTTTAAAATTTAAGCGGCGCCAGGAATTTATGCGCGTGGAATTTATGAAATTCTCGCGGCTCGCATCGTCGTTTTTACGGCTTGCATAGCTTTTGATATCAGCACGAAAAAGTACGTAGCCGCACACCTGATCCGGCATAAATTTCCTCCTAAAAGTATTCGCGATTTTTATTAAGAAATTAAAATCGTTATCATGGGATTTTATCGCTTGATTTCTTAAACCGCGATAAATTCCGTAACGTCTAAGAGCTGCGGGGTTAAATTTAGGACGATTAAATGTTAAAATTTCGTGCGCCGCCAAGCCGTATATTTAAATTTGAAATTCAAAATTTAGGCGTTAAATTTAAACGCCGAAAGAGCTCTTTTTAATTTCGCGATTCAGCTTTAAATTATAAAAACGCCGATAAAATACGCACTAAATTTTATTTAACGAGTCCCGCTTTAAAGGCGCAAGCCGTTTTGTTAAACGACGAATTGCGCCAAAGCCGCTCGCTAAGCTTTAAGGAGTGAGCATGAAATTTTGGCAAAAGATCCTTTGGGCGGCGGTTGCCGTCATAGGAGCGTGGTGTTTCGGCGTACTTGCGCTAAATAAGGGCGAGAGTATCAGCGCCGTCTGGCTCGTAGTGGCCAGCGCGTGCATCTATCTGATCGGATACACCTTCTACGGGCGCTTTATCGCGTATCGCGTCTTTGAGCTGAACGATCGCCGCGCAACTCCTGCGGTGATCCGAAACGACGGACGCGATTACGTCCCTACGAACAAATACGTCCTTTTCGGCCACCATTTCGCCGCTATCGCTGGCGCCGGACCGCTCGTAGGTCCAGTAGTGGCCGCACAGATGGGCTATCTGCCCGGCACTATTTGGCTTTTGGTAGGCGTCGTGCTCGCAGGCGCGGTGCATGATTTCATCGTGCTCGTGCTCTCCACACGACGCGGCGGCAAGAGCCTCGGCGAGATGATCAAAGAGGAGATGGGTAAGCTCACGGGCGGCATCGCGATGATCGGGATTTTTTTCATCATGCTGATCATCGTGGCGATCTTGGCGATGGTCGTCGTAAAGGCGCTCGCAAACTCGCCGTGGGGGCTTTTTACGATCGCGATGACGATACCGATCGCCATATTTATGGGAATTTACATGAGGTTCTTGCGCCCGGGCAAGGTCAGCGAGGCATCGATCATCGGCTTTGTTTTGCTGATGCTTGCGCTTTGGGGCGGACATTACGTCTCGATCGATCCGTACTGGCACGACGTTTTTTCGCTAAAGGGTGAGACGCTCGCGCTTCTTACGATCGGCTACGGCTTTATCGCGGCGATCTTGCCCGTGTGGCTGCTGCTTGCGCCGCGCGATTATCTAAGCACCTTCCTTAAGCTTGGCGTAATCATCGGCATGGCAGTCGCGATAATCTTTGTCGCACCCGAGCTTAAAATGCCCGCTACGACGAAATTTATCGACGGCACGGGTCCTGTTTTTGCAGGCCCGATATTTCCGTTTTTGTTTATTACGATCGCGTGCGGCGCGATCTCGGGCTTTCATGCGCTGATCTCCAGCGGTACGACGCCGAAGATGCTCGAGCGCGAAACCCACACTCTTTTCATCGGCTACGGCTCGATGCTTATGGAAAGCCTCGTGGGCGTAATGGCGCTCGTAGCGGCGTGCATCCTAAGCCCGGGCGAATACTTCGCTATCAACTCGCCAGCTGCGGTACTGGGCAAAGACGCGGTAAGCGCCGCGGCGTACATAAATTCTATCGGATTTAGCATTACGCCCGAGCAGATCGGCGCCTTGGCTTCAAACGTCGGCGAAACCACGATGATGAGCCGCACGGGCGGCGCTCCTACCTTTGCGATGGGACTAACGATGCTGCTGCATCAGATCATCGGCGGCAAGGAGCTGATGGCGTTTTGGTACCATTTCGCGATTTTATTTGAGGCGCTATTTATTCTAACCGCGGTCGATGCTGGCACGCGCACCGGTCGCTTTATGGTGCAAGAAATTTTAGGCAACGTCTATAAGCCATTCTCCGATACCAAAAACTCCCTCTACGGCATCATTGCGACGCTGATCTGCGTGGCGGGCTGGGGCTATCTGCTCTACAGCGGCGTTACCGATCCTATGGGCGGAATTTACACGCTGTGGCCGCTTTTCGGCGCGTCCAATCAGATGCTCGCGGGCATCGCGCTGTTGCTCGCTACGGTGGTGCTTTTTAAAATGGGCAAGCAAAAATACGCCTTCGTCACGATCGCTCCTGCGATCTGGGTGCTTATAACCACGCTTTATGCGGCGATCTTGAAGCTGATGCCGGCTAACGGTGAGCGCGTGCACGACGCGGTAAGCCACGTGGCTATCGCGCAAAATACCGCCGCTAAGCTCGCTAGTCTAAGCGATCCTGCGGCGATCGAAAAGGCGCAGGCTATCATCAGAAATAACGTCATCGACGCCGTGCTATGTGCTCTTTTCGTCGTCGTTACGATCATCGTCATCGCCCAAACGATAAGGATGTGCCTTAAAATTTCAAAAGGCGGCGCGAGCGAGGGATATTTTAAGCTGGCGGAAAGCGAGTACGTGGATAGGGGCGTTTATGAAAAAGTTTAAATTTAATCCGCTCGCAGCCCCGAAGGCAGTGGCGAGGTTTTTGGCGCGCGCGGATGCCGCACTTACGCCGCTCATCGGGCTCGGCGATTACGAGGGCTATCTACGCCATTTCAGAAGCGCTCATCCGGACGAAATCCCGCTAAGCAGGGCGGAATTTTTCCGCGCGATGCAAGACAGCAAGGCAAAAAACGTCAAGTGCTGATAGCGGCGAAAGGGCGCGGTCGCGCCGTACAAATCGTCGTTGATCTGAAATTTTAAATTTGATAGGGTGCGGGCGCGCCGTACTCAGCGCCGTAGAATTTGAAATTTAGAACGCACCGCTCGAGATAAAATTTTGCGAATGCCTTTTGAATAGCGCTTTAAATTTGCTCGCACTTAGGGCGTTAAGATTTATCCTTGCCGTCGCGCCCTATTCATCGCAAACCCGCGATTTTTTGCAATGGTCTCGCCTGCATGTCGTAGAATTTTTAAACGGGTATTTGCCGCGTCTTGGTAGAATTCTATATAAAATTTTTGCAAAATTTTTAGCAAACCTGCCTTAATTAAAGGCGTGAAATCATAGCTGCAAATTTTAAATCAGGAATATATGCGTGCTTGAATGGACCATGGCTTAGATCTCATAGCAGGTTAAAATTTGCTCCATATCCTCGTCGTAGGCGTTATCGACTAGTACGAGATCGCGGGCGCGCTCGGGCGTGCGATGCCTGCGTTTTTCATTTTCACCGTGAGCGAGGAGTGAATATTCACGGTTTTCGATACCGCGGCCGCCTTCGGGCGCTAAATTTTGCTCGGCAAATGCGTCCTTTTGCTCCGCTTTGTATTTTGCGCTCGCAGCCCGGCAAGAAGCAGCCGTAACGACGCCTAAAATTCTCGCGCCCTTTTGTTTAAATTTATGCGTCAAAACAGGCTTTGTCGCGAGATATCGGACGGGCTCATTTTGTTCAAATTTATCCATCGCTTCGCACCTGGATTTACTCGCCTCGCCCTGAGTAAATTTGCCCGAGCTGCCGTGCTCAAAGCCGCCCGCCTCGCTACGCAGATCAAGAACTCTCAGCTCATTCGGCTCGTTTATAAAGTGCCCGCGCCAGCAGTCCGGTCCATCCGCCGCAAGCTCGAATCTATCGAAATCAAAATCGAGCTTCACGTAGAATTTAACGTTAAAATTTGCGTCCGTAAAAACAAGCTCGTTAGCACTCTTTATTTCGCCGTTTTCGCCAGCCTCGCCCGCGCGAATGCAATATCCGCCGCTCGCGCGCTGTGCCTGCGTCATAGGGCAAGTTTTAGCGATGATTTTAAGCTCGCAACCGCTTAAATTTAAGCCGTAAATTTGACCCGAGCGCGTAAAAATCAAGAAATTTAGCTCATCTTGCTTAAAAATCGCCGTGCAGCCCTTTAATCGCTTTCGCGTGCCCGTCTGCGTCTTAAAATCGTAGATAAAAAGCGTGTCATCGGTCGCCGTAATGGCCTTTTTATCGCCGTCCTTGCTACTTAGTGCGATAAAGTTGCCGTATTTTAGCACGCCCTTTTTGTGCTTTGAGATGAGCGCGAGATCTGCAGCGTTAAATTTATAAATCGTGTCAATAAAGCCCAAAACTACGAGCGTGCGGCCGTCATCGTCAAAGGTCGCAGCGCGGGTAAAATCACGGAAAGGCGCGCCGGCTAGCTGCTCGCCGCTTGCGAGCGAGAATTTTCTAAGCTTCATCTGCTTGTTCGTCGTTATCACCTATGTAAAATGCGCGATCGCCCTTTATCAGGACGTTTTCGCCGATATCGCGAAGTCTGTTTTGAAGCCTACTTTGCCATAAAATTTTCATCGGTCGCTCCTTCCGTCTGCGCGCAAAGAACGCAGCGCGATTTATCGCTTTAATTTGCGCTAGCGGTTTTTCAGCGCGCGTGCCAATCCTTGAATTTATTGCATTGAAATTTACGCTATTTGCGCGGTGCTCGCTACCAATTTAATCGACATTTTAACTATGCTTTGCAGGCAAATTTATCTGCGCAGCGTTTGTACCGGGCTAGAAATTTAGCTGCGCGCTGTTTGAGCGAAACCGCAAAATTAGCCTCGCAAATTTAGATCATTTTTTCGGTTTATTTTCTTTGATATAATCCACGGCAATACGCTGGCAGGCGATTTTATCGTTCTTTTCGAGGCATAAAGTCTCCAGCTCCTCGCGGCTGAAATTTTTGTAATCCTTGATCGTCTTTTTGCCGCCGTCACCCATCACGAAGTATATGAGAGCCGCTAAAATCGCCATCACGGCGATTAATCTAAGCATAATTACCTCCTTGAATTTTATAAATTTTGCACTGAATACACGTATAAAATTTATGCGCGCATTTGTTTAAAATAGGCAATCAAAATTCTACGCCACGCGGATTTTGCGAGCAGCGCATTTTAAAATTTAAAGCAAATTAATCTGCTTCGGAAAGTACCTATCCAGCGTCTGCGCTACCTGCTCTAACCAGACCTTTCGCTCGACCTCGTCGCTATCTGCGACCACTCTAAACATCAGCCGCTCAAGGGTTTTTATATCGCAAAATCAGAAACGGAGCTTTGCCCACGCAAGCCCCCAATGAACGCGTTTAGACTTTTTATTAAGGATGCGCCGAAACGACGTAGATTTCTTTTATCTTAATCTTCCTATTTTTTGCATTTCACACGCTTAATTAAATTACACATAATTATAGTGGAAATTTTACCTATATTTTTTTGTTGGTATTTCTGTTGGCAAATATGACATCAGGGCTGACACAAATTTTTTCTTATTTTCTTCATCTTTAGACATCATACCGATGACTGTTGCGATATATTCTTTATTTTCAATTCCAAAATAGTGACCGATCGTACTTGCCAAGTTCTTTTCATTGAATATTTTAATAATATCTTTGTAATTATCGTTTGATAATGCATTTTGAAATTTGTCATTTTGTTCTTTCCATATATCTTCATATTTTAAGGATGATATAAAATTTTTAAGCGAATTATCTATTTCCTTTTTATTTTTGCCGTCTATAGCGGAATTTGATAACCTATACTTTATCTCATACAAGACGCTCTTGGATATTTGGCTATCGATTTGTTTTTCAAATCTTTCTTTTACTATATAATTTTTAATTGTTGAAAAAATATCATTTTCATCCTTACCAAAAAGATTAGATATAAATCGCACAACTTCTTCGGTTATAAATAAATTTTCAATTTCCGCGACATTAATGGCATACACATTTTTCGCTTTATATATTTCCAATTCATGTTCACTACGAAAATCTCTATCTATTATTCCATATACTTCAAAATGATGTAGTGTATTGGTATTTCTAAATGCTTTTGTTCGAGATATAACCTGCTCGCAGCTTCCACAAGGAATTATGTAATAATCTGGATACAATATTGAATAAAGTCGTATATCACAACTAAATTTACCGCCCTCGACAAACAATACGCTTTTTCTACTTCCAAGTATATCCAGTAGTAAATTTTCAGGAAGATTTATATCTTTTTCAATTTTCTTAAAAACCCATTTTACACCATCATATTGTTTTATCCAAAATTTGTCTGCATGCTCATGTAAAGTAGCAAAATTTATATCGTGTGTAATATAAATAAATAAACAATCTTTACGATATTGCTCGAGCGTAGTCCATAAAGTGTTCATTATAGATTCGTGCAAATGAATTTCTGGCTCATCTATGATTAAAATTTTATCTTTAGGAACGCATAATACCTGAGAGGCAAAATATAAAACTGAACGCTCACCGTCACTCATTTGATTAGCAGGATATTTTTGATCCCCCAATACTGCATAAAATTTTGAATCACATATATAAAGTTTCCTTTGAGGAAATACGTAATCCCATATAGTCTGTAGCTTATCAATAACTGTTGTTGGAGGATCAGGCATGTTGTTGTGATTTGATTCTTTACCTTTCTTGTATTCACTAACAAATGCATCATTTTCTTCATTTTTTAATGCAAGTATAGCCGAGAGAACAGCTTCAAAATCATCTATCATTTTTGTTGTCAATTGTCTTCCCCAGTCCCATCGATAGTTCTTATCTATCTTAAAGTTAGGATCAACAGTCCCATAAAATACTAGATCTTCTGATTGGGAATAATTTCTTAAAGAAATATTTTCATTGAAATTTAAATTCCTTTGTGCTCCTATGCGATGAACCAAATCCATACTCTGCTGTTCTATCCATGCTCCCAGTTTACTTTTTCCAGAGCCATTAGCGCCGACTACAATAATTGCATTTTTATCTGTTTCATACTCTTTTTTCTCATTTTCTTCGTCTGGCAACCAATATTTAAATTTCATATCTTTGGCTCTTTGCATTAAATTGATTTATAAATTTTTTACTCCCACTCTATCGTTGCGGGCGGTTTGCTCGAGATGTCGTAAACTACGCGGTTGATGCCGTCTACTTCGTTTATTATGCGGCGAGAGATGTTTTCTAGCAAGTCGTACGGCAGGCGCGAAAAGCTAGCCGTCATTCCGTCACTAGCGTCCACTACGCGTATGCACACGGCGTTTTCGTAGGTGCGGTTATCGCCCATGACGCCCACGGAGTGCACGTTTAGTAGTACGCAAAACGCCTGCCATGTTTTGTTGTACCAGCCGCTTGATTTTAGCTCGTCGCGTAGGATCACGTCGGCTTTGCGCAGTAGCTCGAGGCTCGGCGTATTTACCTCGCCCATTATGCGGATCGCAAGGCCCGGCCCCGGGAATGGATGGCGGAAAACGACTTCGCGCGAAAGACCTAGCTCAAGCCCTAGCTGGCGCACTTCGTCTTTAAAAATTTCGCGCAAAGGCTCGATCAGTTCAAATTTCATATCCTTAGGCAGGCCGCCTACGTTGTGATGGCTTTTGATCGTCTTACTTGAGCCTGCGACCGAGCTTTCGATGATGTCGGTATAGAGCGTGCCTTGAGCTAGAAATTTTACGTTTTTGTGTTTTGCCGCTTCTTTGCTGAAAACTTCAATGAAGGTCGCGCCGATGATTTTGCGTTTTTGCTCGGGATCGACCACCCCTTTCAGTCTGCTTAAAAACAGCTCGCTGGCATCGATCACGTCTAAGCTCACGCCGAGTTTGAGCCTAAACATCTCCTCTACCGCCTTGCGCTCGCCCGTGCGAAGTAGTCCGTTGTCGACGAAAACCGCTATTAGGCCCTGCGGCACCGCATGCGCCAAAAGCGCTGCTACGACCGAACTATCCACGCCGCCGCTTACCGCGCAAAGCACTTTGGCGCTGCCTACGCGCTCTTTTATTTTGATCATCTGCTCTTTGGCGAAGCTACCCATATTCCAAGTGCTGGTTATTCCGCAGATCTCTTTGGCAAAATTTTTTAAAATTCTATCGCCGAACTCGCTGTGGCAGACTTCGGGGTGAAACTGTAGCGCGTAAATTTTACGGGTCTCGTCACCAAATACGCACCACTCGCTCTCATCCGAGCTTGCCATCACCTCAAAGCCCTCCGGCAGGCTCTCGACCTTGTCCGAGTGGCTCATCCAGACAGTAGAGTTATCCTCCACGCCGCCAAATAGCCTGCTAGCGCGAAGCAGTTTCAAAGAGGCTTTGCCATACTCTTTTTTACCCGCAGGCACGACGCTGGCGCCAAATTTATGCGCGATGAGCTGCATGCCGTAGCAGATACCTAAAATTGGAATTCCAAGCTCAAAAATTCTATCGTCGCAAAAATACGCATCTTTGGCGTAAACGCTAGCGGGTCCTCCGCTTAAAATAAGGCCTTTAGGGTTTTTTGCTTTTATCTTATCGATCGGTGCGTCGTATGCGATCAGCTCGGTGTAAACGCCTTGTTCGCGCAAGCGCCTAGCGATCAGCTGGGTGTATTGGGAGCCGAAGTCCAACACTAAAATGTCTGCCGTCTGCATGAAATTCCTTTGTAAAAATTTTTAAAAGTATAACAAAGCAAAGCTAAAAGTAGGCTATTTATCGCGTAAAATTCTAACGCCGCCTTTCGTGTCGTTTGTTTTGTTGCCATCCGCGGCGGATGCTTCTGCGTTCGCGGTTTGCTCATCCGCGTCCGAGTAAAAAGGCGGTGCTTTGTATCCGCAGCCGCTAAGCAAAACTAAGATAAAAAATGCTAAAATCCGTCTATGGAAAATGCAAGAGAAATAATCGCTCATATCAGAAAAAATCCTTTATATGCCAAGATGCGAGAAAGAGGCGAGTTTTTAGCGATTTTGCCGCTTAGTTGGCAAAGGCTGATCGCTTTCATCTACGTCAAAGATGGCATTTTGATGATAGCCGCGAAGCATCCGGCGGGGCTTTGCGAACTAAAACGCGATAGTAATATAAATTTAATAAAAGACGTATTAAAGCGATTCGTAGCCGCTAGAGAGACGGCGGAGCTTTACGGTGTGCGCGATATAAAATTTTTCGTCGCAGATAGAGTAATGAGCAGAAGAAGGGCGCAAATTTATAAAGCTCATTTGCGCCGGGATGGCGAAGCTTTATCTTTGGAGCGCGCAAAGGGGGAGTTTAAAAACAAAATCCAAGATCCGCAAATTTATAAAATTTTTGAAGAGATAAGAGGACTGATCCTTGCTAATAGAGGAGATTAAGAGCCTGCCTGCCAGACCCGGCGTGTATCAATACTTCGACGCCGCGGGCAAGCTGCTATACGTTGGCAAGGCAAAAATTTTAAAAAATCGCGTCAAAAGCTACTTTTCTTTCACGCCCGCTCTCGCTCCGAGCCCGCGCTTAAGTGCGCGCATCGCAAAGATGATAAGCGAGGCGGCGCATTTAGAATACATCATAACGCCCAGCGAGAGCGACGCGCTGATACTAGAAAATTCCTTCATCAAGCAGCTAAAGCCCAAATACAACATCCTGCTTCGCGACGATAAGACCTATCCATATATTTACGTAAATTTAGACGACGACTTTCCGCGCTTTGAGATCACGCGAAAGATCATAAAGGGCAGAAACATCAGATATTTCGGCCCATATTTTCACGGCGCGAAGGAAATTTTACAGACGCTTTACATGCAGTTTCCGCTCGTGCAGAAGAAAAATTGCGTCAAGGGCAAAAAGGCCTGTTTGTTCTACCAGATCGGGCGTTGCGCCGCTCCGTGCGAGGATAAAATTTCAAAGCAGGATTACGTTCGTATCGTGCAGAGCGCGCTTGCCGCCCTAAAAAATCCGCAAAAGATGGTGCCGCAGCTTTTGCAGCGGATGGCGCGGCTCGCGCAGAGCGAAAATTTTGAAGAAGCCGCGCAGATCCGCGATAAGATTGAAATTTTAAAACAGATGAACGTAAAGGTAGAGGTCGATCTGGCAAAGCTCGATGATTTCGAGGTCTTTGCGATTGCCGCACGCGACGGGCTCGTCTGCGCCGTGCATTTTAGCATACGCGAGGGTAAAATTTCAGCTTCAAGCTCGCATATAATTAACTGCAAAGCCCCGAGCGCCGATGATATCGCAAACGCCTACAAGCAGATGATCTTAAGCGCCTTTCCTGCCGCAGCTCCCGTGGCGTGCGCTAAAATTTACGTCTACGACGAGTTTGACGATGCGGATCTGGTATGCGAAATTTTATCCAAGCGGCACGAAAGAGCGTTTAAAATTTATGCGCCGAAAATCGGCGAGAAGCGTAAAATTTGCGAGATCGCATACCAAAACTGCGAGATCAATATCAAAAAGCATCTAAAAACGCACGATTACGCGTTTTTGCAGGAGCTGAAGGATTATTTTGATCTTACGAATTTGCCGGTAAATATCGAAGTTTTCGACAATTCGCATATGTTCGGCGCCGCGCCCGTGGGAGCTATGATAAGCTTTCAAGACGGCGAGTTTAACAAGCAAAACTACCGCCACAAGCACCTTAGCTCAAATAACGACTACGATCAGATGCGCGAGTATCTAACTAGCCGCGCGCTTAAATTTGACGAGCTCGCAGCGCCCGATCTGTGGCTCATCGACGGCGGAACGGCTCTGCTAAACTTGGCAGAGGAAATAATTTGCAGCGTCGGAGCAAACGTCGATATAATCGCTATCTCTAAAGAAAAGATCGACGCTAAAGCCCACCGCGCAAAGGGGGCCGCGAAGGATAAAATTTGCACGAAGGGCGGGATTTTTTCGCTAGCAACGGATGATAAAAAATTGCAGTTTTTTCAGCGTCTGCGCGATGAAGCGCACCGCTTTGCGATCTCGTTTCACCAAAAGAGCAAACGCAAGCTCGATCTGCAAAGCTCAAAGCTGCTAAGCTTGGGCGTTAGCAAAGGAAGCCTGAAGAAGCTTTTGGACTTTTACGGCGATTTTGAGAGCATTTATGCGGCGAGCTTCGATGAGATCAGATCGCTTACGAATATCCAAACCGCCGAAAAAATTTTAAACAATCATTAACGAAAACCTAACGCAAAAAGCTATATTTAAAGATTTGTTTAGTAAAATCACCCATTAACTTTGCAGGACGGCTAAATCGTCTCCGCCTAGCGTGACGGAAGCGACTTCGTTTCTCCGGTTGAATAAAATTTAACGTCGCGTAAGCTGCGCTTTGAAGGATTTTGTATGAATTTAAATACTACAAGTGCTTTGAGACTTGTTAGCGGTATCCCGCTACTTTTGATTTTCGCGTTTGCATCATATTTCTTGTTTATTTCCTTACAGGATTACGCCAGAGTTGGAATTTTGCAGCAGCAGATTGCTAAAAATAGCAATCTCGCGGCGTTAGTAGAGCAGGTAGATAAAGAGCGCGGTATCACTTCGGCGTTTTTGGGTAGCGAGGGAAACCCTGGTATGGGAACCCTTCTATCGGGTCAACGCAAAAAAACAGACGATGCGCTTGCAAAGTACAAAGAAAGCAAAAATATCAGTGAAAATGTCGTAAAAAAGACCATTTTTGATATTTTCGCTTACGGCACCGGTAATGACGAGCTTTTGGCTGCCGAGACCGATATAGACGGTTTATTAGACAAGCTTCCGCAGGTAAGAAGGGATGTCGATGCTCAAAGCAAAAGCTTCGGTGAGCTTTTCAGCTCATATTTTCAAAAATTCGACGATGATGTAAAAACAATCCAACGAGTGCTAAGAGAGGGTCTTGTAAGCTCAAATATTACCGTTTGGACGGTTTCATTGCTTAATACCTATGAGGCGATGGATGCCACTGCATCGGAGCGCGACTATATTATCGAATACATTATCGGTAGCAAGGCGATGAATCAGGCGCAGCTAAGGACTTGGGCTAGCTTCAACCTATCTAGTTCGCTTCCTAATTACTACTTCTTGCCGGAATCGGATGCTAGAGCCGCGATTTTAAAAATTCTAGACGGAGAGGAATTTCAAAACGCATTAAGAGAAACTGCTAAAATTTCAGCCACATTGCAGCAAGAAGCGGACGAAGGACACTATAGCGTACCTTTTCAAGAGTGGTTTGCCTCTACTACACTTAAATATAAAAAGCTAAGCGAAATTTCTGAAAAGATCAATGCTGAGCTTGCGGCGCATGCCGATACTTACCTAGCACAAAGACTAAGAAACCTATTTATCGCTCTTGGTATATGGGTTTTAGCGGCTATTTTGGTCGTTTTTGCCTTGGGTATTACAAGACGTTTAAGACAGAACGTTACCGACCTTGGCAACGTGCTTAGCCGAATCGGCGATTTGACGAATCAGCACGAGCATATCGACGTTAGGACTAGTGAGGGTGTTAACAAGGCATATTCGCTTATCGAGGACGCGCTCGATCTGATTGCATATCAAAAGGGCGCTGCGGAGGATGCCAACAAGGCAAAATCGATCTTCCTGGCCAATATGTCGCACGAGATCAGGACGCCGCTTAACGGCATCATCGGCTTTACGGAGCTTCTTAAAAATACCGATTTGGACGAGGAGAAGCGCGATTATGTTGATACTATCGAAAAATCGTCCGAAAACCTTCTAACGATCATTAATAACATTTTGGATGTCTCTAAGATCGAGAGCAATAAGGTCGAGCTTGAGGATATTTTATTCAATCCGATCCAAGACTTTGAAAGCGCCGTTGAAATTTACGTCGCAAAAGCCGCGGAGAAAAATATCGACATCCTACTCTACATCGATCCTACACTCGTGCACCATCTATACGGAGACATCACGAAGATCAAAGAGGTTCTTATCAACCTCATGTCAAATGCTGTCAAATTTACCCCTGAGCACGGCACTATCGTAGTTGAAATTTTAAGGGAGCCTAGCAAAGCTCCTGGAGAGGCGATCGTAACGTTTAGCGTAGAAGATACCGGCATTGGAATTTCTGAAGATAAGCTCGCAAATGTATTTAACGCCTTCTCTCAAGCTGACTCTACAATCACGCGCAAATATGGCGGAACAGGTCTTGGACTTACGATTTCATCGAAATACGTAGCGATGATGGGCGGTAAGCTTCAGGTCAAATCTACAGTAGGAAAGGGTACTAGATTTTATTTCACCCTTGCTTTCAAAGAGACACAAAAGACTGATGCGGACGCAGTATTTGAAAGTATCAAAGGACTAAATTTTGCGCTTTTAGCCGATAGCGCCGATACGATGTATAATGATATCGTTAAAAACTACATCAGCAAGCTAGGTGGTAAAATTTCGATATTTAATACGAACGCGCAGTTCCGCTCAGCGCAAAATAATAACAAATATGATGCTCTTATCACTAGATTTAAGAATTACGGCGAGGTTAGCGATATATTGAGTATGCCTACGATCTTAACTCTTAAGCCAAAAGAGCTTCAAAGTATTAGTATTTCAAATTCCAAAATTTTTACCCTTACAGAGCCTTTTAACTTAACTAAATTCGTTAAGACGCTAGATAAAATTTCAAAATCCGGAATTGCTCTAAGTAGATCGGATTTTGCTCCACAGACGCATGAGATTAAGCTGGATGCCGAGGTAGAAAAGCCTATCGTCGCTGATGAAATGATTATGGAAGAGCCAATAGTAAAAGAAAGACCTATCATCAACAAGCTCGATGAATTACGACATGCTACTACTTCGTCGGCAGACGAGCTACGCGCTATCTTGCAAAGCAGAAGACGTACGCATGATGCCAAGGCTCATTCTGCGCATAAAGAGGAGGCTGTTAGTAAGTCTAGTATCGCTCAAGAGCTCAAAAAAGAAGCTCCTAAAGCAGAAGAGCCGGTCATTAAGCCTATAGATATCGAGCCTATGAGTGATATTAAGATTGAAAAGACAGAGCCTGAATCACCAAAGATCGATATTGATATTCCTGAAATAGTAATCCCGCACGCAGAAAAGCCAAAAGTAGAGCCTTCAAGCACAAAGGATGCCCAGACCGATATCGATGAGCCTATATCTTTGGAAATTCCTGATGATTTTGTGGGGCTCAAAACACATGCGGCGCAGACCCAGGCTCCTAAAGCCGAAACTCCTAGCATTGATCTTTCCGATATCGAAATAGAGCTTCCTAAGATTAAGAAAGAGGAAGAAGAAGTAAAGGTTGAGCCTGCAAAAATAGAAATTCCAAAGGCTAAGGTTGAGACGCCTAAGGCTGAGATTGAAATTCCTGATATAGATATCGATCTTTCGGATATCAAACCGAGCGTCAAAGCGCAAGAGCCTGTTAAAAAGGTTGAAATTCCAAGCGTAGAAGAAGAAATTCCTGTAGCCATTAAAACCGAGCCTGAAATTCCTATCGCTAAAGCTTCGAAGCCTGATACTTCAAGTGTTTCTACTCATGAAGATGAAATTTCAAGTGTTAAACTTTCAGAACCTGAAATTCCAACTGAAAAGATAATCGAATCAGAACCTATCGCTGTTGAGCCAGAGCCGGTAGCAATTGAGCCCGAACTAAAACCTATAGAGCCAAAACTTGAAGAGGTTAAACAGGAGCCTTCAAATATCGAGTTTGAATCGATAACGCCAGTAGTAGAACCAGCGGCTCAAAATATTCCTGCCGAAGAGCCGAGTATTGAGCCGGAGCCTGTGGATATTCAAAAGGTAGAGCCTGCTACTCAAAACGTCCATGTCGAAGAGCCCGAGATCGAGCCTGTTAGCGTAAAAGTCGAACCGGTAGTTATCTCGCAGCCTGAGGAAGAGGAGATGGTCGAGGTGCCCGTTACCGTGTACGAAGACGAGCAGCAGGAAGAAACCATTATGGTCGAAGAGGATGTCGAAGTCGAAGAAGAGGTTGAAGTACCGGTAGAGCGAAATCCTGCCGACGAAAATGTACCTTTGGTCAATAGAAAATATAACGCCAAAATCCTTATTGCGGAGGATAATGAGATCAACCAAAAGCTTATGAAGCATACACTAAATAGCTTTAATATGAATTTAACGATAGTCGAAAACGGGCTTTTGGCGCTGGAAGCCAGAAAAGCCAATAACGACTATGATCTCATATTTATGGATATTTCGATGCCTGTTATGGACGGTATCGAATCTACAAAGCAGATCAAGCAATACGAACACGAGAATAATCTCCGCCACATCCCGATCGTGGCTGTTACTGCCAATGCGCTAAAGGGCGATAGAGAGAAATTTATGGCAGCAGGGCTTGACGAATACTGCACCAAGCCGATCAAAAAGGATATCTTAGCCCAAATGCTAGATAATTTTATCGGCGATAAACGATCCGATGCAGCGCCTGCCGGTGGAACTACAAAGAAGCTGGTTAAAAAGCTTGTAAAACGTCAGGTACCTAAGACGGTCATTAAAACTGTCAAAGTGCCAAAGACGATAATGAAGCTAGTTCCTAAAAAAAGCATAGTTTCTGATGACGTAGTGAAAGCTAAGGGTGCACGCGTGCCGACAAAAGATATACTTATATGTAAGGCAAACATTATGGAAAGTAAAATTTTTGCCAGCATATTAAAACACCAGTATAAAGACGTAGAAATTGCGGGCAATTTCGACCAGCTTATTTCTATGGCGGCTACGGGCAGCTATAAGCTTGTTTTGATTGATAAAAAGCTAGCGGGGCTAGATTTAGCGGCGTTAGAGAGCTTGCGCCGAAAAGCATCTGCGACCAAGCTAGTGCTGTTTTCTAACGACAACGATGAAAATCCACTATTTAGCGAAGTCGCTAGTTACAATATCACCAAGTCGGGTCTTGAGAAACTCGCACAAAAATATATATAAGGATGAGGTCTTAAATGAGAGATTTGAAAGTTTTAACGGTTGATGACGACGCTATAAATTTAAAGCTACTTGAAGTTATGCTAAAAAAATACGGCAAATTCCAAACCATACTCCAAGCCAAAAACGGCTTGGACGCCCTTGCCGTACTCGAAGTTCAGCCCGTTGATTTGATTTTATTAGATATTGTAATGCCTGTGATGAATGGGCTGGAATTTTTAGATAATCTTCACGCTAGAGAAAGTATAGCTCATATCCCCGTCATCGTCCTTACGACGGACGAGACCGCTAAACGAGAGGCTTTAAATAAGGGTGCTTATGACTTTATGACAAAGCCCATCAACGATAAAGATCTTCACAAAAAACTAGACGACGTTATGAATATTATCGGCGATTAAATTGCCGATTTTGTCCTCGTAGCTCAGTAGGATAGAGCGCAAAATTCCTAATTTTGAGGCCACAGGTTCGAATCCTGTCGGGGACACCATCTATCAAATTTCCCCCCTAATTTTAGTTTTTTGATTTTTTTAGAAGCCCTGTTTTACGGCTTTTTCAAATTTTTTAAAAAAATTTCAAATCTTAAAAATGCTAGACTATGCAGTAGGCTTAAGAGAAACTAATATATATTAAAAAATATATATTAGTTCTAAACTCTTTGAAAACTTTTATAATCTCTCCTATGAAAATATATGAAATTTTAAAGGATAAACGGTTATGAAAGTTTTTTCCAAAATTAAAGACGATCCGGCTTTTAAAACAGACCCCGATAAAGTCATCTAGACATATTGTTCGCTCTTTTTTTATTGCGCTTCGCTTTTAAAATTTTCATAATGCACATCCGCTCCTTTGTGATAGATTTTGTGGTAAATTTAAAGATTACCGCTCCTATTATAACGGGAGAATAAAAAAATGGTAGGAAGCTTTGTTATTCTTTAGGAGCCTCGTTGTTTTTCAGAGGTGTCATCGTTTTTTATAGAAAAGGCTTGGTGATAGAGAATGGTAAAATCTGATATGTGGATGTTTTGAATGGTATGAGGGAATAAGTGTTCATTTTTTGAATTAGACTTTATGGGGGGGGGGGGGTCTATAAAAAGATCGAGATTGCGGGTGTGATAAAATCTAAAATCTCAATTAGCACCAAAACCTAAGAAACCTTACCAAAAAATTTAAAAAATTAGTGTATTATCGCCAATTTTAATTGATAGCTCCTAGTGGAAGACAAAGCCTATAAAAAGCGAATATATGCCAATAGATGCTTTGCCATGCTTAAACTATAAAGTTTTTTGCGGCGATATTCCAATCGTAAAAAATAGGCGCAATCGATGTTTTATAAAAACCATTATCTTATCGCTACGATAGTAAATTTAAAGGAGCCTCTTTGCAACCCCGCGGCGTTAAAAGCGTCAAGCTTATTCTGGTCTCTATCTTTATAGGCTTAAGCCTAGCTCTTAAAGTGTTAATGGCTACTCCTGCCGATATTTCTGGCGCCATAAATTCCGAAGAGCAAAGAATAAGATCAATTAGACAAGGCGCCGAGGATCCCTTCATAACGATACGCAGCGAAGAGTCTCCCGTTTCAAACGCAACCGCGGAGCCCAAGAAAGCAGGAATTTGCTTTAAAATTTATGAGATCAAACTGATTAACGCAGAAGCGCAAAACGAGCAGAAAAGTAGCGCGGATTCTAAATTTAACGAAGCGGATTACGAATCTAAAAACAAAGATGATCTGAAAACTCCAGCCGTCAACCCTAAATACGGTGCCGGCTCGGGCGTCATTATCTATAAACCGAATGATGAAAACTTGGGGCGCGCGAAAGTAAAAACTCCCGCTAAGTCCATTGGTCCTACCTCGAATTCCGACCATTCAGTTCCGCCGGGGTTTGAAAGAATTTTAAACTCAACTCTAAAAGAGCTTAAATTTAAAAGCAGCGATTGCTTGGGAGGCGATGAAATTTTAGCTCTGGCAAGAGCGTATAACAATAAAATCATATCCGCAGGCTTTATTACTACCTCCGTTTCCATCCCCCAGCAAAACATCTCCTCGGGCACCCTTCTTTTAGCTCTGCATCCAGGACGCATAGGCGAGATATCGCTTGAGCCCGGCTCTGAAGCTAAGAACCAAAGAAGTATCTTTACCGCATTCGGCGGCGATAAGAGGGGAGAGATTTTAAACTTAAGAGATCTGGAGCAGGCTATGGAAAATTTCAATGCCGCTTCAAGAAGCGAGGCGGAGATAAGCTTAAGCCCTTCCGCAAAGCAGGGCTACTCCGATATCAATATCTCTAAACAGCAAAGCTTGCCTCTGCTGTTTAGACTAAGCGCTGATAATCTGGGTTCCAAATCTAGCGGCAAATACCAAGGCACGGCTATGCTTTACGGCTTAAATTTACTTGGATTAAACGAGAGCGTATTTGCTTCTTACGGTAGAAATTTTTTAAGAGGAGATAAAAAATCTTTAGGGGATGATAGCAAAAGCGGCAGATCAGCTAACTACTACGCAGGCTTTAGTATACCTTTCGGATACTTCTCTCTATCTTTTTGGCAGAACAGATACACCTACGATCAAATAGTGCCTGGAGCGTATGAGCTTTATACCTATAGCGGAAGCAGCGTTAGAAGAAATTTGGATCTTAACTACGTATATTTTAGAAATCAAAACTCCAAAAATTCTCTGTTTTTTAGAATTTGGCAAAAAAAGTATAAAAACTATATACAAGATTATGAGCTTAGTAACCAAAGAAAACGTGAGGGCGGCTATGAAGCGGGGCTAAAATCCAAGGTATTTTTTGATAACTCTTCGGTGGAGATGATGCTTTCGTACCTAAAATCCACGGGGGCGTTTAACGCCCTAAGAGCGCCCGATGAAGACTTCGGCGGCGGGAGCTCAAGGTATCATTTGATAAACGCTGCGTTAAATTTTAAAACTAGATCCTCCGCTATCCCTTTAAGCTACGAGCTGGAACTTTACGCAAGAAGAGCCAGCACCCATCTTAGCCCTATAGATAGGCTAAATATCGGCGGATACTATAGCGTTAGAGGATTTGACTCTCAGATGAGCCTGCTTGGAGATAGCGGCTTTTATATAAGAAATACCTTGGAATATAAGTATTTTAAAAATAACGGCGTTTACCTGGCCTTTGATGTCGGTAAGCTTAGCTCTAAGGGAAAAGATTATCCCTCGCAGGGCGAAATGCTTAGCGGCGGGGGCGTAGGCCTTAGAGGAAATATTTCAGGCTCTTTTGGATATGATCTTTTGGTAGCTTTTCCTATTAGTAAACCGGAAAATTTTAAAACGGACACTCCTGCTTTAAATTTCTCTTTAAGCTACGACTTTTAAATTTATCGTTTAAAAATGTAGCGAAATTTTATCGGCGCTTATCGCGGCATTTAATATAAACGAAGACTATATAACTCTTAGTAAATTTTACTAACTATTTTAGCGCAGATACGCCATACTAAGAGCCGAAAAATAGCAGTCCTGCGCCCAAATCGAGCCCTAAAATAAATTCAAACAAATTTTAAATAAAATATTTGAAATTTACTATTTTTTTAAGAAAGTATTCAAGAAATTTAAGATATAAAACCATCGCAATCGGAGGTTATAGGTATGCAAATTGTAGGTTTTAATTCTATCTTTAATAGCTCGGGGCGACTTGGCGCTTCTACTGATACAAAAGGATATTTCGACGTCTTTACCCAAGTAAGCAAGCGCCTTGCCGCTCTTTTGCTTCTTAGCTTGCTGGCTCCTTGTTTTTCATATTGCGAGATAATACCCGATAACTCCGCCCCCGTAAATCATAGAGCTTCGGTGTCTCAAACTCCGAATGCTCCGGCCATTCAAATAGATATCGCCTCTCCTAACGACAAGGGGATTTCTATCAACGAATACTCCAAGCTTAACACTCCTAAAGAGGGCACGGTATTTAATAACTCTCAAGGCGGAGCCATAAGTAAAACTGCAGGCTATATACCGCCAAATCCGAGGCTCAATCGCGGCGAGGCTAAGCTTATAATCAATCAGGTAAACTCGCCTCTTCCTTCAAATTTACAAGGGAGTATTGAGATAGCAGGCAGAAAAGCCGATCTCATCATCGCCAATCCTAGCGGCATCAACGTAAACGGCGCTACCATAATAAATTCCTCCTCCACTACGTTAAGCACCGCCACGCCCTCCTATGAAAACGGACATCTTAAATCTCTAAACATAAGCAAAGATGGTTCTATAAATATAGGAGCGGACGGCCTAAACGATAACGGAGATTATCTAAACGTAATATCTAATAGCCTAAAGCTGGAGGGTAAAATTTACGCAAACGAGATAAACGTAGTAGCGACGGACGGTAAGGTATCTTTAAAAAATACAAACTCCGGATTGAGGCAGGATAATTTAAAGATCGAGCAAGAAGGAGGATCGCATCCTAAGGGCGTATCCATAGACTCCTCAGCCCTAGGGGGAATGTATGCGGGCAAGATAAATATAATATCTACTAAAGATGGAGCGGGCATCAATAATAAAGGGGCTATCTTAGCGGACAGCTCTTTAAAGATAGACGCCAACGGAGATCTGATAAATGAAGGAAAGCTGGGTTCCAACGGACAGGCTCAAATCAGCTCAAAGACCATCTCCAACCAAAAGGGCTCTAAAATTTCAGCCTCCAATCTGGGTATAAAAGCCTCCTCGGTAGAAAACAGAGGAAATATACAGGCTAATACTCTAAAGATAAAAGCCGATAGGTTAGATAATATAAAAGGCTCCATAAGCTCAAGCTCCGCCTTAAAGATAGAGGCCAGAAGCCTAAGCAACAAAGATAGAGCCGTAATAGGAGCGGCTAAGAGCGAAAGACTAAAGGAGTTAAGCTTAGATGAGAGCAAAGACTCTTTTAAAACAGGAGTTATTCCTCCTTCCAAAAACGAGCTTAGCATAATAAGCGCGGATCACATATCAAATATAGGCGGAGCGATACTTTCAAACGAAAGCTATTTGGATATAAAAGAGAGTCTCTTAAATGATAATAGCCTAATGGTATTAAGGGCATTGGATTCCGAAATTCCAAATTTTTATAACCTTTCAGGTTCTACCTTTATAGTACAAGAGGGCTTAAGCTTGCGCGGCAACAATCTACGCAACGAAAGCTCAAAGATCATCTCCCTAGGAGGCGTTCTTTTGGGCTACGACAGCATAGATAATTCTAAGGGCTCTATCCTAAGCGGAGGAAATTTAATCATAAACAAAGGCGCTCTTAATAATGAAGAGGGACTTATAAGCTCCAAAGGAGATCTCGCTTTAAACCTAGATAGTCTTAGCGCTTTAGGTAAGCTAAACTCGGACGGTAGTTTATATCTGGGGCTAAAGGAGGATTTGAGCTATAACGGAGGGATCTACGCAAGCGGCGATATATATTTAAACCTACAAGGAAATTTTATTGCCTTGCAAAGGCTGATCTCCAATAAAGATCTGATCATAAACGCAAAGGGTATCAAAAACGAAAGCATCATAGCCGCACTTAGAAATTTGGCTTTAAAAGCAAAGGAGCAAATTTTAAATTTAGGCTCTTTAATCGCGCGCGGCGAGCTGATAACAAACTCTGAAAGCCTAATAAACAAAAAAGCCCTCGTTTATGCGCAAGACGGCATGGCTTTAAACGCTAAAAATATCCTCAATCAAGACGCGTCCAATATACTTAGCGGAGGGGATATAGTTATAAATACGAGCTTTCTTAGCAACGAAGCGCTATCTAACATCATCTCTCAAAGAAATTTAAATATTTTTAATGAAAGAGGCGGGGAGGGCAAGGCAGACGAGATAACCAACGCCTCCTCTTTGATATATGCAAGGGGCGCTCTTAATATCAATACTAAAAAGCTAAATAACCGCTCGGTTAACGAGCCCGTAAAGAGAGTTCAAAGCACCGGCTATAATATAGATTTTACCTGCAATGGTGACGGTTGGGGTTGCAGCGGCGTAGCCATCCCTTTAAAGGTCAATGCAGCCGAGATAAAAGAGCGCATCCTTAAGCAAAATCCTAATATTAGCCAGGACGAGTTAAACGCTAAGATCATGGAGGAGCTTAGCGAGCAGGATATGAATCTATACGTATTAAGCTTATATAAAAATACTAGGCTTCCAGGGGAGGATACTAGGCTATATGACGCTATAATGTTAAATTTAAAAGATAATCTTTTCGGCATAAGAAGAAGCAAGCCTCATAAGAAGGAGAGATTAAGGCAGATAAGCTACAGCATCAATAAAGAGTATATAACTGAAGATAGCCTAAGTAAATTTATGGGCTCAAACATAATCTCCGCAGGGGATAGCAACCTTAACATAGATGAGCTAAATAACGATAAGAGCGTAATTTATGCCTATAACGATCTATCTTTAAATGTAAAGAGCCTAAACAACCGCTCTTTAAGTCTAAATCATAGTATAACGAGCCAGGCGGAGTATAGATGGAAACATAAAAGCCACGGCGGTAAAGGCGGCTATAGCGACCAAAAGAATATCTACTACTCCCAGCCTGCTATTATCTCCATAATAGGAGCTAAAAAAGATATAAAAGGCTACGCGGGCGATATTTCAAATTTAAACTCACACGGGCAGATAAACTCTGGTAACGCTCCTGCTCTTATAAAGGAAGCTTTTTCTAAAATAGATTACTCCCTAATAGGCAAGGGGCTCGGTAATCCTAACGCTTTAAATCTAAATAAAAACGATCTTGCGCCTAGCCTTAATAACGAAGCGGATATGCAAGATATCATTAGACCTAGCTATATAAACAATCTCTTTTCGCCTATAAGCAGTAAATTTTATAACACCTTCTACGTTTATAGCGAGCTGATACCGGATTTTTCATATATGCACAATAAGCTAAGCTTGCTTTATGATAAAAAAAGGACATCCTTGAACTCTTCGGAGGAAGATGACGGCACTCTACTTGGCTCCGCACCTTCTTTGATATACGCAGGAGGCAGCATAGATCTAAGCGTAAACGGCGATCTTAGAAACGAAGGGATAATCTACGCGGGCTCTAATATGAGCCTCAAAGCGGGCAGCGTATCAAATTTAAACTCCGCCTCCATCATCGCCGCGAACGCCTTAAGCATATCGGCCAAAAAGGATATAATAAACGCATCCTCTTTGATACAAGGACGCAGCGTAAGCTTAAACGCCGGTAGAGATATAGTACATAAAACTCTAAGTAAAGAGATAAACCTAAATAGAGCCTACGGCGATCAAAGCAGCACCTATATAGGCACTATCTCAAATATAAAATCTACCGAAGGCAGCGTAGCATTAAATGCGGCTCGCGATATAACCGTAACCGGAGCGAGCATAGACTCGGCTGCAAATTTAATCCTAAACGCCGCAAAGAGCGTAGACATAAATAGCGCGGAGGAGAAGCTAAGCTATAACTTTAAAAGCAAGGGCGGATACTATAAAGAGGATATCGTTAAGAATACAAGCTCTAAACTTAACGCCAAAGATAATATCCTAATTAAAGCAGGCGGTATAGGTATAAGCGGAGCGGATATTAATGCGCGCGGCGGAGATGCTTTGCTGCAGGCAAAGAACTCCATAAATCTAAGTGGGGATATCGATAGCAACTACTACGAGAGCGAATTTAAAGAAAAGGGCTTTGCGTCTAAAAAAAGCACTACTACTAAAGCTTTAAATCAAAGCGTAGTGCCTACTAGCATAAGCGCTAAAAATATAATGCTTAGCTCGCAAGAGGCCGATATTAATATAGCAGGCTCTGCGTTAAAAGCTAAAGAAGCCATAGATATGCAGGCGGGAAACAATATAAATATATCGCCTCTAAGCTATAGCTTCTTAAACTATAAAAATAGCTCCAAATCCTCTTTGGGTGGATTGAAAGCTAGTATGGATATGCACTCGCTTTATAAACGAAATTTGCAAAGCTCCTCCCTCTCTAGCGAAACAGCAGATATAAACTTAAGAGCAAAGAACGATCTAAGCTTAATATCTGCGGATATTTCAAGCGGACGCAATCTAAACTTAGGCGCGGGAAATTCCATAAATATCCTAGCAGCCAAGGAATATAAAGAGGAGCGAAGCGCCCATAAAAAAACGAGATTCAACCCTATATCGGTTCTAACATATTCCGGTTTGGTAGCAGCATCTATCATAGCTCCGGAAAATGCTATAGCTGCTATAGGAGTAGAAAAGATAGGCGGCAAGACCTTTACTGAGATATATAGATCGGATTATAATAGCAAGCAGGTAAAGGAAGGTATATCTAAACTATCCGATATCAAAGCTGCGGGCGATATAGGCTTAAACTCTCCTACAGCTTTTATAACTTCAAATATGAAAGCGGGCGGAGATATAAATGTAGACGCCAAAAACCTAACGATATCCGCTGCCGCTAACGAATATAGCGAACAAAGCTTGCAAAAAAGCACCTCCGTATCTGTTGCTAAAGTAAAAGATATCCTAAGTCAGATGAAGCCGAAGTCCTTAGACGAACTTAAGAAGGATACGAGCATTAAAGTAAAGCTAGCCGATGCCTCATACGATAAATCCAATACGAACCTATACGGTACCGAGACCGTCTCTTCTAATATGGAAGCTAAAAATATAACTCTTAGAGGGGATAATAGCCTAAGCGTTATAGGCTCAAACTTAAAGGCCGAAGAGGATCTTAACTTAATATCCAAAGATGGAAATATAAATATAATAAATTCCACCGATACCGCAAGCTCCTCATCTAACTCTAAGCATCTGGAAGGCTCCATATCTCTTACCGTTCAAAACGAATACGCTCAAATAGCTCCTGCGGCTATCGCCTTGCAAGAAGCGATAAAACAGCTAAATCAGACCAAAAAGCAATATAAGGAGTATAAGGATCAGAAAAATGCTCTACAAGACAAACTTGTTGAGTTAAAGAACCGCTATAAGGCTAAAGAGGTAGGCATAGACTACTCCGATATCGAAGACCTACAAAACATAATAGAGGACGTAAAGGACGAGGAGAAATACTATCTATCAAATATCGCTCTAGCTACCGCCAACGTAGCCTCTAAAACCGCTGCCCTCATCTCCCAAGGATCTGCCGCATCCTCTAGCTGGGTTACCTGGGGCTTTA